>JBFLWJ010000001.1:0-26735 GCA_040757835.1 Actinomycetota bacterium
GTGCGAGATGACCACCGGCACCGAGACCAGGACCTTCGAGACCATCTCAGGCGAGGCCTACGCGGACCTCGAGGCCGCGGTGGGGGCCGAGTACGCCTCCCGCGAGCCCGGCGTCCTCGACGGCTACGCCTGGCAGCCCACTAACAACGACCACCCGGTGGAACGCTGGGTCAAGCGCCCCGTGGCCGTGGTCCTGCCCGCCTCCACCGAGGAGGTGCAGGAGGTGGTGCGCGCCTGCAACCGCCACGGCCTCAAGTTCAAGGCCTTCTCCACCGGCTGGGGGGTATGGTGCGGACCGACTTTCGACAACGTGGTCCAGGTGGACCTGCGCAGGATGAACCGCATCCTGGAGATCGACGAGAAGAACATGTACGCGGTGGTTGAGCCCTATGCCATAGCGGCCCAGGTCCAGGCCGAGGCCATGAAACTCGGCCTTAACCTGCATATCCACGGCTCCGGCCCCAACTGCTCCCCCCTGGCCAGCGCAACCTCGGGGTGGGGCGTTGGACACGACAGCGTATACATGAGTTACAGCCCCCGCAACGTCATGGGCGCGGAATGGGTCCTCCCCGACGGCGAGGTGCTCAGGGTGGGCGCGCCGGGCTCCGTCTCCGAGTGGTTCTGCGGCGACGGCCCCGGCCCCTCGCTGCGCGGCATCATGCGCGGCTCCGCCGGCGCCCTGGGCGGCATAGGGATCTTCACCGCGTGCACCCTGAAGCTCTACCGCTGGTCGGGCCCGGGCGTGGTGAAGACGGAGGGCATGCTCCTGGACGCGAAGTCGGAGATACCGGAGAACATGGGCTTCTTCATGTGCGCCTTCCCGGACCGCGCGCGTTTCCTGGACGCCATGCTCAGGATAGGTGAGTCGGAGATAGGCTATAACGCCATGCGCACGGCCACCGCCGCCTACCTCGACGTCATGGCGCCCCACCTCTTCCTTAAGCTGACCAGAGCCCCCTCCCTGCAGAAGGTGCTGGGAAAGACCCTGGAGTACGTGATGCTCTTCGTCCTCGCGGGCGATTCGGAGGGGGAGATCGCTTTCCAGAGCGCCGCCCTCAAGGCCATCGTAGCGGAACATAGCGGACTGGCCCTGGACATGGGCGTGATCAAGCCCTTCGTGACCATGGCCCTCATGGGCTTCGTGCGCGCTACCTTGCCGGCCCTGGTCTTCCGCATCGGCGGCTCGTTCAACACCGCCCTCTGCCGCAACGACACCATGGACACCCAGGAGAACTGGCGGGAAGGATGCATGGACATCAAGCGGGAGTGGATAGGCAGGCAGGGGATCATCGACGACCTCGCCGACAACCCGTACTACGTGCCCTACGAGGACAACATGTGGGCCCACTGCGAGGTGGTCTACCAGTTCGACCCGCGCAAAGAAGAGCACCGGGCCACCCTGGAGCCCATCTTCATGGACTTCACCATCCAGGCGCTGGAGCAGTGCATGGAGCCCATGTTCTCGTCCGACCCCAGGGTGCGCGCCATCATCGGGCCCCTGGCCGGTGGTTTCAACGGACTGCAGAAGCAGCTCTCGGAGAGTTTGGACCCTGGCCGGGCCGCCGACCATACCCTCTACTGCGGCGAGGGCGAGTTCGACATGTCGCGCATAGAGCCGTCCAAGGCCGAACGGTTGAAGTCGTTGATAGGCAAGTACAGCAATCCCTAGCGTGAATTGAGCGGAGCGAGCCCGAGCGGGGTACGGTGTGCGGGGCCGTTCCTGCCGGGAGCCATCGCACTCCGCCGCCGAAACGCGATAAGGGCCCACATCACCGGCGGCATTTGCGCCCACGAAGCCTGGAAAGGAAACCGGATAGAGGGGGTGACGGGGATGGAGAAGTGCGACGTCGTGGTGGTCGGCGGAGGGCCCGGAGGGGCTTACGCCGCCAAGACCGCGGCCGAGAAGGGGTTGAGGACGGTCTTCTTCGAGAGGGGTGACTTCCCCGGGGAGAAGAACTCCTCGGGGGCGGGCCTGGGTACCCGGTGGTGGAGGGATTTCCCGGAGATCATGGAGATGCTTCCCAGCCTCCCTTCCTACCGCAGGATCGACATGATCGTTATCAAGGTTGTGGACGAGGAGAACCGGCTGCGGCTTGTCCAGGGGACCACCGGCTCCGACCGGGACGGCAGCAGGCATTCGGGTTCGCTGGACAAGGGGATGGCGGGGACCTCGATCTACCGGCGCGACCTGGACCCGCTCATAGCAGACCTGGCGGTGAAGGCCGGAGCCGAGTTGCGGACATCCACGCTGGTCACCGACGTGCTCATGGACGGGAGCCTGGTCACGGGGGTCAGGACGGAGCGGGGTGAGGAACTGAGGGCGGAGGTGGTCATCGCCGCCGACGGCGCCATGTCCACCGTGGCCCGCAAATCGGGCTTGCGCAACCGCTGGGGCGGGGGATGCACCCTGGTGCCCCAGGTGGACTTCGCCTGCGACAAGAAGAAGCTGGACGCCGCCGTTGGCAACGCGGAATGGTGCTGGTTCGGCCCCTTCAACGGCGCTTACCAGGTCAACTTCAGCGAGAGCTTCCACCTCGGCGCCGGCCAGTGGCTGCGGCCGGACTGGGACACAAACCCGCGGGACATGCTCAACCGGGTCATGGAGATCCCGGCCTTCCGGGAGTTCTGCTGGCTGGTGGAAGCCGAACCACGCGAGTTCCAGTCCCACATGCTGCCCTGGCTCAAGAAGCCGCCCAAGACCTACGCGGGCGGGGTGATGCTGGTGGGGGACGCCGCCGGGTTCCCCTGCCCCCTGGACGCGGAGGGCATCTGGCACGCCTGCATGTCCGGCCGCATCGCCGCGGAGACCGCCGCCTGGGCCATTTCCAGGGGCGATGTCTCGGAGAGGGCGCTGGCGGAGTACGAGCGCCGCTGGAAGGCCTCAAGGCTGGGAGACGAGCACAGGTTCGGGCCCGAGTTCGTGGACGTGTGGGACCACTCCATCTTCGACCCCGAGCTCATGAAAAGGCTCATCCAGTTCCTGCTGGAGTTCAGCGAACTCCACCCCTTCGCGGTGCTCTTCGACTGGAGCGACGACCACGTGGGCTGCCTCAACCAGCACCTGGAGCACATCATGGACCTGGCGCCGGAGTTCGCCGATTTCGGGAGACAGTACCTCAAGCCCCTGGGCAGCGCGGTATCCCCCCAGGTGGTCAGGCGCATGCTCCTGCAGGCGAAACCCAGGGTGCCGCTGCTCAAGTCGCTGTCGGACGAGAGATATCTGAAGCTGCTCACCCGGCTCAACCGCCGCGTCGCAGCCGCTCTCGACAACCCCAGGTGGAGGTGAGGACATGTCCGAGTTCAAGATCGACGTGAAGAAGCTCGTCTTCCACAAGGAGGGAGACACCGGGGATTTCATCGCTTATGACGAGGAGAAGTGCGACGGTTGCGGCATGTGCGCTCTGGTGTGCGCTGCCGGCCTGTGGTCGGTGAAGGACGGCAGGGCGAAGCTCGCGCCGCGCTACGGCGAGAAGTGCATGGAGTGCGCAGGATGCTGGGAAATATGCGGGCGGGAGGCCATAGACTTCTCGTACCCGGCCGGGGGCACCGGGATCACCATCAAGTACGGCTGATGTTTCGATCCAGAGAGATGAAGGGGTATGCGGGAGCGAGGCGGTTGTTTTTCCTGTTGTAGCTGGCGCATATCGGTGATCCCTGAGGTGCGGTGGGAAGGAGGGAGGTGCTCGTGGCGGAAATAGCCGTAGTGGGAGCGGGCCTGGCCGGACTGGTGGCGGCCATCAACTGCGCTCGCGCCGGCCACCAGGTACGGGTGCTCGAGAAATATGGCAGGGTCGGAGGCGAGGCCACGAACCATCCCTCCGTGGACTCAACCCCCATGCATGCGGAGCGGTTGGGAGAGTTCATCGGGGTGAAACTGGAGCCTCCCCAGGTGACGCCGACACGGGCCCTGCGCTTCTATTGTTTTGGGGAGCGGATCGACATGGACGGGACGCTCATGTCCCTGCACGCGGTGGAGAGGGGAACGCGTTCCACTTCCATCGAGAACTACCTCTACGAACGGGCACGGGATGCGGGGGTGGAGTTCGAGTTCGGCTGGCAGTTGCGGTCACAGGCCGACCTCGCCGAGCTTCCCCCAGGCAGCATCATCGCCACCGGCCTGCACGCCGAGCCGTTCCTGGCCCTGAACATCCCCTACCAGAACGTCTACGGTTACACGTCGCGAGTGAGGTATGAAGGCGAACCCAAGGCGGCGGCCTTCTTCAACGACCTGACGCGCGATTACTGTTACCTGGCAAGCGCCAACGGCATCGCCTACGCCCTCTTCTTCGACCGCGGCCGGCCGGTCCCGAGGGACCTCGTCGACGTGTGGGCCACACAGCTCTACGAGCTTGAGGGCATACGTTTTGATGACTGGGTGCCAATGCAGGGGACGGTGGCGGTCAAACGGCTGGACAACCCCCGGATGTTCGTTGCGGACAAGATCGTCGCCGGCACCCTGGCTTCCATGAACGACCCCATCTTCCTCTTCGGGGTACACGCCTCCCTGCTCTCCGGCAGGATCGCAGCCATGGCCGTCGACGACAGGGCGAAGGCTTTCGAGATGTTCCGGGACCTGCTCTCCTCCTACCGCGCCGCCTGGCTGATGGGGCGCATGATGGAGCATACGCCAACGGGCCTGCGCCGCCGCCTGCTGCGCGCGTTCTTCGGGATCTCGAGGTCGAGGCCAGACCTGTACAACAAGCTCATGTCCTACCAGATACCGGGGCTGCGTCGGGTGTAGCGCGAGGTCCCCATGCCGGCTTGTTTTCCGGCTCTTGCCGAGAAGGCACCCCGCTTTATTTAAAGCGAGCTTTACCGTATGATTCGTCTAGGGAAGATGACGGTCTGTCAGTGCGGTGTAGGGAGGGTAGCACCGCCTCTCACCAGGACATGGAGGTGGCTGCATGATCTCGGACGAGGCATATGCGGAGCTGGAGCAGGCGGTGGGACCGGAGAACGCATCACGGGAGCCCGCGGTGCTCGAGGGCTACACCTGGCAACCCTTTCTCAACGACGACCCCGCGCTGTGGATAACCCCGCCGGTGGCGGCGGTACTGCCGGGCAGCACGGAAGAGGTGCAGGAAGTCGTGCGCATCTGCAACCGCCACGGCCTCAAGTTCAAGGCGCTTTCGACCGGCTGGGGCGCGGCATCCGGCCCCACCACCGGGAACGTGGTGCAGCTCGACATGCGCCGCATGGACCGCATCCTGGATATAGACGAGCGCAACATGATCGCGGTGGTCGAGCCCTACGTCAGCGGCGCCCAGCTCCAGGCCGAGACCATGAAGCTGGGGCTGAACACCCACATCATCGGGGCGGGGCCTTCGTGCTCCCCCCTGGCCAGCGCTACCTCCATGAGCGGGGTAGGGCACGACTGCATCTACATGGCCTACAGCGCCCGCAACGTGGTGGGGGTGGAGTGGGTGCTCCCGGACGGCGAGGTGCTCCGGATCGGCACCCCCGGGTCCGACCTCGGTTGGTTCAACGGTGACGGCCCCGGGCCATCCCTGCGCGGCATCATGCGGGGGGCGCTGGGAGCACTCTCAGGCATGGGGGTCTTCACCAAGTGCGCGTTGAAGCTCTATAACTGGCCGGGACCCGCTCAGCCGGAGGCCAGGGGCATCGTACTCGATTCCGAGGTAAAGATGCCCGATAACATACGTTTCTACATGATCTTCTTCCCCGGCGCGAAGGAGTTCGCGGACGCCATGTACAAGATCGGCGAGGCGGAGATCGGGTACGCGTCGGTAAGGATAGCGCCGGTGGCCTATACCGCCCTTATGATGCCGCATTCGGGCATGAGCATCCTCAACACCACCGCCCTCAGGTCCATACTCTCGGAGACGCTGGCCTATCCCCTCACCTTCGTGCTGGCGGGAGACAGCGAGGGGGAGATCGCTTTCCAGGAGGCCGTGCTCAGGCGGATAGTACTGGAGGAAAGAGCGGTTCTCCTCGACGTGAACAAGATGGGCCCCATGGCCGCCTTCATGCCCCTGAACTTCCTCAGGGTGAGCATCATCCCCCTGGCTTTCCGGCCCGGCGGCATCTTCGGGACCTGCCTGGACGGCAACGAAGCCCTGGACACCCAGATGAAATGGGTGGACGCCATCGCCGAGGCCAAGCAGGAGTTCATGGAGAGGGAAGCCATCATGGAGGACGGCGGCAACAACCCCTACTTCGTCCCCTACGAGAACAACACCTGGGCCCATTGCGAGGTCCTCTACGCCTATTCGGTGGACAACAAGGACGCCCTGGACGCCCTGAACCCCATAGAGTTCTCCTCCACCCTCAATGCCATCAAACTGTGCATGACCCCCCTCTCGGCTTTTATCGCTCCCGTACGCAAGGCCCTGAGCCCGCTGGCTGGAAACTACAACGTGTGGCAGAGGAAGGTCTCCGCCGCCTTCGACCCGAAGGAGACCGCCGATACCGGTTTCTATACCGCGGAGGCGGATTTCGCCTACGACCGCATCAAGGCGGAGAAGAAGCAGGAGTTCGACGAGCTGCAGGAGCGGCTCAAGTGGACGGAGTCCGGCCCCCCGCAGTAAACATACGGGGTCGTATCTTCATTCTCCTGTTTTCCGACAGACAATCGTTTTTCTGAAGTGTGAAGATACGACCCCAACACTTGTAAATTAATGTGGAATCATTATATTATTGGTGTAGAATAACATAATTGTGGGCAAAAGGGAAAAGAGTGTAATAATGAGCAGGGGGAGACAGCCCGCGAGGCGCAGCATCGGACGTCCTTCCCGCCCCTCAACGCGCCACGAAGCGGCGGAACCCGGTAGGCTGCGCGTCATCCAGGGGGGACGCGAAGATGGAGCCACGCATACCGGCCCGCGGGAGGTGGAGGAACCGAGACGGCGCTGCGAACTGCCGGCGAAGGTCAAGAGAAGGCGCAGGATAGTCTTGGCCATGCTGGTCCTGCTGGCCCTGGGGCTCATCGCCTACGTCCTGCTCGGGCCGGTCACGCGGCTCATCGAGAGCCGCAAGAACCTGGCGCGGGTTGAGACGCAGCTCTCCGAGGAGCAGTCACGCACCGCGGTCCTGGAGGAGCGCAAGGCCTGGGACATGACCGAGAAGTTCGTGGAATGGGAGGCGCGCAAGATGGGCTACGTCAAGCCGGGCGAGATACCCATCATCGTCCTCGATTATCAGGAAGAGGAGAGCGCTCCCATCGAGACGGCCGAAACCCCGGACCCCTAGCGGAACCTCAGGGCATACACCCCGTGTGCGCCCCATCACCTTGAGAACCCTCTCCCCGTGCAGCCTGTCCGCCCGCGTCCCCGGAAGGGCCTTGGGACTGTGGGGCATCCGTGGAAGGGCCCGTGCTCTCGTCCGTGGGACCTCCGTGAGTTTCACCCGTGGTGTCGTTTGATGGACCGGCCTCCACGGATCCCTCGCCATATTCAAGGGGGGTGATCTCGGTGGACGAGGACGTCTCTCCCGGGGTGGAGGTGTCTCCCGTGCCCGGGCAGCCCCCCTCGCCATGACCCCCTTGCCCCTGCTGGCCCTGACCACCGGGGGCTTGTTCCGGCTCCCCGGTTTCTTGCTGGCCGCAGCGCCGGCGCATGCGCGCCCTCTCCTGGTCGCACATGCGGTAAGCGCTGTCAACAGGTCCGGAGAGACCCGGCTGCAGTCCCTGGCGCATGCCCTGTATGATTTGAGCCTGCCGGTCCAGCACCGCCTGGAACTCGGCGGCGAGCTGTTCCACCTCCTGGTCGGTCATCCCCTCGAAGAGGACGCCGGCTCCCTCGATATTGCGGCCATATTCCCGCAGCCAGCGCTCGGCTCCCCCGTGGTCGCCGGAAGCGGCCATCTCCTGCAGTTCCCGTATGCGGCGCTCGGAGAACCCCATCTCCAGGCGGATATCCCCGGCGCTGGACGTGTTGAGCGTGACGCGCGCCCTCTCGAAGAATATCTTGGCGCCGTAGAGGGTGGAGCCCGGCTGGGCGTCCAGTGAGAAGGCGTAGACCCCGGACGTGGACAAGACCATCACCAGGAGAACGGCCATGGCCGCGATGAGCGCATGGCGCAGCATGGCCGGACTGCGATAAGCGCGCCGCGCTGAGGAGGGCGCTTTGTGCGCCTCCGCCGCACTGGCCCGGGCCAGCACGCGCTGCAGCCCGTACTCGCGCAGGCGGTCGGGGGCGTCCGGAGAGGCGGTCCCGGCCATAAAGGCGGCTGCGAAAGCTTCCAGCTCTACTCGTCCCGTCTTTCCCGCCATCACCGCCATCCCCTCTGCTCGAGCGACCTACCCAGGTGGCGCAGGGCACGGTGCTGGAGGGCGTTAACCGCCCCCTCGCTGCGGCCCATGGCCTTTGCCACCTCCGCGTTGCTCATCTCCGCGAAATATTTCATCACGACCACCTGTCTCTGGCTAGCGGGCAGCTCTTCGAGAACCTCCCTGAGGGCCCGCGCCCTCTCCTCTTCCTCCAGGCCCTCCGGGGCGGAGACCGTATCGTCCCTCAGGTCCTCCCCGAGTTCCTCTTCCACCCTTCTGCCCCGCCGCCTCTGGTGGTCCACCAGCAGGTTGTGGGCGATGCGGAAGGCCCAGGCCTTGAAGGGTCCGCGCCCCGGGTCGTATGCGCCGATGTTGACCAGGCACCGGAGGAACACCTCCTCGGATAGGTCCTCGGCGTCCTCCCGGGAGCCCAGGTTCCAGTACAGATACCTGAAGACGGGGTCCAGCAGCTTCCCGTATATCTCCGCGAAGGCGCTCTCGTCACCCTCGGCGCTGCGCTCTGCCAGTTCCTCCAGGGGCGCCAATCGAACCGCCTTTCCCTTCATCTGTTAATACGTATAGAGTTTCCCGTTTGAACGGGTCCGCTACCAACATATTCGATGTCCGTTCCCATGAACCATGCAGGATTTCGCGAATGCCATGAACGCGGCGTGCCCGCTCCGACCTGATATAAGGATGCCACAACGGACCCTTGTCCATGATGTTGCCCATCATGGGGGGACGATATCGTGGCGTACATTTCTACGGCGGGGAGCGTATTTATGAGTAAAAGCCATGGTAGCGAAGGAGGTGAACTGGATTTGAAGAACAAGGGAACGATCGTAGCGGTGAGCGTCGTGGCCCTGGTGCTCCTGGTGTCGGCCGGCATAGCCATCGCGGCCGGGGGTTCGGACGGCGCGGGATGCGCGGACGGCGAGGCGCGTTACGGCGATGGCCGCGTGGCCGGAGACGGCCTCTCCTATGAGTGCGGAAACGAGGGAGAGGAGAGCTGCATCCGCGCGGAGAACTGCGTGGGCGCGGAGAGCGGTGAATGCAACGGAGACTGCGACCAGGAGAAGCTGCAGCTGCGCGAGCGCGACTGTGATGGCGAGTGCGACGGCACCTGTGACGGCGAAGGCACGCAGAGCCAGAGCCAGGAGCGCAAGGGCTGGAGCGACGAGACCGCGGAGGAGAGCGCCGCTGCGGGCTTGCGGGCCGGAGGTGAGACGCAGGGCGGAGAATGCGCCGGCGATTGCGACCGCGACCAGGACAGGCTGCAGGACGGTACGTGCGACGGGGACTGCACCCAGAGCCAGAACCAGAGCCGCGGCGGGAACTGAGCGCGATACTGAGGGAGGGAGACCCGCCTTCCGGGTGGGGGATAGACCCCCTGGGATACAAGATATTGCAGACGCCAGGATAATGGATTTCAAGCCGAAAGGGGGCCCCTTGCGGGGCCCCCTTCGCTGTTGTCCGGTGCAGGCCGCGGTGATAGAATCTTCTTGCTTTGCGCAGGGAGGGGGAGAGCGAGGAAAGGAGTGAGGCTATGGTCGACCACAAGTGGATCGGAAAGGCCTATGGGCCCATCAAGTACGAGATCGGCCGCGAGAAGATGAAGGAATACGCCGCGGCCGCCAAGGACGGGCGCCCCATCTACCACGACGAGGGGTTCGCGGTGACCACCAAGTACGGGGACATCATCGGCATGCCGAACTTCGCGGCCGTCTACGGCCTGCGCGGCGCCGGAATGGTCCTACTGGACCAGGAGGTGCAGCTCAACCTGGCTATGCTGGTGCACGGCGCCCAGGAGTTCGAGTGGCTCAGCGTGGTCAAGCCCAATGACAGGCTGGTGGAGACGGGCAAGATCGCGGACATCTACGAGAAAGGCAACCTGGACTTCGTGGTCTACGAGGGCGAGACCAGAAACCAGGACGACGAGCTGGTGTGCCGCGCAAAAGCCACCTTCATCATCAGGGGGGGTTGATGGTCATGGTGGAACTTTGCAGCCTGAAGTATGAAGATATCCAGGTGGGGCAGGAGATACCCACCTTCACCCACAAGTTCGATCGCATGGACGCCATCATCTACGCGGGCGCCAGCGGCGACTTCAACCCCATCCATACCAATCCCTACTTCGCCAAGGATGTGGCCATGCTCCCCGACGTCATCGCCCACGGCCTCTTCAACATGGCCCTGCTGGGGAAGACGGTGGTGGACTGGATCGGAGACCCCGGCTACCTGAAGAAGCTGTCCTGCCAGTTCCGGGGCATGGTCATACCGGAGCAGACGGTTATCTTCAAGGGGAAGGTACGGGAGAAGCTAGACGGCAACCTGGTGGTCCTGGACGTGTGGGCCGAGAAGGACGACGGCAGCGAGGTGCTAAAAGGAGGGGAGGCCACGGTCTATATCCCATAGCATCAGCCGTTGGATCGTACGTGTAGGGGGCGCGCCCGGCGCGCCCCCTCAACCATACCCTCACTGCTGAACCCCGGGTGGACCCTCCACTCAGAGGTGCTCTCGAGGGCAAGGTCCGGGGCCTGAAGTCTTCCTATGCGTACAGTCCCAAGGTGGTGGCGATGATCTCCCGCATGATCTCGTCGGTGCCGCCGCCGATGCGGCCCAGGCGCGAGTCCCTCCAGGACCTCTGCACCGGGTATTCCATCATGTAGCCGTAGCCCCCCATGAACTGCATGGCCTCGTCGGCCACCTCGCAGGCCGTCTGGCTGCTGATCAGCTTGACCATGGAGATCTCGCCGGCGGGGAATTCACCCTGGTTGACCTTGTAGGCGCAAGAATAGAGAAACGCCTCGCAGGCCTCGAGCTTCGTCGCCAAATCGGCGATGCGGTGGGCGATGGCCTGGTTCTTGCATATGGGCTTGCCGAACTGCTCCCGCTCCTTGGTGTACTGGATGACCCCTTCCAGGACCAGCTTGGAGCCGGCGACGGCCAGGGCGGCCGCGATGAGGCGCTCACCCTGCAGCTCCCACATGATATGGTAGAAACCTTTTCCCTCCTCGCCCAGCATGGATCCATCGGGTATAAACATGTCCTCGAAGAATATCTCCGCCGTGTCCGAGGCGCGACACCCCACCTTGTCCAGCTTGCGGTTGACTACGAAGCCGGGGGTGTCGGTGTCCACCAGGAAGAGGCTCATGCCCTTGTAACCCTTGCGCTTCTCGGTACGCGCCACCAGGGTCATGAAGTCGGCGCGGTAGCCGTTGGTGATGAATATCTTGTTGCCGTTGACCTTCCAGCCGCCGTTGACCTTCTCGGCATAGGTGGTGAGGCCGGCCACGTCGGAGCCGGCGCCGGGCTCGGTGATGCCCAGGCAGGCGATCTTGTCGCCGGCGATGGCCGGTGCCAGATACTTCTGCTTCTGTTCCTCGGTGCCGAACTTGAGGATGGGAGGCGTGGCCATGCCCACCTGTACGCCTATGGCCATGCCCAGGCTGCCTGAACCGCAACGGGTTATCTCCTCCATGAGCACGATCTCGGTAAAGTAGTCCCCGCCGCCGCCGCCGTACTCCTCTGGGTAGCGCAGCCCGAGGAAACCCAGCTCACCCATGCGCTTGAAGACCCAATTGGGGAACATCTGCTCCTCTTCCCACTCCTCGGCGTGGGGGGCCAGCTCCTTTTCGACGAACTCCCGGATGCTCTGTCTGAGCATGTCGTGTTCCGCTGTGAAATAAGGACTCGTTCCCATTCCCTGCTCCTTTCGCCAGACAGATTATTAACCTGCACTTAACAGTCTGGGTTCACTAATAAGATAACCTCAACCAGCGCGAAATTCAAGCTCCGGCCTCCCCGAACCGGGACCGCTTGTGCGGGCCGCCGAAACGGTATCCGTCTGCGCTGGCACGGGCATACGGAGCGATGTTCGTCCAAGGGGCGATCGACCATATATAATTATGCTGGTGAAGGTCGGAAATCTCGGATGGAGAGAGAGTGAAAGGGGTTCCAGATGAAGTATTTCGAGGATTTCCAGGTGGGAGACGTTTACGTTAGCCGCGGCCGGACTATCACCGAGGCGGACATCGTGAACTTCGCCGCTTTCAGCGGGGACTGGTACCCCCTGCACGTGGACAAGGAGTATGCCGCCAAGAGTCCCTTCGGGCAGAGGATAGCCCATGGCATGCTGGTGCTCTCCGCCGCGTCCGGCCTCATGCCCCTGACCGATTACGCTATCGTCGCCTTCTACGGCATGGACCGCGTGCGTTTCGTGGGACCCACCATGATCGGCGATACCATCCACGTGGAGGCGGAGGTAACGGAGACAAAGGAGAAAGGCGAACTGGGCGGCGTGGTGACCTTCCAGCAGAAAATAGTCGATCATCGGGGCGGCGAGAAGGCGGTTGCCTCTTTCAAGATATTCATGGCGAAGAAGGGTTGATGCGCGCCGCAGCCGGAACGGATTCCCGAAGATGGATGTATGGCACCGAGGCGGCTATGGATAGCGAGCCATTGCGAGCCGGGGACATGGAAATAGCGGAGAAGCAGCTTGGACGCGCCGTGCGCGGTGATGCCAGGGTGGCCGCCCGCTGCCCGTACGGGGTGGTCGAGGTCATCGCAACCCCCCCGCTGCTCCCCGACGGCACCCCTTTTCCCACCCTCTACTGGCTTTCGTGTCCCCTGCTTCGGCGCAGGGTATCCGGCCTGGAGAACGCGGGCTTCCGTGGCCTGCTGCGGTGCAGGCTGGAGGAGGAACCGTCTTTCGCCGAGGGACTGCGGCGGGCGGAAGCGGAATACATCGCGGCCAGGGAGAAATGGGCGGAGGAGATGCGGGCGGCCGAGGAGACCCGGGAGTATTTCGCGGGACACGAGGGGGTAGGCGGAACGGTGGCGGGTGGACTGAAGTGCCTCCATGCCCACCTGGCCCACCACCTGGCGGGAGGGGTGAATCCGGCAGGTGCTGCCGTTTCGGAAGCGTTGAGCGGATCGCAGGAGCGCGAGTGTGACGGGGACTGCGGGCCTTTTCTGCGGGAGGACGCGAGGCGATGAGGACGGTACGCGCCGCAGGTGTGGACATCGGCACCAATTCGGTGCGTCTGCTCATAGCCGAGGCCGGCCGGGATACGGCCGCGCCGGAAATGCGCACCCTGCACCGTCTCATGACCATCACCCGCCTCGGCCAGGGAGTGGACCGTACGGGATTTCTAGATGCGGAGGCCATGCAGCGTACGGCGGCGGTGCTTGCGGATTACCGCGATCTCATGTGCCGGGAGGGGGTGCAGGCCTGGGAGGTAGCGGCCACCAGCGCTGCCAGGGATGCCGCCAATACGGGGGATTTCATGGGGGTTGTAAAGGAGATCATGGGAAAGCAGCCACGCGTGCTCACGGGGCGCGAGGAGGCGCAGCTCTCGTTTCTCGGTTGCACCTACGACCTGGGAGACCTGCAGCCCCGGGACGAGGCCATCCTGGTGGTGGACATCGGGGGCGGCTCGACCGAGATGATCGTGGGCCGCGGCGGCGGTATCCTGGAGGAGATGAGCCTGGACGTAGGCTGTGTGCGCATGAGCGAGAGGTTCCTGGGCGGCGATCCACCCCATGCCCGCGAAGTGCGGGAGATGGAGGACTACCTGCACGAGGTGATATCACCACTCGTAACTCGCATAGCGGGCCTTTCCCCGCACCTGGTGGTTGGGCTCGCGGGCACGGTGACCACGCTCTCGGGTATCAACCAGGGACTTGAGGAATACAAAGGGGATGCCATCCACCATTCCTGGCTGAGCCGCGAGGAGGTGGAGGGATTGTATGAAAAGCTAGGCGGCCTTTCCCTGGCCGAGAGGAAAGAGTTCATGCGCCTGGAGCCCGGACGGGCGGACATCATACTCGGCGGCACCGCCGTACTCACGGTCCTCATGCGTGAGCTGGGCATCGCGCGCCTGCTGGTGAGCGAGAAGGATATCCTGGACGGACTGGCCATAACCGTCGCGAGGGCTGCCTGAGCTAAGGGATGATGGAGGCAATGGAAGGTATTTTACCGTAGTCTGTTGGAGCCGTAGGGCAGGGAAGTGATAAGAAATGGTAGCGCCGTCGCGGCGGAAATAGTAGAATATCCCCGGGGCGTGAAAGCGCCTCTATTATTTTGCCGCAATAAGCCGCCTACTAGTTCAGGGCAGGGGGATGGGTCATGTCGAGGAAGAAGATCCTGGTCATCGACGATGAACCGGCCGTTCACCGTCTGCTCCAGATCATCCTGGCGGATGAGGGCTTCGACATCGTGGGCATGGAGGGACACGAGGGGTCCGGTAACGTCGTCTCTAGGAGCAAGCCCGACCTCATCATCCTGGACATCAGGATGCCGGAAGTTGACGGACTAGAGGTCCTGAGTATGCTCAAGTCCGACGAAGAGACGAGTAATATCCCGGTGATCATCCTCACGGCGAGCGGCCGCCATGGCGATAAAGAGATGGCCAGGAGACTGGGCGCGGAAAGGTACTTCACCAAGCCATTTCAGCCCGCGGAGCTCTTAAAGGCCATTCGCGCCTTGTGCCCCACCAGGGATGCCAGCCACTGCACGGGCTGAGTGAAGACCCGCAAATGCCGTAGAGCTCTTCCGCCAGTTGACCAATGATGCCCTGGTGTGGCGCAAAGATCCAGTATAGCGTACCCCGTTTTCGGTGCAGCGTGCGGTTTGACGCTGCACGGGGGCGATGCTAGCATGGGATTTGCCTCCGCACGGAGGCCTCATGCACAGGTATCCATAAACGTGCCCGGGTGGTGGAACCGGTAGACACAAGGGACTTAAAATCCCTCGGGGAAACCCGTGCGGGTTCGACTCCCGCCCCGGGCACCACCCTTGAGGCCGAGGCCAGGGGCATTTTACCGACGAGGAAGTGTTCGAAGAAATATCTTGAGGGTCTTCTTCGATGCCAACGTCCTCGTTTCCGTGTTCATCGCCCACGGCACATCCAGCGAGGTGTTCTGGCATTGTCTATCGTCCTGCCAGGTCTGTACCTCTCCGTTCATAACGGACGTGTTAAAGGGCGTACTCTCATCCAAACTCCACCCGTCAGTCTCCAGGATAACGGAAATATCTGAGTTTCTGACTGATAACCTGGAGCTTGTCGAAGCCGGCAGGTTGGAAGAGAAGGTCTACAGGGACCCCGATGATGACTTCGTGCTCGCGGGAGTCCTTGCGGCCAGCACCTACTATCGCTAGAGCCTCCCGGATGCGGGTGAGCCTTCATGTGTCAGGCGCCGCGTAATGAATGTCAATCCGCCTGGTGAGCATCCGGGAGATGACCGGGGGGACCCTGATAGGGAGCGGTTCATGTAGTTCCTACCCGGAGATCGCTTGCCGGACGCCGTTATAGAACTCCTTCAGGAGCTGGAGCGAGTAGAGGCTGCGAGGCTCGGCGACCCCGGCGAAGATCCTGCAGTAATGGTCGAGGATGAATTCCCGGCTGTCGCCGTTGTTGTTCGCGATCAGCTTCAACAGCATAGGAAAACGCCGCTCGCTGAGGAACTCCGTGAACACCCTCCCCGCTGCATAGAGGGGAAAGAACCCGGAGCGCAACAGCCGTGAGCTATAGCCACCGCAGGAGTAGTCGCCCGTATCCATGGCATGGATGATCTCATCGGCCGCGCATGCCGAGGAATCGGCGCAGACTCCCAGTCCCTCTCCGGTCATGGGGTCCACCCCGAGCTGTTCTCCCACGAAGATCACCCCGTCCCTAGCGTTCACCTGCAAGGGGGAGAAGACCCTTTCCGGATAGGATCTGTACTTGAAAGCACCAGGCGCGAGCCCGTGCACGTGAGGGTGGTTCCGTATGATCTCCTCGAAAACGCTTTTAAGGGTGGCGGTAACGCCGTTCCGGTAAGGGAGCCCGGTGATCCCGGCGTTGAACACGGGGGCCCCCTCTTCGTCCACGGAGGGGAAAACCCAGACGTAACCCGGGATGCCGTACATCACGGCGGTGTAGTCCATGATCAGGGATGAGTCGAGGAAGTGGTCGCTCTCGATCCTGCGGAAGTCGGTCTGCAGGAGCAGCGTCCTCTCGTGGCGAGCAGGCAAGCCGAACCAGGTCCTGGACTTGCCGTTCACACCGTCGGCGCCGACCAATACGCGGGAACGGTACCGGCTGCCGTCGCCTCCCAAGAGCACTATTCCGTCACGCTCCCGATACGCTCCCCTGGCGGGAGCCCCGGTCCTGACCTCAACGCCGCATTCCTTCGCTGTCTCGAGCAGAAGGGAATCCAAAGCGCTGCGGCGGACGACGCAGGAACCGTTTCCGTACAGGACGGAGCTCGCCTCCCTCTCGCAGTACATGATGCGCATCCCCGTTATCCTGACGGCCGGTATCTTTTTCAGGGATATGCCGAGGGAATCGAGCCGGTCGACTACCCTGCCCGCGACCCCGCCCCCGCACACCTTCTCGCGCGGCATGTCCCTGGCCTCAAGCAGGAGGATGTCCCCGGCGAGCTCGGGCCGGGCCTTACAAAGGGAAATGGCGGTCAAACTTCCAGCCGGGCCGCCGCCTACGATGGCTATCTTATACCTATCTTTCATGACACGTCTTTCATCCTCAACGGGTAGTCGATCCCCTTCATCTCCATAAGGGAATAGGTGACGCTGGTCTCCCGCTCCTCCATCTCCACCTCCACTTCCTTCTCCTCCAGGGCCTCGAATATTCCCGCCAGGATGCCGGAGATGATCGTAGGCGTGGTGGGGTTGATGAGCTCGATCCTCACCCGGTAGGGCGACTCCTCGATCTCCACCTTGCTCGCCCTTCCCAATCCCTGGTAGGCGATCTGGTTGAGTATGATCTCGTAGCGCCTCTGGGGGGACGCCTCCAGGAACGCGAGTTGTTCCTCCTGGGCGAACCCGATCCCCTTGGACAGGATTAGGTCCGTCCAGAACTGCTTGGTTATGTCGAAGATGATCTGCCTGGCCTTGTCGCCCAAGGCCTGTTCGAAGGTCTTGAGCAGTTCCTGCAGGGCGTAATCCGGCCAGAGGATCATCCTCCTCCCGGAGAGCTTGTTCAGGATGACCCCCATCCGTTCATCCCATACGTAGTTGCTCAAAGGCCTGGGCAGCCCACACCTGGGGCAGCGCGGCATGTCGAGGGGGGTGGTGACACCCTGAATGGGCGCGGGCTGGATGCGGTATATGTGGAACAGGTTGGGGATGCGGCCCTTGTCAGGCGTTTTTCCCACGAAATAGTAGATGTTTTCGGCCGCGGACAGCTCCACGACCTGGAACTCCATCCGCCTCTCCTTGGTCACCTCGTAGACGCCCTCCCCATCGGCCTTGAACATGGAAAGGCGGTAGGGGTTGCGGATATAGGCGACGGCGTAGGGTACGCCGTGCTCAATCACCTGTATGGCACCGTAACCGAAGAGCGAGGAGCTGAGCTCAAGGAGTATATTGATGGCCTTCGTATGGCGCAGCAGCAGGGACACCGGCTTCAGCCACCACTTGTCCCCCAGCACGATCATGTCCACGTATTCGCTGGCCGAACCCTTTTCGGCCTCGCGGGTGAGCTTGTCCACATCTTCCTGGCCGAAGGTATCCTCCAGGAAGGAGAGGATGAGGTCAAGGAGTTCCTGGTAGAGGAAGACGAAACGGAACTCGGTGGCAAACCAGCGCAGGGTTATCACCCCCTCATCCCTCCAACGGAAGAAGAGGGGAAGGATCCTGGGCAAGCCACAATCCCTGCAGCGAGGACTGGTACGGATCTTCTCTTTCGGCCTGGCGGAAAGGAAGCGTTCGAATTCATTATTGGCAAACACCGCTATCTCCTTCGCGTCCCGTGCCCTTGTTTGATCTTCTTTAGCGGCTTTCGCCCTTGTTTCCAATTCTTATCATCGTCACAAATCGTCATAATATTGATACTGAGCCCTTATTACGGCAGCCGGCAACCCCGCGCTATCGCTACCGCTCGATAACCTGCTGAGCGCTAATCGGTCCAGAAGTCGCGGGCAAGGGAACGGCGCTGCTTCCAGAGGTCGCCCTTACTGTCGAACCCGATGATGCCGGCGCCCTGATCGGCATCTGATATCTGCCAGGCGCCGCTTAGCGCGGCCGTGAGGACCCCCCCGAAGGCCTCGAAACCCTGGGCGGTATAGAGGTCGCATTCCACGCCGCGGTTGATCATGTATTTGAACTGCCGCAGGCCCTGCTGGTTCTTGGAGCGCAGGACCTCGAGCAACCTGTCCACCTCCGCGTCCAGCATCTCGTCGGGGACAACCCTGTTCCAGAGGCCGTATTCCACCGCCCGGCTGGAGGCGTGCAGGGCTCCGAGCATGTTTATCTCCTTGGTACGGCGGCGCCCGATGAGTCGGGCCATGCGGGCGGTGCCTCCCCAGCCGGGGGTGATGCCCACGTCCACCTCGGGCATGCCCCATTTCGCCCGTTCCGTGGCGATGACGAAATCGCAGGCCATAGTGATCTCCAGGCCGCCGCCCACGGCGTAACCGTCCACGGCGGAGATGGTGATCTTGTCCAGTTCCTCCAGGTGGTTGGCCATGTTCTGGTAATGGCGCACGCGCCGCATGACGCCGTTGGCATCACCCCACAGGTGCATCTCGGTGATGTCGTCTCCCGCGCAGAAGTTGTCGCCTGCACCGCTGATGACCAGGAACTTGAGGTCAGTGGAATCGGGCACCCGCCTGATGGCGTCGAAGAGCTCGTCTGACAGCTTCATGCTCAGGGAAGGCGGGCGGGGAATGCGTGTTCGTTTCGGGTTGTCCGCCCCTGGAGCCCCTGCCCTACTGGGCCATCAGGGACAGGAGCGATCAACCCGATATGGCAGCCCTTGCCGATGACGAGATACGCGAGAGGGCGAGGCTGGAGGTGGAGGAGGAGAACAAGGTATTCATCGCGTGGCTCGAGAAGAGGAGAGAAAGCGAGTGACCGCGCTGAACCGATACCATTGCGGGAGTCCCAGTGGAAAGATGGATAAAGGAGTGGTAGATGATGAGAGCTGATGACGTAAGAAGGGCCGCGGTGATAGGCGCGGGCATCATGGGCCATTCCATCGCGCAGGTCTTCGCCCAGGCGGGCATCGAGACCTCGCTGGTGGACGTAAGCGAGGAAACGCTGGGAAAAGCCACTGAAAAGATAGCTGCGAACCTCGCGGTGCTGGCCGATAGCGGCCTGGCGAAGAGGGAAGACGTCGAGGGCATTATCGGCCGCGTCCACCCCTCCACCGACCTCGCGGACTCCGCTGCCGACGCGGATTTCGTGCTGGAGGCCGTCCCCGAGGTGCCGGAGATCAAGAAGGAGGTCTTCGCGCAGCTGGGAGGGGCTTGTCACGCAGACGTGGTTATCGCCAGCAACACCTCTGGGTTGGACATCTTCGAGTTCGCCGAGGTCGCGAACCCGGAGCGCCTGGTGATAGCCCACTGGTTCGCTCCGCCCCATGTCATCCCGCTGGTAGAGGTGGTGCCGGGGCCCGCCACCGTCCCCGAGACGGTGGACTTCACCATGTCTCTCATGGAGAGATTGGGCAAGGTCCCGGTCAGGCTGCAGGCCTTCACCCGCGCGTTCATCGTAAACAAGATACAGAACATGATCGCCCTGGCCGTCTCGGACCTGCTGAACAGCGGGACGGCTACACCTGAGGATATCGACAAAGCGGTAAAGTACAGCCTGGGCATACGCCTCCCCATAGTCGGAGTGGTGCAGACCATGGACTTCACCGGGCTGGACCTTGTGCTCGATATCGCCAGGAGCTACGGGATGGGCAATGCCATCATCGAGGAGAAGGTGGAAAAGGGATACCTGGGGGCGAAGACCTCCAGGGGTTTCTACGACTACGGTGGGCGCAGCGAGCTGGAGATCGTGGAGAAGAGGGACCGGCTGTACCTGAAGATGCTGGAGCGCCTGCGCGAAATGAACGCGTTCGACCCCGTCTAAGGAGAAGGGGTGAAAGCACGGTTTCTTGCGCAAGCAAGATGGCCAGCAAGGCGACTTTTGCCCACGACCTGCGGCGGAGGACTTGCCATAAAGGGCGCACCCCCTTCCGCCATCCCCTGCGCGGATCGGATCCTTGGCCAGTAAAGCAGGAGCGTCAGGGGCGTGTCAATTTGCTCTGACCGCTTTCATCCAGTCATGGAGGCGGCATCCAGCCCTCGTCCGGTCGCGGGCCGTACACCTCCATGTTCCCGCCTGAAATGCGAGGCCCTGCTCATCGCCAGCAGGGTTATACCATAGAGCGCGAGAAATGCCGCCACGGCGACGAAGGCGACGTAGAGGACCCAGGAGTAATCGCCGATCAGGACCATCGTTCACACCACCTTAACCGTACTGGACAGTCTGGGTCCTCAGCTCAGACTGGCTGGGGAACGCCGGTCGATGTCTTGGGATGCGCGCTCTTCGCCGCCGGCTTCGGGTGCGAAGCCTTTGCCGAGAAGAGCAGGGCACCGCCACAGCAGGCGAGCAATACCGCCAGGATCGCGATAACCGTGTAGAGAAGCCCTGTAAAATCCCCGATGATCATCTTCCAAACCTCCTTTTATCCCGGTCCAATCCCTCAAGCCGCTTTCAGCGCGTCCTCTCCATAGATGCGCCGCACACCCCCGGCCGCGAGTTCCTTGACATGAACCTCCGGGTGTGCGCGCTGCGCCACCAGGCCTATCAGGTATCCCGCACCGACGAGTGCCATGATGGAGAAGAAAACGATGAGGTAGAGGCTCAAAATACTCCACAGGATCAGCATCGCTTACACCTCCCTTCTCATCCCCCAGCTTATGGGGGTGCAATTAACCCCCGCTGAAAAAAGAATAAAAACCGATAAAGATGCGGGATCATAGAAAAAACCGGCGATTTCTACGTGGCAAGCCGGGTTTAGAGGCCTGGATAAACGATACGCCAGCCGTACGCGACAAGCACGGCCGCCGCCGGGATGGGCCATTACGGTGCCGTCAAAGCTCGATGGCGCTGCCCTCCACCGCAACCCCACAACGCCCGTCGAACACGGCACGGGCGTCCTCGAGCGCCCGTTCCGCACTGAGGGTGGGCCAGATGTGGGTGAGCAGGAGCATGACCGCGCCTGCCTCGGATGCAGCCCGGCCCGCCTCCGCGGCGTAGAGATGTCCGTGCATCTTCTCGGGGACCTGGCTGGTGAAGGTGGCCTCGCAGATGAGGAGGTCGACGCCGCGGGCTTGTTCCAGGAGGGCTTCGCAGAAGTCAGTATCACCCGTGTAGCAGATGCTCTGCCCTTCGCACGTAAGCCTGTATATGAAGGAACCGGCTGCCATGTGCTCGGCGGGGAGAGCGGTGATCTCGCAGCCGGCCATGGTGTACACCGCCCCCGGGTAAGCCTCGCGCACGTCGAGGCAGCGCATAAACTCGTCCCGGCTGCCCTCCTGCAGGGGGCCCTTTATCACCTCGGGAGCATTCGATGGGGCGAGCAGGGGCAGGGGCGGCAGGTCGTACTCCCAGAACCTCCTGGCGGTGCACAGCCCATATATGTCCACGTAGTGGTCGTAATGCATATGTGTGAGAGCCAGACCGCCGACCTCGTCCGCGGGCACGTATTTCAGGAGGTTCGAGAGGGCTCCGGCCCCAAGGTCCAGCACGAGGCTTCCCTTGCCACCCTCGAGCAGGTAGCCACTGCATGCCTTTCCGGGACCGGCGTAACCGCCGGAGCTGCCGAGGACCGTGACCTTGAGGCCCATTCCTTTCACCCCCGTCTTTGCCTGGTTGAGGCATGATGAACATCTGGGATAGAATAAGTATAGCTTAGCTTGCTTCGATGCAGGGGGATAGGCATGCGATACAGCCGCTGCAAAGTCTGCGGCGTTCCCAAGATCGTCACCCGCATGAACCGCTGGATGCCCAACGGCACCATCGTCAGCAGGGGGGACGCGCGCATACGGCAGGTCTTCTTCGAGGCGGATATGCTCCCCGAGTTGAGAAACCGTATCTCGCAGGGGTTGGGGTTCCCCGTTAACCGCATCTTCTTTGAGGCGGAACGCAACTCGGTGCGCATCGTTATCGCGGCTTTGCTGCAGTCGCAGGCAATACGGATGACCCTGCGTATACCACCCTTCAAGCATGGCGCGGTGCGCTTCTTCAACAACATGGCGTGGATGACGGGGACGGCCAGTTCGCGCACGGTGGAGTATCACGGCGGAAAATACGGGATCGCGCGCATGCGCAACCCCTGGGACCTCGACCTCATGGCCGCGGTGGTGGTCGGCGCATTCGAAGCCCTGGAGGGCAAACCATTGCGCCCTTTCTGGAAGAAAGAGGACGGGGAATACCTGCTGCGGGTGGAGGTCACGGAGTCGAAACCAGAGCTGTCATCGCGCCTGGAAGTCGAGTTCGCTCCGGTGAAGGACGGGGACTACCGCCATCACCGCTGCCCGCGTTGCGGCATACCCCTGGACATAAGGCATATGGAATGGCGCGAAGACGAGGGCTTGATCATCGACAGGCGCCGGGGAATACGCATGCTGGACTGGGAGGGGCTTACCCTGTCCATGGTAGCCCGCGAACTCATACGCGAACTGGGCGATGAGGTCATCCCTATCATCGTCGACTCGGAGCGGGATTATACCCTGAAGATGCTGGAGGACCTGGGACTGACCGAGCCATCGGAGGAGACGCGTGGCGACCTGCTGCAGGAGATGCTCTCCCTGCTCCCCCTGTACGGACTCGGTCTGGCGACGGATGTAGAGCATACCTCGGGCGGAGCCCTCAGGGTATGGGTGGACAACACCTACAGCGAGCATTTCATGGCCGGCAGGCTGGCGGCGTTCTACGAGGCGATAGAGGGGAAGAGGGCAAGGGTCGACTGGTCCGAGACCGGGCCATCTTCCGTACTGTACATTCTCACCCCCGAGGGCGATCAGGGGTAAACGGTTCCGGGCAGGGATCGTAGGGAGGCCGTTTTTTCAGCTCTTATATGGATGGACGGGACGGCTGGAGGTGTTGATGGGCGAGGGCAAGAAAGGGGACTCCTGGCTTGCTGCCTTCAAGCGGGTACGCAAGGCGATGCCGCCTCCCACCAAGGTAAAGCAAGGCAGGAGAGGAAAGGGGGTACCTTACCGGCGGGAACGCGGCCGGCCCGGCGAGGGGGAGTAGCGCTCCAGCGTCGTCGCATGAAGTTCCACCGGCTTTAACCTGCAATCATTTCAGGGAGAATCTGTTGGATCCGGCTTGATGGCATAGAGAGAAGGGGGTAGGGAGCATGGAAGAGGTCTCCATCGAGATCAGGGACAACCGGTTCATGCACGAGCTGGTGAGCCCGGGAGACAGGTTTCTCGTCGGGTTGATCAAGGACTTCATCGAGCGGGAGATCATACCCATCCGCAAGGAGATGGAAGCCAGCACGCGCGGCGACTGGGAACTGATGAGGGAAATAGAGAGGAAACTGGTGGGCCTGGGCTTCCAGGGCGCCTTCTTGCCGTCTGAATACGGGGGTTGGAACCTCACTTCGGCCCTGACATATTGCGTGATCCTGGACGAGTTCGGGAGGGGCGAACCGGCATGCATAGCCCCCTTGGGGGGCGGCACCTGGGCCTTCCGGCCGGCGGTGTTTTCAGGGAACAAGACCCTGCTGGAGGATTTCGCGCCGCGCTTTCTCGGCAATGAACCCTACGTGGCCTGCTTCGCCATGACCGAGCCCTCGGGCGGCTGCAACATCGAGAACCTGGACATGAAAGGCAAAGGGATACACACCCGCGCCGAGCTGGACGGAGACGAATGGGTCATCAACGGCGCAAAGGTGTGGCCGACCAATTCCGGCGACTCCGACGTATACTGCGTGGTCTGCAACACCGATCCCTCCCTGGGTGACGATGGCATCGCCCTCATTTACGTGCCCGTTCCCATCGAGGGATACAGCTTCGGCCGTTTCGAGGACAAGGCCGGTTTCCGGGGCAGCCATGAGGGCGACTTCTACTTCGACAACGTGCGCGTGCCCAGGGAATACCGGGCGGCGGGCCCGGGAGAGGACGCCATACTCCTGCACGACAACCTCATCTTCGCACGCCTCTTCAGCGCGGCCTGGTCGGTGGGGATAGCACAGGGAGCTTTCGACGAGGTGATGGCCTTCACGCGGGACCGTAAGGTGGCGGGCAAGCCCATACGCCAGCACACGGTAGCCGCCAATATCCTCGCCGATATCGCCATCGGCATCCAGGTAGGCCGGGATTCCTACGTCAACGCCGCTTACATGTACGACCACCCGGAGATCTACGGACCGCGCCATTCCAAGTACATGCTCTCGCGTTCGACGGTGGCCAAGGTCTTCTGCGCCGACATGGCGGTGAAGGCCACGAACCAGGCCATGGAACTCATGGGTTCCTACGGTTACGCCACCGATTATAACGTCGAGAAATACTGGCGGGACAACAAGATCATCCAGCTATGGGAGGGCGGAGTGCAGCTCGGGAAGATGGACGTGGCCCGCGGTTACTACGAATACAACCAGTTCTACGAGAACGACCTTTACGAGAGTATGCAGGGGGAGAGAAGAACATGAGCGCGATGTGGGTGAATGGTACGGGGAGGAGAAAGTCAGTTCGCCGGATGGACCGGCAGGAAGGATAAGTATCATGGCACAGGTCTCTAAAGAGCGCAAAGAGAACAGGTTCGTCCAGGACCTCTTGAGCCCCACGGACAAGCTGCTGCTCAACACCACGCGTGATTTCGTTGAGGAGCAGATCATGCCCGTGCGCAGGGAACTGGATGGGAACACGCGATCCGACTATAAACTGGTGGAGGAGATGCAGCGCAAGCTGCTCCCCCTGGGGTTGCAGGGGGGGTTTCTCCCGGAGGAGTTCGGCGGCATGGGACTGACGTCGGCCTTGACGACTTCGATGCTGGCAGAGGAGATCGGCAGGGGGGACGCCTCGCTGTTCTGCTCCATGGCCGGCAGCATCCTGGCCATGAGGCCGGCGATAAAGGCCGGCAATAAGGACGTGCTGGAGCATTTTGCCCCCAAGTTCCTGCAGGAGGATGAGGTGTACCTGGGGTGTTTCGGGTTGAGCGAACCGGACAGCGGAAGCGATATTGAGAACCCGAATATGCGGGGCACCAGGATAGGATGCAGCGCCGCAAAGAAAGGCGGGGAATGGTCGCTCAACGGCTCCAAGGTCTGGCTCGCCAACGCGGGCCTGGCCGGCGTATATTGCATCGTGGCAAGCACAGATCCCAGCCAGGGGGAAGAGGGCATCGCGTTGATCTACCTCGAGGACGCGGCGGATGGCCTGAGCTTTACCGGGTTCAGGGACAAATCGGGCCTGAGGGGCGTCCGTGAGGGCGACATCGAAATGAAGGACGTCCGCGCACCGGAGGCGTGGAGGGCTGCCGGCGCGGGAAAAGACGCGGAACTGCTGCGCGACAACCTCACATTTTCACGCCTGTACTCAGGCGGACTGGCCATAGGGATGGCACAGGGGACCTTTGACGAGGTCCTGGCTTTCACCACCGACAGATTGGCGGCAGGTAAGCCCATACGGCAGCACACCGTCTGTGCCGCCATGCTGGCGGATATCGCCATCAACATCCAGGTGGGCAGGGATGCCTATATCAACGCCGCCTACATCTACGACCGCCCCGAGACATACGGAGAGGGAGCATCGCCGGACATGCTCTCCCGGGCCAGCACCGCCAAGGTATTCTGTTCCGACGCCGCCATTAAGGCCATCAACTGCGCCATGGAGATGATGGGCTCTTACGGGTACGTGACCGACTACTACGTGGAGAAGTACTGGAGAGACTCAAAGACCCTGCAGATTTCGGAAGGGGGCGCACAGCTGGCCCGCTTCGACGTCGTCCGCGGCTTCTACGACTTCGACCAGTTCCACCGCAACGAGCTCTACGAGAAGATAAGGGAGAGGTCGAGAGCATAGAAGCGTCAAAGGGAAAGGGCCCCCAGAAGGGGGCCCTTTTTGCTTTACTCTGCCTATGAGCTCGTGCTGAAGCGGATCAACCCGAGCATGAGGGCCATCAACCCCAGGAGCATGAGCAGCCCGGCCGCCAGCACTAGCGGCAGCATGTCCATGCCGGTCTGGGGCAGCTCACCCTGGACCTGGGGTGTCACCTCAGGTCCTATGATGACCGGACCTGCCGCCTCCACGTAGTTCAGGAAGAACTCCACCATCTCCGTGTTCTCACCGGAGACGACGGTGACTTCCAGCGTGGTGTCAGCCGCGGTCTTGATGTCCTTGCCCTCGGGTATGATCTCCGTGACCTCGTAGACGCCGGGTTCGAGGCCGGTGAACTCGAAGGTACCGTCGGCGCTATCGATGACGTCCGCGTCTATCTGGACGCCGTCCTTGAACAGCATGACGGTGATCGGGATGTCCGACCCGTCCCACGGGGTGTCGATGGCCTCATCGAGGACCCCGTTGGCGTTCACGTCGTTGTACTTGAGACCGGAGAGCGAGCCCAGCTCGTAGTTGAGGAAGTACTCTCCCTCTGCCTCGTCGAGTATCGTCTCCTCGCCCGAGACCACCACCACGCCGGTGATCACGGTCACGTGCTTGGTGTAGACGCCGGCCTCCAGGACCTCCTCGATGTCGTAGGTGCCCGGCGGGACGTCCGAGA
>JBFLWJ010000001.1:26835-311253 GCA_040757835.1 Actinomycetota bacterium
GCCTCGTCGAGTATCGTCTCCTCGCCCGAGACCACCACCACGCCGGTGATCACGGTCACGTGCTTGGTGTAGACGCCGGCCTCCAGGACCTCCTCGATGTCGTAGGTGCCCGGCGGGACGTCCGAGAAGGCGAACTTGCCGTCGGCACCGGTCACGGTGGTCGCGACCACCGTGTCGCCCTGCTTGAGGTTTACGGTCACGCCCTCGAAGCCGGGCTCGCCCTCGTCCAGCACGCCGTCCCCGTTCACATCGGTGTACTTGTAGCCGCTGATGGAGCCGTTCATGCAGTTGCCGAAGTCCACCCGTTTGTTACTGCCGCAGCAAAGCCAGACGAACTGCCAGGTGGAGGTGGTGTGGTAATGGCCGGGGGGCACCGTCGACTCGTCCAACCAGACCTTGTAGAGGCCAGGCTTGAGGTTCTTGAAGCAGTAGAAGCCGTTGGCATCCGTCCAGGCCTGCCGGAAGCCCAGCAGGGACCACAGCCATACCCTGACGCCCGGGATGCCTTCTTCCCCGCAGTCCATGGTCCCGTTCAGGTTCCTGTCGTGGAACTTGTAACCGCAGATGCTGCCGAGTTCGGCGTTCCCGAAGTCCACCCGTCTGTCGCTGCCGCAGCAAAGCCAGACGAACTGCCAGGTGGAGGTGGTGTGGTAATGGCCGGGGGGCACCGTCGACTCGTCCAACCAGACCTTGTAGAAACCTGGCTTTAGACCCTCGAAGCTGAAGTAGCCGTTGGCGTCGGTCCAGGCCTCCCGGATGCCGCACAGGGACCACAACCATACCCTGACGCCCGGGATACCTGTTTCACCGCGATCCATGATCCCGTCGCAGTCCTCATCCAGGAACTTGTAGCCGTCGATCCTGCCGTAAGGGGAGTTTACGAAGCTGACGACCTCGTTCTCTCCACTCTCGAGGCAGACTTCCTGCTCCCCGTCATTGGGGACTACGAAGTACCACTCCTCGGCCTGTTCCGGCGTGAGCACCTCTTTGACCAAGTACTTGCCGGGTTCGAGATCCGAGAACGAGAACTCGCCGTTCTCGTCGGTGGTCTCCTCGGCGACCTTCTTGCCGTCCTTCCACAGCTCGATGAGGATGCCGGCAACCGGTTTCCTGTCGCACCCGCTGATCTTGAAACCGCTGATGGAGCCCAGCTCGTAGTTGAGGAAGTACTCTCCCTCTGCCTCGTCGAGTATCGTCTCCTCGCCCGAGACCACCACCACGCCGGTGATCACGGTCACGTGCTTGGTGTAGACGCCGGCCTCCAGGACCTCCTCGATGTCGTAGGTGCCCGGCGGGACGTCCGAGAAGGCGAACTTGCCGTCGGCACCGGTCACGGTGGTCGCGACCACCGTGTCGCCCTGCTTGAGGTTTACGGTCACGCCCTCGAAGCCGGGCTCGCCCTCGTCCAGCACGCCGTCCCCGTTCACATCGGTGTACTTGTAGCCGCTGATGGAGCCCGTGCAACGGGCGTTGACGAAATCCGCGGTCGCGCACTGGGGCGGGCACTGCGGAGGCCAGCAGAGGATGCCCGTGCTGCTCACGTTGTTACTGGTACAGAGGTATACGATCTTCTCCCCGTTCTCGGGATCCACCGCGCACCAGCCGGGTTCCAGCACTTCCTTCACGAGGTAATCGCCTGGCGGAAGGTTCTCGAAACAGTACTTTCCGTCCGCCCCGGTCGTGGTCGTGCGGAGAGGAATACCACCGGTGTCGTTCAGGGCGTACAGCTCGATGGTGACCCCCGCCACCACGACGTCGCCTTTACGATCCCCGTCGACATCTTCCCACTTTGTGCCGCAGATCTTCCCGCAACAACGGGCGTTCACGAAATCCGCGGTCGCCTGTGGTTGAGGTGGCGGACAGCACGAGACCCCAAGGCCTGTGCTGTTGCTGGTCCCCAGATGCACGATCTGCTCGCCACTGGCGGGGTTCACCGCGTACCATCCGGAGCCCAGCACTTCCTTCACCAGGTAGTCGCCGAGGGGGAGGTCGTTGAAGCAGTATTTCCCGTCCGTACCGGTCGTGGTGGTCCTTAGAGGGACGCCGCTGGTGTCGTCCAGGGCGTACAGCTCGATGGTGACCCCCGCCACCACGACATCGCCGTCGCCGTCATGATCGCGGTCCTTCCACTTGGTGCCGCAGATGGAGCCGGTTACGGGGCAGTTGAAGCAGAAGGTCACATGGCTGATCTCGTGTGTGTCATCCGGGTCGGGGCTTTTCGTGTTGAAAGGCGCATAGAGCCCGGAGTCGCCGTATGAAGCACCATAGTAGAAGACGTTGGCACCGTCTCCGCCCTTCACGATGACACAGCCCACCGAGTATACAGACGACCAGTTGAAGATATAGCCGTCGCTCCCCGAGATGGTGATGACATTGCCTTCATCGGTCGTGTAGGTGCCGTTCGGGGCGGCACCCTCGACCTTGTAGGCGTATTTGGCGGTACAGCCGGCCTCTTTGCATTCGTATTCCGCGTTGCCCGACTGCCAGGGATCGAAAAGCACTGGGGTCACGCTGGTCCTCTGGGGCGGTTCGGAAACGATCACTGCCAGGGTCAGAGCCGCTGGTTCCTTTGCCGTTTCCGGCACTTCCGCCGGACTCTCTTCTGCGGGGGCGGGCGCCGGATCCATAGCCTCCCCGGATTTCTCGGGGTCCTTCTGCGGGGACTCTTCTGGAACCGCTTCTTCCTCCTCCGCCGGCTTGGTCCATTTCCCATCCTCAGATGCGGGATGGCCACTGCCGGGCTTCTCTTTCTCGACCGCCGGGGCAGCCGAGATAAACCCAGACGTAAGCGACAATAGCAGCAAGGCTACGGTGGCGAGGAGCGCGATCCATCTTTTGAGGTCTTTCAACATCTCACCTCCCTATCCGTTCCTATCCTCCTTCTGGTGCGGGAGCGGTGCTTCCCCGAGTCTGCTCGGCGGAGAAGCGCTTTCTCCTGCCAGGCACGACCGGCAAGAGAGTGCGAGATGGGGAATAGTCGAGAGGTCCCAGCCTTTAAGCAAGGGCGTGCGGTCTCCATAATATCTACGCCTTGTTGTGTCCTGGCCGCAACCGGGAAAACTGCCCATTTTCCTGTCCCAGGCCCTCTTGCCCTCTCGCCCTATCCTCCCTGTTCTCTTGTCTGCCGTACCCTATGTATGAAACCCCGATCGCAGGTCCGATCGGGCCGGTTTCACAGTTGGCTCCCGTAGCCCTGGCGACCGTATCAAGACGACTATTCACAGCGTCCTTTTGCCGCAACATAGAAAACCCGACCACCGTAATGATCGGGCCGGTTTCACCATTTACTCCCCGCGCCCCAGGTGACCAGGTCAAGAACGCGGATCGCAGTTTCCCTCATATGTATAATCTATGTGCAAGCGACTAAATTATACCAGTCTTGTCACGGGACATTCAACCAGTATCCATACATAGTTGTATGCTTACAGTATTCCCCCTGTATATTTCTTAAACCGCACATCGGCGGCGCTGGTGATCTGGACCGGGAGAAAGAGTTATGGGGTACAGGCCCGCGAGCGCCGCCGGCGGCCGGCTTTAACCTCGCTCTTCCCTGCGCCGGGACCCCGGACTCCTGCGCCTGACGTCAATCATAGAAGGGCCCGCACAGTCCGTATATGCTCAAGATACAACTAAATAGAGGAATCAAAGATAATATATTAGATAAGTCTAAGAGGAAGCGATGATGAACGTTTAGACAGGTGGTCACTTAGAACGTTTGGAGCCAATAGTGAAACCGGCCTCTTTTCCCATAGTAAAGAGGCCGTTTTATATGCGGCGGAAATATGAGGAGGGATCAAGATGAGCGAGAAGGTAAGATTGATAGTAAGCGTGATGCTGGTAGTGGCCATCGCGCTGCTGCTTGCTTTCCCCTTTGTTCCGGCCATCGCCTCCGATGCGGGAGCCTCCGGCAAGAAGGCTTCGACCTCGGGGTCGATAGTCGTTGAGGAGAAGGCGGCGGGTGCGGAGAAGAAAGCTGCTGCTGCAGAAGTGGAGGCGGCCGTCCGGGAGGAGGCCGCTCTTGTGGACGAGAAGGTCGTACCGGAAGAAGCTGCCGCCGTCCAGGCGGGATTCGAGGCGGCCGGAGGATCGACCGAGCCCGAGGAGCCCTGGGAGGTAACGAGCCTCAACATATCCAAGGACGTTGACGTGGTGACCGAGTCCGCGCCGGAGATCAGCCTGGAGAAGACGGCGTCCGAGTCCTACATCGAGATGATGCTGGGAGCGGCGGAGCAGGTCACCTTCACCATCGAAGTTGACGCCGAGTTCTCGAACTCCTATTACATCGCCGGTAACATCTTCGTGCAGAACACCGGAGATTGGGCGGCGGACGTGATAGCGGTCTCGGATACCGTGTGGTACAAGGCCGGCGGACCCAACTGGCTGGCAGCGACATCAAACATCACCACCACTGTACCCATGGGCGATAACGCCATACCCACCGGAGGGCCGCACGTCTATTCATACTCGGGGACCTTCACCCTGCCGGTGCCGCTGGCCAGCGTGACCGCGATGAGCAACCTCATCGAGATCACCATCAGCAACAAGCCGGACCCGCCGAAGCCGGGCATGCAGGACTGGAAGTTCCATTACCGTGAGGACTTCGCCAAGCCGGTGGCTGGAGGATCCACTGAGGTCATGCTCGAGGATATCGAGACCATCGAACCCGCCAGCGGGCTCAGCTACGAGATCACCACGGTGACCATCAACGGCTCGGACGCCGGTTCCCTGACCGGGCCCTGGGCCCTGGACCTGGCCGAGGCTCCTTTCACCGTCGTCATCGAGAAAGACCTGACCGCCGAAGAGGCCGGGACCTACATCCTCAATAACAAGGCCAAGATCGGCGACCTCGAGGATGATGTGGACGTGGAGATCGTGGTGGAGGAGCCCGAGAAGGAATACGGCTCCATCACCGGTTACAAGTACGAGGACGTGAATATCAGCGGCGAGCTGGAGGAGGGCGAGAGCGGCTGGGCCGGCATCACTATCGAGCTGTGGCTGGGCGGCGTCAAGATAGACGAGACGGTCACCGATTCCGAGGGGATGTTCCACTTCGCGGACCTCGAGGCTGGAGATTACGAGGTCAAGGAAGTCCTCCCCGACGGGGTGGCCAACAGCGGCCCGCTGAGTATCGCGGTCTCCCTGGAAGAGGGCGAACACGTGGTGCTGGAGGAGTACTTCCTCAATTACCACATCCCGCAGAGGTACGCCGAGATCCACGGCTACAAGTACGTGGACCTGAACGCTGACGGCATCCTCGACGAGGGCGAGCCCGGCCTGGCCGGCGTGACCATCAAGCTGTACAGGCTGGAGTCCATGGACCCCGTGGCGGTCATCTCCATCCAGTTGACCAGCGCCGTATTGGTCGCTGAGACCATCACCGACGAGAACGGGTACTTCGAGTTCAAGGACCTGGTGCCCGGAGAGTACATGGTCGAAGAGGTGGTGCCGGAAGGCTACTATCCCACTTCGCAGAACCCCATATCCGGATGGCTGGCACCCGGGCAGGGAGTCGAGGTCTACTTCCTCAACGCCAGGATGGCGCGGATAACCGGTGAGAAGGTGGACGCCATCACCGGCGAGCCCATCGAGGGTGTCCAGTTCGTGCTGGAGGGCGGCGAGTTCTACGCGGAGGCCTTCTCCGATGAGAACGGGCTCTTCGACTTCGGCTTGCTGATGCCGGGCGAGTACCACCTCTACGAGGTAGTCCCCGAGGGCTGGGTCGCGGTTGGGGCGTCCGAGCACGAGATCACGCTGGAGAGCGGCGACGAAGAGCACCTCGTCTTCATAAACCAGGAACTCCTGGCCTCGGTGTCCGGGACCAAGTGGCTTGACCTCAACGCCAACGGCGCAGCTGACGAAGGCGAGGAAGGCCTCGCCGGCGTGGCCATCAACCTGCGCGACGCCGAGGGCGAGATCATCGCCACCACGCTGAGCGCGGCCGACGGCTCCTACTCCTTCACGGGCCTAAAGGCCGGCGGATATACCGTAGAGGAGATAGTGGGCGACGGGTACGTGGCGACCGCGCCGGTCTCGGTCTCCTTCGAACTCCAGGCAGGAGATGAGAAGGTGGTCGATTTCTTCAACAACGTGGTAGTTGCAGGCGAGGTCGTGAATCCTCCCGTACAGCCCGAGGCGCAGGAGACCTTGCCGGTGACCGGTTTCGAGATGAGCTACCTGCTTATCATAGTCGGTCTTCTGATCCTGGCAGGCGCTTTCATCGCTTCCTACGGACTGCTGAAGATGGCGCGTACGCGCTGATCGCTCCGCAGGAATGGGAGGGGGGCAATGCCCCCCTCCTTCGTCTTGTGCGTCGTTTAATACGAGAGAGTGATATCGGTGTGTACCGTCGGACCGGAAGGAATCCGCAGGTTGACCGGTATCATTCAGCCTACTGCAAGACCCGCCTTAATATCAGACCATGGAGCTGTTCAAGAGATACGGTGTCGTGATAATCATCGCCGTCCTGCTGATCGGGGCGGTTCTTTTCATGCTTCTGCGAGGTGGCGAGCCCAAGGCGGAACTTGAGCTTCCGGAGGGGGATACGGTGGAAGTGACCCCCCTTGACGAGATGCGCGTGCGTACCGCCGAGCCCGACCCGGTCATAGACCCGGCCACTTACACCCTCACGGTTAGCGGGCTGGTGGAGAAGCCGCTCTCCCTCACCTTCGACGACATCACGTCCATGCAGTCGGAGGAGAGGCTGGTCGAGCTTCCCTGCGTAGAGGGCTGGACCGAGACCGCCCTCTGGAAGGGAACGAGGCTGTCGCCGTTGCTGGAGCAGGCGGGCATGCTGGAGGAGGCCGAGACCGTGGTCTTCTCTTCTCCCGGCGGCTATACGACGTCCCTCTCCCTCGCGGACATTATGGAGACCGACCCCCTGCTGGCCTACGGGGCCAACGGGGAGATGCTCCCGCACGAGCAGGGATTCCCCTTGCGCCTGGTGGTGCCGGACCGCCTCGGTTACAAATGGATCAAGTGGGTCACCGCCATCGAGGTCATCTCCGGAGATTATGAGGGTTACTGGGAGAGCCGCGGCTATTCAAACGAGGCTGACGCCTCTGACCGCTGACCTCATATTCGAAACGGTGCTTTTCCAGGCTATACCCGGATCCTCCCTGCATCCCCGCGGTTATTGCATGAGCGTGGCTGGGCGGCTCGGCGGACGTGGTTTGAACCCCAGGGCATGGTTTATACTCTAATAACCGTAAGCCTTTCGTAATGTGCTCACGCGAAAGTAACGTCTGAAAGGAGCGGAAACATGAGGAAGACCATGGTGTTGCTGTTTATAATCGCCTGCCTTGCCTCGTTCGCGCTCTTCGCGGGCTGCGGCAATGAAGATAAGGCAGGCGGCGAGGGCGCCGGGTCGGAAGAGGTTACCGAGACGACGGAGACCGAGGAACAAGTCGAGATAACCGACGACGAGGGCAAGAAGATCACCGTGGAGGAGTCACAGGAGGAAGGCGAAGCCGACAAGGTCATCATCGAGGGCGAGGACGGGGAGCAGTCCACCATCGAGGTGCAGGACCAGGCGCCGAGCGAGGAGGCGTTGGGAGCACCCATCTACCCCGGTTCCCTGTACGTGGAGGGCTCCGGAGTGGCCGGTACGACCGACTCCGCCGGCCAGGAGGTTTCCATCTCGGGCGCCGAGTTCACCACCGGGGACGCCATCGACAAGGTCGTGGACTGGTACAAGGGCAAGCTGGGTACTCCTGCGATGCCATCACCTGAGAGCACGACCTGGATGCTCCAGACCGAGGACGGGGCCATAGTCACCGTGATCGTGGAGCTCTTCGAGGACAAGGTCAAGATCACCATCGCCAGGGTGACCGGCAGCGGCGTGGATCTGACCCCTTGAGACGCGCGGCGGAGGGAGGTAATACGGATGGACTTCGAGACCCTGAGGTTCGAGCTTGACGGCGGCATCGGCGTGCTCACCCTGAACCGGCCGGAGCGCCTGAACGCCATCAACGCCGTCATGCTGGACGAGTTGAACGTCTTCTGGAGAGAGATGCTGGAGAAGTACGACTGCAGGGTGATCGTGATGACTGGCGCCGGCGACCGCGGATTCTGCTCCGGGCTGGACCTCAAGGAGGCGGCCAACCTCCAGGGAGGTTTCGCGTCCGGGGGCATCACCGGCGATACCATCCAGAGCGGTCAGAAGAGGTTCTCCGATATCATCGAGATGATGCGCGCCTGCCCCCAACCGATCATCGCGGCGGTAAACGGTGCCGCCATGGGGGCGGGTATGAGCTTCGCCATGGCCGCGGACGTGCGCCTGGCCTCGGCGGCGGCGAAATACTGCGCCTCATACATAAACATCGGCACGGGTGGAGCCGACATGGGATCGAGCTATTTCCTGTGGCGCCTGGTGGGATGGGGCATGGCCGCGGAGATGCTCCTCACCGGGAGGGTGATAGAGATAGACGAGGCTTACCGCATAGGTCTGGCCAACCATGTTTACCCCCAGGAGGAGCTGCTGGACCGGGCCATGGAGATGGCCCAGAGGATGGCGGAAAAGCCCCCACTGGCCCTGCGCATGACCAAGGACGCCATCAACATCGGCCTCAACTCGGGAAACCTGCGCGATACGTTGCGCCTCGAGGACCGCAACCAGGTGCTGCTTATCGAATCGCTCTATATCGCCGGCGCGGCGCTGGCGGCAGCTCCTCCCGAGAGCCAGAAGAAAGACATCGCCAAGGAATGACCGTTTCCGGCTCAGAACTCCGAGGGGTGAGACTCTCACGGTCCGTTCGTCCGCCGCGTCCTCTTAGCCGTTTGTGCCAAGAGCATGGAATCTTGCGATGGCGCTTTCCTCCGTGGGCAGGAAGAATAACTGGTTGCCCTGGTTGCTTTCACGCAAGAAGCCCCTCAGGCTCGGGCTGGAGTAGACCTCAAAATCGCCGATGATGGCTACCTTGAAACGATAGTTCGTGAACTTACGCAATATCTCCCCGGCGAGCCCGGTTTTCAAGTCGAAAAAGCGCTCCGTTATCGCCGATTTGCTTATCACCATGGCATCGCAACCGTGCTCGTGAGCAACCGTCGCCATCAAGTCCAATGCATCGTCCACATCGGCGATCAATATGTCCGCGCTGTGTATTATCGCGATATGTGGGGTTCCATCCCTGTTGACGGAAACGTCCATGGCATCATCCCCCGCAGCGGTCCTCCATCGCTCAAGGCACATCCTACAATAATGGTGGCCGATGGAGGTTTCCAGCCCCGGTTCCCGGGGTGTCCATTGGAGGTTACGCAGTTCGATTTAGGGAATACTCAAATACATGTAGGCAAGGCGCTGTCGATAGGAGCAGGAGGGTGAGAGATGGGTGATTTCGACGCCGTGGTGATAGGGGCGGGGCTCGGGGGGCTCTCCGCGGCCGCCAACCTGGCGGTGGCGGGTAAGAAGGTGCTCCTGCTGGAGAAACACAGTGTTCCGGGCGGTTACGCGTCCACCTTCCGCAGGGGGCGCTTCGAGTTCGAGATATCCCTGCACGAGCTGTCCGGCCTGGGCCACGCGGACCGGCGCGGCCCGCTCTACCATAGCCTGGAGGAGATCGGGGTGGTCCAGAAGGTGGAGTTCCTGGATATCCCAGACTTTTACCGCAGCTGGTATCCTGACCTGGACATGGTCCTGCCCGCCGACCGTGAAGGCTACGACGGGGCGATGTGCGAGCATTTCCCGGCCGAGGCCGACGGCATCAAGAAGTTCACATCCCTCATGTTCGCCATCCTGGACGAGGTCTCCACCTTCTCCCAGGAGGCGATGATGAAAGACCCCTCGGCCTATGCCAACCTCATGACCTATGCCGGCGCCAACCTGGCCGACGTGCTGGGCGCAGAGATAAAGGACGAGAAAGCCCGGGCGGTCATAGCCCAGCTCTGGGGCTATTACGGCCTTCCGCCCTCGAAGCTCTCTTTTCTGCTCTTCGCCATCGCCAATGCCACCTATCTCAAGTACGGGCCGGTACATATCAAGGGCAAGAGCCAGGCCCTCTCCCAGGCCTTCGTGGAGACGATCATGGAGAACGGCGGGGAGGTGTGGCTGAACAACGGTGCCTCCCGCGTGCTCGTCGAGGGCGGTGCGGTAAGGGGGGTAGTCGCCCAGGACGGCACGGAGATATCCGCCCCCTACGTGGTGAGCAACGCCAGCCCCATCTCCACCTGCATCGACCTCGTCGGGCGCGAACACATCCCCTCCTGGTACCTGAAGCGGCTGGGTTGGGGAAAGGTCGGCAACTCCCTCTTCTCGGTCTTCCTGGGCCTGGACTGCCCGGTATCGGAGCTGGGCCTGGAGAACCACGAGACCATGGTCAATATGGACTACGATTTCGAGGCCCACTACGACGTGGCCAGGCGCAACGCCGTCTTCGAGCCCACCGGCTGCGCCATCGCGCCCTACAACATCGTGGACCCGGAGTTCTCTCCGCCGGGGACCTCGGTCATCTCGTTGACCACCATGGGCTACGGCGACGTTTGGCTGGAGCTCTCGCCACAGGAGTACGTGGATGCCAAGAACACCCTGGCCGGGAGGCTCATCGACATCGCGGACCGGGTGGCCCCCGGGCTTAAGGGACACATCGAGGTGGTGGAGGTGGCCACCCCCCTCACCCACATGCGCTACACCGGCAACGCCTTTGGGGCGGTGTACGGATACGAGAACTCGCCCGTGGAAGGGACGGTGCTGCGCCTTCCCAACCGCGGTCCACTGCCCGGCCTCTACCTCGCGGGCGCCTGGGTGCGCGTAGGCGGAGGCTTCCAGCCCTGCATCGATTCGGGGCGCACGGCGGCGGAAAACGTGCTGGAGGACATGGAGAGGGGGGGCATGGAGGTGACGGCCATAGACGGCCTCAAGACCTTCTGCGAGAACCAGGCCGCGGAGGCCCCGGAGATAGAGGTGGAGGCGCAGGCGGTGGAGAGGTCAATGGCCGGTCTTCACCCGCGGCGGCTTGCCCTCAAGGTGTCCGGGATCTTGGAGGAGACGGAGAGCACAAAGACCCTGCGCCTGGTTCCCACAGGCGGCGTCCTGCCGCTCTTCCGCGCCGGGCAGTACATAAACCTCTTCTTGGAGTTGGACGGGGTGAAGACCTCGCGACCTTACAGCATCGCATCGGCGCCGGGCAGGCCGCACTACGACATCACCGTCCGCCGCAAGGAGGGCGGGTTCGTGTCCGCGTATCTCCTGGACCAGGTAAGAGAGGGCGACGTGCTGGAATCCACGGGGCCTTCCGGGAATTTCTACCACGAACCCCTAACCGACGGCTCGGACCTCGTCTTCCTGGCCGGCGGCAGCGGCATCACCCCTTTTGCCTCCATCATGCGCGAGGTGGCTGAGAAAGGCCTCCCGCTCCACGTGCATCTGCTTTACGGCTCCCGTTATCCGGACGACATCATATTCCGCAAGGAGCTGGCCCAACTGGGAGCGGAGAACGACAACATCGACGTGGACTTCATCATCTCCGAGCCGGGAGAGGACTGGGGAGGGCTCTGCGGTTTCATCGACGCGGACATGATCTCGAACGTCCTGGGCACGGTGGAAGGGAAGACGTTCTATATCTGCGGGCCGGCCGAGATGTATCCCTTCTGTGAGGGCGCCCTGGCGATGCTCGGCGTGTCGGCCTTGCGCGTGAAGAAGGAAGCATATGGTCCTCCCGACGACGTGACCCGGGAGGAGGGTTGGCCGGGCATCGATCCAAACGCCGTGTTCGAAGTGGTGGAGGAGCGCAGCGGCACCGCCTTCAGGGCGCGCGCCGGCGAACCGCTGATGAACTCCATGGAGCGCGCGGGGCTGGTGGTGGAAGCGGTGTGCCGCTCCGGGGAGTGTACCGTCTGCCGTACCCGCCTGGAAGCGGGGGAGGTGTTCGCCCCGGCGAGAGTGCTGACGCGCTGGGCAGACGAGCACTTCGGCTACATCCACCCCTGCATGAGCTATCCCGTCTCGGACCTGCGCATCAGGTTGTGACGTAACGGTGGCCGCTGCCTGTGGCCCGGTAAGGGAAGGAGGCCCTTAATGGACTGCAAAGCCGAGCGAAACGCCGTGATAACCGGCGCAGCCACCGGCCTCGGCAGGTCTATCGCCCTGGCCCTGGCACGGCGGGGATGGAGGATCGGCCTGGTGGATATCGAGGTGGAGGAGGCGGAGAGGACCCTGCGCGAGGTCGAAGAGTCCGGCGGTGGCGGGGAGGTATACCGCTGCGACGTGAGGCGATACGAGGAAGTGCAGGCCGTGGCGGAGCACTTCTTCACGGCCTGGGACCGTGTGGACCTGCTGGTGAACAACGCCGGGGTCTACGGCACCGCGTGCGCGGAAGACGCCTCCATGGAGGAGTGGGAATTGATCATCGACACCGATCTCTGGGGGGTGATCTACTGCTGTCATGCTTTCATACCGCGCATGAAGCGCCAGGGAGGTGGCCATATCGTGAACATCGCCTCCGCGGCGGGCATCGTCTGCGCCCCGGAGACGGCCCCGTACAGCGTGGCCAAGGCTGGGGTCATCTCTCTCTCCGAGGCGCTCAAGGCCGAGCTGGCCCCTTCCGGCATAGGGGTGACGGTGGTCTGCCCGCTCTTCTTCCAGAGCCACCTCTTCTCCGCCATGACCGCCTCGGACAGCACCGTCCTCAAGGACATATCGCTGACCGCGGCCGCGAACGCGCGCGTGACCACCGACGATATCGCGGCGATGATCGTGAAAGCCGTGGAGAAGAACCGCCTCTACGTGCTGCCCCAGCTCTCCGCCCGCCTATTCTGGTGGTTCAAGAGGCTGATGCCCGCGGCCTTTTACGGCCAGACCGCTTACCTTTACAAGCACGGCCTGGTAAAGCCGGTGTTCACGCAACTGGCGAAACGGGGTTTGCTGTGAGTGAGTTTGAACGCGGGGGATGATAAAATATCTGACCGGCGGTGATTAACCGGATCTGGAACGAGGAGGTTGGGGGAAAGTGACGAGGAGAAGATCGCATGAGGACCCTGGACCGGAACGGAAAGCGGGAGCCGGTTCAGGCGGACAGGCATCCACTGGGGCCCCCATGATCGATGTCCGGAGCGAGGAAGTCGATGAGCAGGCGAAAGCGAACTACGGGAAGCTCGTCGGCGAGGTGAGGAACTGGGCCGAATACGGGGGAGACGATCCCCGCTTCGCAGGGGTCGCGGTCTATCTCCCCGAGGGGGCGCATAACGTCATCCAGGCGGGCAAGCACACCGAGTTCAAGGACGCCGATGGCAATACGCTGAACAATTCGCCAGACCTGGTCGGCCAGGAGAAATGGGTCATCCTCTTTCCGCAGGAGACCGGGGAGATCGCCCGCCGGGGGTTCTACGGGACCCTCCAGGTATTGCCGGCCCTCCAGAACCAGATAGTGGCGGAGATATCATCCCGCGAGGGAGTGTCCGGTGGGGGGCGGGAGAACGAGGGCGGCTGTTCCTTCGACGGCCACGGCGGCGGGGACGAAGCTGCCGTCGCACTATTGATGGAGGCGGTGGGAAAGGCCGGGTCGAAATACGGCTACCGCTATGGCGAGAACATGTTCCTGGGAGTGGACAACGCGGCCGACTCGGACTCCATGTTCGACCCGGAGACCCGCTCCTATACCTGGCAGGGGCGCAAGATGAGCGGCTCGGAACTTGTGGACAGGTATGTCGAGCTCTTCTACCTGTGGAAGTATCAGATCGCCTTCGAGGACCCCTTCGCGGCTCCCGAGAGCCAGTGGGTGTACTGGCAGGAGCTGACCGCGAAGCTGGGGGACAGGTTGTTGATCATCGGGGACGACAGCCTGGTCACCAACCCGGGTATAGCGTATAAGGCACTGCAACAGGGTGTATGCAACGCGGGGCTGGTGAAGTTGAACCAGGTTGGCAGTTTTTCCCAGGCATGGATATACATGGAGTTATTCCACAGCGCCGGATTGAACACTGTCATCTCACACCGTTCCACCCAGCCCGATACCCTGCCCGATCCCCTCGAGGTCACCGCTGCCCTCGCCGCTTCCTACCGGCCCCGGGGCCGTGTGGTCCTGGCCAAGCTGGGCGGGGCATTCCTGTCCAACCGCGCCGGCCTCTATTACTACATGCAGAAATCCGCCGAGGACTGGAAGAGCGGCGTGGCCATCACCCCGGGCGTGGGCCCGGATGTGACCATCCAATCTATCACAGCCTTCCCTTCCCCCTTGGGGGCAGGGAAGTACGGCCTCATGACCTCGATGCGGCTCTCCAACGGCGTGGAGGTGGTCTCGCCTATCCCGGGAGGTATGTCACGTGGCGAGAGCGAGACCATCCTCATGGGACCGGAGGAAGGCATCCCCATCGTCAATGAGATCGTGGAGGAGCTGGGGCTTATCGGGCTGCCCCTCGGGGCCGTCGGCAACGTGTTCGAGATCGAGCGCATGATAATGGCCATGGACATCGAAAAGGCCAGGGACAAAGGGGTCCTCCAGCCTTTTGCGGAGGCGGAGTGGGACAGCTACGAGGAAGAGGCCTCTTTCAAACGCATGGTTGGCGGTGACGTCACCCTCACGCTGGGGCAGCTCCTCGTAAAAGCCGTGGCCCTGCGCGACGGATTGCCGCCCTGGCTGGTCTACCGCAATTTCGGGCTGGACCTCAACGAGAGGATAAAGCTGAGTTACGAGAACTATCCAGAGGCACGCAGGCTCTTCTACGAACCCATCTTCACTGGCCAGGTGGGCGAAGGCGCCTTCAACGGGGTCAGCCCCTAACAAGGAAGATGGGGTCAGCCCCTGACATGTGACAATTTCAGCAAAGGCAAACCTTAGATTATTTCGGCTATCAGAAAATGTCACATGTCAGGGGCTGACCCCATCTTCCCCATCTCCTTGCTGCGCCGTATAGCTATGTTCAATGCGGATGAATAGTTTACAATACATTTGTCTACGGCTGGGTGGTTCACATCAAAAAGGCAACAGGTTCAACGTTATGTCGGTGAGGTCTCCGCGGTTCCAGCTGCACGTGATGCCGCGGGCAAGGCATGAAGGGGGAACAGCATGGGCGTCAAGGGATTGAGCGATAGGGGCAGACAGCTGCTCCTGGACTTCCCGCCCCTAGCGGCGCTGCGCGAGCACGACCGAAAGGGCATCGACGAGATCATCGGGCTGGTAGAAGGTTGCGCCGCTTACAAAAGGGATGTGGCGCTACCCATGGCCCTCGACATCGACGAACAAATGGAGAAGGAGCCAGAGTATTTCAACTGGGACATGATGCGGGAGGCCTGCAAATACAACATATTCTCACTGGCCATCCCCAAGGCGGTGGGAGGACTGGCGGACAAGTACATGATCAGCGGCATGGCCCTGGCGGTGGAGGAACTCTGTTCCGCCTGCGGCGGCATCGGGCTGGCCCTGGCGGCGCACTCGCTCGGCGTGGCCCCGGTCATCGCCTCCGGCGCCATGGCCCACTGGGACACCGTCCTTCACGAGATCGTCGAGGAGGAGAAGAGGGGCAACCCGGTGCTCATGGCCTACGGCATCACCGAACCCTCGGCCGGGACGGACGTGGAGGAGCCGGAATTCCTGGAAGTGGGCAAGATCGGTATGGAGGCCAAGAAGACCAAGGGCGGCTACGTACTAAACGGCCGGAAGTGCTTCATCTCCGGCGGCAGCGAGGCGAAGTATTTCACCGTCACCGCGGCCACGGACCGCAGCCGCCCCCTGGAGACCTGGACCACTTTCCTGGTGGAGCGGGACATGGAGGGTTTCTCGACCCCCCGGGTAGAGCTCAAGATGGGGCAGCGCGCCTGCCACGCGGCGGAGCTGCTCTTCGAGGACGTGTTCGTGCCCGACTCGCACGTGCTGGGATACGAGGGCGACGGCATGGCCAACGGTATTCTCATCATCATGGCCGCATCGAGGGGGCCGGTGGGCGCCATCGCCAACGGCATCGCGCGCGGTGCCTACGAGCACTTCCTGGCCTGGACCAGGGAGAGGCGCAACGGCAAGCGGCCCATAGACGAGGACCGCATCCGCATGAGCCTGGCGGATATGCTGGGGATTATCCAGGAGAACCGAGGCCTCTACATCAACCACAGCCTGGTGGGAGACGCCGTCTTCCGCAGCGCCTTCACCCACCCGATATTCCTCTCCGCCTTCCTCATCCCCAGGTCTATCCGCGCCTCCAAGCCGTACGCCGCCCTGCTCAACTCCTATTACGGCAAGGCCTTCGTGAATATCCTCTTCCGTTATTTCATCAAGGACGATGAGGTCACAGACATGCTCGCCAAAGCCTCCCTCGCCAAGTTCAATTGCGCGGACAACGCCATGGAGCTGACCTCGCGGGCCCTGGAACTCATGGGCACCGATGACAGCGTGGAGAGGCGTTGGGTGGAGAAGGCGTTCCGCGACGCCAAGCTCACCCAGATCTACGAAGGCACAAACCAGTTGAACCGGCTGGTCGTCTACAATACCGAGATCGCCAGGACGCTGAAGGTGGAAGTCCCCGGGCCGTTCAAGAAAGGGGTGAGCTAGATGATAAAACTCCCCGAGTTCTCTGAAGACCAGGAATACAGGATACTGCGCGAGACAGCCGCGGCCTACGCCGCGAAGGAACTCGGCCCGCAGGCGGAGCAGCTCGACCTGGACCCTGCCCGGTGGCGGATAAAGGAGGCCATCGCCAAGGCAGAGGACCTGGGTATGCTGGCGGCCCTCATCCCGGAGGACTACGGCGGCGGTGGCCTGGACGACTACGCTTTCTGCGTCGCCCTGGAGGAGATAGCGGTGGAGGAGGCGGGGATAGCGGCGGTCCTGCTGGCGCACAACGCCGCCCTGCTGCCCGCGGCCATGGGGGAGTTCAAGGCGCTGATCACCGGCGTCGGCCCCGACGCCTTTCCGGTCTGCCTCGCTTTTCCGGGCGAGGTCTCTTTCGCCGATGGAAAGGTCAAGGGGCGGGTGCCCTTCGCCCTCAACGCCCAGGAGTGTTCCCTCATCACCCTCCTGCCCGGGGGCGGGGGAGGGACCCAGGCGTTGACGGTGCGCGGCGACGCCGCCGGCGTGGAGATAAACGCGGAACCCTATCAGATGGGCCTGAGGGCGGCACGCGCCGGTTCCATACGCCTCGAGGATGCCGAGGCCTCGAACGTCATCTCGGGAGGAGATATGGCGGGAGAGGTGCAGCGCGTGCTCATGCTGGGGCTCGCGTCCATCGCCACGGGCATTTCCCGAAACGCGCTGCAGAAGGCTTACGCCTATGCGCGCGAGAGGTATCAGGGCGGGAAGATGATCATAGAGCACCAGCAGATGCGCATCTTCCTGGCTGAGATGCTGGCGGCGGTGGAGCAGGGGAGGGCCCTGGTAAAGAAGGCCTGCGAGGACGGGGGGCTCGCGCCCGCCATGGTCGCCTGGCTGCGGGCCACTGAACGCGCCTGCAAATCCGCCACGGACGGGGTGCAGGTCCACGGCGGCTACGGGTATATGCGGGACTACGGGATGGAGCGCCTGATGCGCGATGCCAAGTACTGCCAGATGTATCCCATGACCAGCCAGGAGGCCCTGCTGCGCCTCCTCGAGATCTCCGAGACAGGGTGACACCGTGATTGAGGGCGCTTCGGATACCATGGTATCATACCAGGGTATGTAAGCTATCGGCAGGCTGGCCGCCAGCGCACGGAACGGCGTGAGCGGTTGCCTTCGGCGCGGGTGATCTACAAAGGAGGCAGGGATGGAGGACGTATATATCATCGGCGTGGGCATGTTGCGCTTCGGCAAATACCCCGAGAAGAGCATCAAGCAGCTGACCGCGGAGGTCGTCGAGAACCTGCTCGCGGACTGCCCGGTGCAGAAGAAGGACATCGAAGCGGCCTGGTTCTCCAACTCCTTCTGGGGCATCGTGACCGGCCAGCACAGTATCAGGGGCCAGGTGGCACTGGTCCCCCTGGGCATCGAGGGCATCCCCACCATGAACGTGGAGAACGCCTGCGCCGGGGCCACCAGCGCGGTCAATGGCGCCTATCTCGGCATCAAGGCGGGGGCCTACGACGTGGCGCTGGCCATCGGGGTGGAGAAGATGTTCAACCCCGACAATAAACAGGCCATGTTCGAGATGTTCATGTCCAACGCCGACGTGGAGTTCATCAGGGTGGTCCTGGATGCGTTCCAGGCGGACGAGAAGAAGAAGGCGGCCGAGGTCGAGGCCTCCGGGGGCGGCAAGAAAGGCGGCGGCGAGGGCGCCCGCTCCCCCTTCATGGACCTGTATGCCGCGGCGGCGCGCATGCACATGGAGAGGTACGGCACCACCCAGGAGCAGCTGGCCATCATCGCCGCCAAGAACCACCACCACGCCTCCCTCAACCCCCTGGCCCAGTACCAGATGGACATGACGGTGGAGGAGGTCCTGAACGACCGGCCGGTGGCTTACCCTCTCACCCGGGCCATGTGCGCGCCCATGGGCGACGGGGCCACGGCGGCGATACTCTGTTCGGGAAAAGCGCTGAAGCGTTTCTCCGGCGCCCGCCCGGTGAAGATACTGGCCTCGGTGCTCACCGGCGGGATGCTGCCCGCTGGCGGAGAGACGGACCTCATCGGCACGCGGCTGAGCAAGAAGGCCTACGAGGTGGCCGGGCTGGGCCCCGAGGACATCGACGTGGCCGAGGTGCACGACGCCACCGCCTTCGGCGAGCTGCTGCAGTGTGAGGAGCTCGGTTTCTGCGGCGAGGGCGAGGGCGGCCCCTTCGCGGAGTCCGGAGCGACCAAAGTCGGCGGCAAGCTGCCGGTGAACACCAGCGGCGGCCTGGAGTGCCGTGGCCACCCCATCGGGGCCTCGGGCATCGCCCAGATAGTAGAGCTGGTCACACAGCTGCGCGGCGAGGCCGGCAAGCGCCAGGTGGAGGGGGCCAGGATCGCCATGTCCGAGAACGGCGGCGGTTTCGTCGGCACCGGCGAGGCGGCCATGTGTTTGCATATACTGGAACGCATGGGTTGAAAAGGCACCATATGCTTTGGTGGCCCGAGCCCGGGGGTGACGGTCTTCGCTCCGCACTCGCAGGCTGCATGGAGAGCATGACCGTCGGGCAACGCTGCAGCATGGCCCTTCTATCGGATTTACTGTTCGCGAAGGTCGCTTCAGACCAACCCCCGGTTCTCGGGCTGATGGCAGATCAGGTAGAGGATTTACAGCAACCCGTGGTCCCAGGTGGGGGTTTTCAACGGGCGACGCGCGAGCGCAGCAAGCTATCCATCGCTTAGATACGCACATTTGTGGCTTATTATCATAGCCCGGGAGCAGTGGTCGGGGGCAGGCTTAGCGAGACCAAAGGGGGAGAGGGAAATGGCTTCGGAGAAGTTCAAGAAGGCTTACCTGCCGGTCCATCCGGAGGCGTGGTCGCTGTCGAAGATCGTCTTCGACGACGAGAAATGCACCGGCTGCGGCAATTGCGTGCAGGCCTGCCCCATGGCCTGCCTGGAGGTGGTGGACAAGAAGGCGCGCCAGATAGACGGGGTGGTATGCATCTCCTGCTCGGCCTGCGTGTCCCACTGCGAGAAGGGCGCCACCGCCATGCAGGGCTTCTACAACGTGGAGGAGGGGGTCTTCAAGACCAAGCTCTTCCATCCCGAGGAGGGATATCCGGACATCCCGGAAGTGGAGGGCATCGACGGACTGACCCCGGTTGAGGAGGTCATCTACAAGCGCCGCAGCAACCGCATCTACTCCAAGGCCCCGGTCCCTGACGAGCTGGTGCGCCGGGTGGTCGAGGCCGCCCGCTATGCCCCCTCCCACGGTAACGGACAGCCCTGGGCTTTCATGGTCATCAACGACCGGGAGGAGATGGACTACATCGCGCAGAAGATGGACGTCTTCTATAAGCTGTTGACCAGGTTTTACTGGTCGGGAAAGACCAATCCCATCGCCAGGAGGATCCTGGGCTTGTTCAGCGCTGTGGCCCCAGGGATGACGGACCAGAGGGGGATCACCGGCGGAACGGCTATCCTGCAGCCGTCGGACGTCTTCCTGGGAGCACCCTGCCTCGTCTTGCTCCTCGCCGACACCCGGGGCATGAACGATCCCGGTATAGATATCGGCATATGCGGCACCAACATGGTGCTCGCCGCCCATTCCCTGGGGCTGGTCACCTGCTGGATGTCCTTCACCATCGGCATCAATTTCCTGCCCAAGCTGAAGAAGGAGCTTGGCATCGGGTGGCCCTACAAGGTGGCGACGGCAATCGTGCTCGGCTATCCGCGCGTGAACGCGGACACCATGGTGAAGAGGGAACTTCCCCCCATCACCTGGCGCAAGGGCGGCAAGGTGTGGACGGAAATGCCCTAGGGCGCCATTGAAGAGCCGGCAGGGCTGCATCGCGTAAGCGACAGCGACGCCCGGAGGGCGGCGCGGCGGTGTCCCAGCGCCTGGACATGTTGGTAAAGTCAGTACATTCGTGCCGACTAATGCAGACATTTCCGGGCTTGGCACGTGTTCGTATGGAATATAGCGTGCGCAGGAGGTTATGAGGATGGGCCTATTGGAGAACCTCGAGGCAAAGGACCCCCGGCTCGCCATGGTCATGCGGCTCCTGGGGCATCCGGATGTCATCCGCAGGGTGGTGCGGGGGGCGCTGGGCTCGGGTTTAATCGGGCACCGGGGCGTGTTCTCAGGGCTGCTCGAGGCAAGGGCGGAGGAGGATCCCAACCGCACCGGCCTCATCATCGACAACGGCGGCCTCTACCCCGACGACCGCCTCACCTATGCCCGGCTGGTCGGCAACTCCTACCGCCTGGCCAGGGGGTTCCGCGCCGCCGGCTACGGCAAGGGGGACAAGGTGGCTTTGGTCTTGCGCAACCACCCAGAGTTCGTCTACGCCCTGGCCGCCTGCTCCATGCTGGGTATGGTGCTGGTCCCCATCGACCCGCGGGCGCGCGGGGAGAAGCTCGCCTATCAACTCGGGGACTCCGACGCGCGCGCGGTGATCACCACCGCCGACCTCCTGCCGGAAGTCGAGAAGGCGGCGAAGGAGGCGCCCAACCTTGACACCATCTACTTGAGCATGAAACCGGACGCCGACCCGGCACTGGCCTTGCGCTATCCGACCGTCAACGAGATCCTGGAGAGGCCGGAATACGAGAGCGTAGGTGACCGCCATGACGACCCCGCCCTGCCGGTGCAGATCATCTACACCTCCGGGGTGACCGGCAACCCCAAGGGGGTCGCCCTCAACTCGGCCCGCAACGCCATCTACTGCCTGCTGGGGTACCTGGTCTGGGACTACCGCGGGGACGACGTGCTCTATACCGGCCTCTCCCTCGCCCACGGCAACGCCCAGGCCGTGACCCTTTTCCCCGCCCTCTCCATGGGCATACCGGCGGTGATCGGCCAGCGCTTCACCAAGAGCGGCATCTGGGACGTCTGCCGCAAGCACGGCTGCACCACCTTCTCTCTCCTGGGCGGGATGATGTCCGGCATCCACAACGAGCCGCGCCGCCCCGACGACGCGGACAACCCGGTACGCATGGTCATCTCCGCGGGCACCCCCCGGGCGATCTGGGAAGAGTTCGAGCGGCGCTTCGGGGTGCAGATCCTGGAGTGGTACGGGGCCATCGAAGGGGGATTCGCCTATAAGCCCATTGGGAAGGGGCCGGTGGGTTCATTCGGCAAGCCCCTGCCCGGCCTGGTGGAGATGAAGGTGGTGGACGAGGAGGACAACGAGGTGCCGCCCGGTGTCGTCGGTGAACTGGTCAGCCGCATGCTCACCGGCACCTCCGTGGAGTACTACAAGAAGCCCGAGGCGTCGGCTGAAAAGACCATGGGGGGGTGGCTGCGGTCAGGCGACATGGTCCACCGCGATACGGAAGGGTGGTTTTTCTTCGACCACCGCAAGGGCGGGGCCCTGCGCCGCGCCGGTGACTTCATCAAGCCGGACCTGGTGGAGAAGGTCATCGGCGACCACCCGGACGTCTCGGAGGTATGCGTGTACGGCATCCCGGCAGCCTCTGGCGCGCCCGGCGAGAGCGACCTGGTGGCGGCGGTGGTGCCCTTCGAGGGGAGGGATGTGGACGTGAAGTCGATCTTCAGGGCAGCCCTGGATAACCTGGAGCGCAACTCCGTGCCCTCCTACCTGCAGGTGGTGGAGGAGATCCCCAAGAGCCCCTCGGAGAAGCACCTGGACCGCCTGCTCCGGGATGCCTTCAGCCCCGATGCCGGCAACGTCTACGAGCTGAAGGGTTGACCGTTAAGCACCGCCCCATGCCATGCAGGACCCTGCTCCCTTTCCATGGCGCCCAGAGGCAGGTACGCTGGTGGATCAGGGTGCTCTATTACCCCTTCGGTCTCGTTTTCAGCTTGATCGCGATCTTCCTGGGCTGGTTCCTCTGCGTCTTTCTCATCACCCTGCCGCTGGGGATCGTCGTCTTCAACAAAGTGCCGGCCATCGCCTCGCTGCACCGTGGATAGGCGGTGCCTGCGCGCTTAGATGCCCTATCCCTTTCCCGCGCCCGCTGCGCTGCCGGCGAGAGGCCCTGGATGGTCCGGTGCTTGGGAGACCTCTATCACGAGGTCGCCGTCGCCCGTGAGCTCCCACTCCACCCGGCTCTCACGGCCGGCGGCCAGCTCGAAGAGGCCCTGTGACAGGCCGACCAGCAGCAGGTGCATGCAGGGGTTCTCGATGCGCAGGCGCAGCCGCTCCCCGTCGGAGTCCATCTCCCTCAGGTTGCCCAACCCCCTGAAGGCGAGCACCTGACGGTAGGTCTCGATATCCTTTATCTCGTCCGCGCTGTGGAGGCCGCCCTTGGCGATGTCCCGCTGGGCGGCGATTACCACGTTGGGAATATCCTCCCCCAGCTCCTTCTCGAGTTCGATGAAGATGGCGTCGGTCTCCGCGGGGCCGTCGATGAGCATGCGCCGCCCGTCGCTCCTGCGCAGGATCATGCCGTCCCGCCACTCGTATTGCGACAGCGCCATCGGCCCCCCGCACTTCCGGCATCTCGCGAGCGAGATATCTCCCGGCTTGCCGGCGTATTCCGGCCACTGGAACCTCTCCCTCAGCTCGATGGGGTGGGTGGAGACGTGCGTGGTCACCTCGAAATATCCCGGCGAGGTCTCCTCGTAGGACATGGTGCATTCCTGCCCGGAAAGTGCCTCCATGGCTCCGGTCACCATGCCGCAGTAGGCCGGGAGGTAATAGAGGTTCCTGCCCCCGATCTTGACGTAATCGCCCTCGTCGCCCTTGATGCGCATGGAGAGCAGCTCGACGTCGCCGAGGCCGATGATCCTGCCCAGTCCGGCCACGCTCGCCGCCAGCGGCCTGAGGGTGGTCAGGCGGAAGAACTTGAGGGCGATCCCCGGGACGATGTTGTTCACGTAATCGTAAGTCAGCCTGCCGACGCTCTCGTTGATGAGGCGCTCGATGGACAGGCCCAGTATCTCCTCAATGCGCGCGAAGACGCCCGCCGTGTTTTCGCACTCCGTGAAGACCATGCGGTGGGCCGTGCTGCGGTTCTCGAGTATGGTGCCGTTGTTCTGCCAGCGATGGGCCCTGGTAAAGCGCTTCGGCACCCCGCATTCGGGACAGCTTCTCATGATTGGTCCGATCTCTTCGGGAGCCCTGAATCTCCTGCAACAAACATCGTCCGGCCAAGGCCTTTTCTTTATAAGAGGAATACGGTCATGTGGATGAAAGGATCGATGGTTCTCGGGTTTCTTGAGGTGGAGGCGGGAGATCGTGTCGACAAGCTCGGTATTTTCGCCGTAGAGTCAGGGCATGTACCCCACGAAATCATCCCCACCGGTCCAGCCGTAGCCGTAGTCGAAATACATGGGGCGTTCAGCGACAACGAGCGTGTCGGCGCACTGACCCTTGCGGATACGTCGCGTCCGCTCCCTATGATACTGTTAACCCCCACGGTCACCCGTTTTTCTGGAGCCAGGCTCAGCTCATGGGTCACAGTATCCCCGATCTCGAGCATGAAAGATAACGTAACATAGGCCTGACTGTCCCCAGGGTTGGCTATGCATATGTACTCCTCGAAACCTTCACGGGTACTTCCTTCTGGGAGGAACCACGTCGTGGAGAGGTGGGAAGCCCCCAGCACCGCGTGGCCACCCTTCCAGCCGGGGCCGTAGGAGAAGTACATCATCCGCTCCACTATGACCGGGCGGTTGCTCTTGACGACCACGGCTGCGTCGATCCCGACCCCCAGGGGGAGGCTTGCATTGAAGGTCCAGCGGGTGTCGGCGCCTATCGCATAGCCCTCGACCTGCTCGGTGCCGTCGCTCTTGAGGAAACGGACTTTCAGGTGTGCGTCCTGGTCGTTTGGGTTCTGCACCGCCAACCAAATATCGAAGCCGTCCCTCGTAGTGCCCTCCGCGAAGTACCAGACGTTCCTGGGCGAATCGGCCCCCATGACCACATGGCCCCCACCCACTTTCCCTGGTAGTTGAAGTACATCGGTCTCTCCACCACGATCGGGTCGTCGCAGTGCACGTGTGCGGATACGTCCTGGTCCGGCCCCACGTCCCCGTTGACGAAGATGGATATGCGGGAACTGGCTTCAGCCGCGTAATCTTTCCTCAGCACATAACCACCCGCCGTTATGTAATCAACGCTTATGGCGATCTTTTTGTCATTCGGGTTCTGGACGCATAGCCATTCCTCGAACCCCCCGCGGGTGCAGCCCTCGGCGAAGTACCAGTCCCGGGCGGGAGCTATGGCCCCGGCGGAGACATGACCCCCGTCCCACGCATAGCCTGGCACTCCGCCCTTGTAGTCGAAGTACATGGGGCGTTCCGCGTAGAATTCGTGCTTGCTCCTTAGCCTCACCGAGACGTCCATGCCCGCTCCCACCTCGCTATTGACGTTGATGGTGCACCTCGATCCGGCAGGCACGGGGTAGGTCCTGTCGATGGGCAGCATCCCGGAGAGCATGAACCTCGCCTCCACGGCAATACTCCCGTTCCCCGGGTTCTGCAGGGTCAACCAGGTATCGAAACCGTCCCTGGTGTATCCTTCCGCGAAGAAGTATCTATACGGGTAATCCAGCGATTCGCCGCATGAGTACCAGGCATGGCTCGTTCCGCCAGCATCCCCGGTCCAGGCCGCATGGTTGTTGCCGGCTGAGTCCACCGCTATCTGGGGAGCCTGGTTAGAGGAACTGGAAGGCGAGATGTCCCGCGGGGACACCCACCCGCTGCCGGTGTTCGAGGAGCGGAAGACATGTTCGTCGGTACCGTCGTTCCCGATCCAGGCCACATGGGGGTTGCCGCTCGGGTCCAGAGATATCTCGGGATTGCTGTTGTTCATGGTATAGGGGGAGATGATCTGCGGAGAGGTCCATCCACTTCCTTCGCTAGTGGAGTAGTAGATGTGGTCCACACGGTAACCATACTTAAAATATCCATACCAGACTATATGGGGGTTTCCGTCCGGGTCCACCGCCATCCGGGGGGCCTCGTATCTGTTGCTGTCTTGTGAGATGATCTGCGGGGTGGCCCAACCGCTCCCGTTGTTCGAAGCGTAGTATATCCGGTCGGTCGTGCTGTCATTCCCTCTCCGTGCGGCATGGGGGTTGCCGTTTCCATCCAGCGCTATCTGGGGATTTGTGTTCTTCGTGCTGTCGGGCGAGAGTATTTGCGGCGCAGACCAACCGCTCCCGGTGTTCTTCGCGTACCATATCCGGTCGGTCGTGCCGTCGTTCCCGACCCATACGGCATGGGGGTTGCCGCCTGAGTCAACGGCGATCTGCACGTCATGGTTCTCGGTGCTCGTGGGGGAGAGGTTCTGGGGGTCAGACCATCCCGGTTAAGAAGAGTGGGAAGGCGGCGCGAATGCGAAGACCAGACCCGCAGACAGCAAGAGGGCGAGCACAATGCGTCCTCCCGCCTTCCTCTTACTGGCCGCTGCACCTGGGCGTTCTTTCCCGACCATGTGATCGATCTCCTGGATCTTCTCGATCCCAACCACCCTCCATGACCTTTTTACCTGGTTCGTGCCACCAACAAATGCAGCCCGTCTATGGGGCAAGAGGTTGGTTCGACAACCCCCATAGAAGCTACCCTATATTTCCATTCTATCATCAACCAGAAAACGGAAGCATCCAAGCGGGGGAATTCATCGCTCATCCTGGAGACGGGATACTCACTCCTTGAAGGTCAGCGTGGCGAAACCTCGACCACGAGGTCGCCGTCACTCGCCAGCTCCCACTCAACCGCCCCCTCGCGTGAGAAGACCAGCTCGAAGAAGCCCAGGATCAGCCCTACCAGGAGGAGGTGCAGGCAGGGATTCTCGATGCGCACGCGCAGGGCCTCGTCCGCGAACGATATCTCCCTGAGATTGCCGAGCCCTCTCAGGGCCAGATGGTCACGGAACATGCCGATGTCCTGTACCTCGTCGGTGTCGTAAAAGCCCATCTTCACGAAACGCCTCTGGGCCTCGATGAGCGTTCCCGGAATGTCCTCCCCCAGCTCCCTCTCCAGCTCCTCCAGGATGGCCTCGAATTCCGCCGGGCCGTCGACGACCATGCGCCTGCCGCTCGTCCTGCGTGCGATCGTCCCGGCCGCCAGGTCGAAGTCGTAGTCGGCCAGTATCCTCGGCCCCCTGCACCCCGGACACTTCTCGAGGACCGCATCCCCTGGCTTGCTGGAATACGTCCTCCATTGCAACCTCTCCTCCAGTTCCTTGGGATGGGTGGAGACGAAGGTAGTCACCTCGAAATAGTCGGGTGAAACCGTTTCATATGAGACGCTGCAGTCGTGGCCGGAGACTACCTCCATGGCTCCGACGACCATCCCGCAGAACGCGGGGAGGAAGAAAGGGTTCCTGATACCCAGCTTTACGTAATCCCCCTCGCCGCCCTTCATGTGCATGTCGAGGAGGCTTGCATCACCGAGCCCAAAGGTCCTGCCAAGGGTGGTGAGATTGCGCACCACCGGCCGGTAAGACGTCACTCGCATTATCTTCTTGGCCAGACCGGGGAGGATGCTGTCGACGTAGTTGAAGGTCGCCTTGCGCTGGCTCTCGATGACGATCTTCTCGAGGGAGAGGCCGACCATGTCCTGGACGAGTTCGAAGATCTCGAGGATGTTGTCGTTCTCGATGAAGATCATGCGGTGCGACGGGTTTCTGGCCTCGACGATGGTGCCGTTGTCGAGCCACCTGTGGTTGCCGGTCAAGCCCTTGGGCGCGCCGCACACGGAGCAGGTCTTCATGGTACGTTCTGCCTGTAACCTTACACTTCAATATGGCTATCCTGGTAGTTCCTCGACCTGCCCGCGCTGCCACTTTAATAGGGGTGGGGATCTTTCCTTTCAGGCCGGAACGGCGGTCAGGCTCGAGAGCAGGAGTTCGAAGAGGCGGTCGCAGGTGCCCACGAGGTCGAAGGAGCCGTTGGTCAGGCACCAGTGGTAGATCTGGCCCCGGAAGCAGTTGATGAGGACGACCGCTATCTCCTCGCTGACGAGGTCGCTGCGCATCTCCCCGTGCTCCTGGGCTTCCCGGATGAGCTGGCTCGAGATCTTGTAGAGGTAACGCTTGCCCTCGGTAAGGTAGGGCTTGCGCATGTTCGGCGCGATCTGAGAGTGATATACGACTTTCATCATGGTCACCCCGAGATCGGCCATGAGCTTTATCGCCTCGTGGTGGAAGACGCGCAGCTTCTCGGTGCTGCTTTCCAGGCCGGCGATGTCCTCGGCGACCTTGACGTAGTGCTCGTCCATGCGCTTGAACTCTTCCAGGATGATCTGGTCCTTCGATTTGAAATGGTTGTAGAAGGCGCCCTTGGTCACCCCGACCTTCTCGCAGATATCGTCGACGGTGACCTTGTCGTAACCCCGTTTGGCGAAAAGGGAGATGGCGGTATCGAAGATGGCCTGCCTTGTCTTCATGCCCCTCTCGATCCTCGGGGTGATCCTCTTCTTGGCCATATCTCATCGACCTCCAGGCGACTTTGTGCCGTTGCGGAATGATGGATACCATGGTAGCATACTTGAGTATCTTACTTCACTACTTGATCTGGGTGGCTAGGTAAACAACGGTGCGAAAGGGGTGTGCGCTATGCCGGTTTTCAAGGACACTGACTTCATGTACGAGGTCCTGGGCAAGCTCTTCACGAAGCTGCTCGAGAACGAGACCGTGTCCCAGAAGTTCAACGACGAGAACATCAACGTGCAGTTCGTCATCAACGATCCCGATGGAGAGATCTGGCTGCTGCATGGAGCCGACAAACCGGAGCTGGTCCTGGGTGCGACCGATGCCGAAGGAGACGTGATCATGTGGCTGGCCGGCGACGACTGCCACAATTTCTGGCTGCAGAAGCTGAAGCTCCCCGTGGCCCTGGCCAAGCGCAAGATAAAGGCCAAGGGACCCATGGCCAAGATCCTGGGCATGCTCCCCCTCCTCAAGCCTGCTTATGAAGCATACCCGGCCATCTGCGAAGAATACGGCCTGCCCACCTGAGGGTTGGGCGCTCCCTTCGGTAACCGGTCCTCGGAAAAGGTGGGCGTCTGACGCTTCTCACCATTCTGCGATCAGGAGGCGATGCGGCATGGAAAGAAAGATGAGGGAATACCAGGAGAGGAGGCTCGAGAGCGTCAAGCTGGCATCACAGCTGCTGCTGGCTTCGGCCACGACCTCGCCACGTGTGGGGGGGATCGACGAGATAAGCATCCACGTTCTTGACGACAGGGACGCCATCGAGGACATGGCCATCGTCATCGAGAAGATGGCGGACGACAACCCGCGCTGGGACTTCTTCCGCTCCGACGCGGTACAGGTACGCGATTCTGACGTGGTCATGGTCATGGCCGACCGGCGCTCCGGCCACGACCCCATGGACTCCAACTGCAACCTGTGCGGGCACCTGCTCTGCGACGCCTGGCGGGAGGCGGAAAGGGTGCCGGACGCTCCATCGGTGGCCTTCCGTGGGCCCTTCTGCCTCATGCGCTCGATGAACATGGCCTACGCGCTCAACGGTGCGGTGACCCTGGCGCGCCAGTTGGGCATCGACCACACCATCAAGATGTCGGTGGGCGCGGCGGCGCTGCGCATGGACCTGCTGCCCTACAAGTGCGGCATCGCCCTGGGCTTCCTGGCCTCGGTAACGGAGAAGAGCCCCTACCAGGACCTCCCGAAGATGTGGGCCGAGTACAACAACGAGACCCTGTCCAACCGGCTCATCGGGAGGCTCTTCCCGACGTTCCGGTCCATCTATTCCTGAGGGAGGTGAGGGTGATGTCTATCATCAGCGGAGACGAACTCCTCAAGGGAGGCATGGACCACGCGGTGGAGCTCATGGCCGTCGCCGCCAATACTGTCCTGAAGTTCGGCCCCACCAGGCTGAAGATGTCCGCGATAGGCCCCGAGGAGTTCGAGGAGCTTTCCGGCTACTGCGAGGGGGTGGCCGAGGTCTCCCCCCTCTTCAACCGCGACGGCAGGAGCTTCAAGGACATGGCCAAGGAGGATACCCGTGCCCTTCTCATCGGCGCCCGGCGCAAGTCCGTTTATAACTTCGACTGCGGCGCCTGTGGCTTCGCAACCTGCAAGGAGCTGAACAAGGCGGAGGAGGTGGAGTCGTTCATCAACGGGCCCTGCTGCCACTTCGCCATCTACGACGCGCACATGGCCGCCAATGCCGCCGCCGCGGTGGCCCATTACATGGGGCTGCACTGCCGCGTGTTCATCACCATCGGGGTCTCGGCGCACGCCTGCGAGTTCCTGGAGGACGTGGACTTCGCGGTGGGCGTAGGCGTTAGCTATCAATCGAAGAACCCGTTCTTCGACCGCCACAAGTACTGGACGGACGAGGAGTGGGCACAGAAGTTCGCCGAGGAGTTCCCCTCCTTCTCCCGCGGTTTCATAGGCGCTGAGGAGTAGGGACAGACAGCAAAGAGCGTTGAAGGGGTGATGTGCATGAGCGAGAAGAACCCGGCCCTGATGTCCAACATGATCGAGATGAGGCTGGAGGAGAACCCCGACAAGGTGGGGCTGATCTTCGAGAACGGCGGCCTGTATCCCGACGAACCGCTCACCTACAGGGAGATCGCAGCCAGCACCTTTAAGATGGCCCAGGCATACAAGGACTTCGGCTTCTCCAAGGGCGACGCCGTGGCCACCCTGATGCGCAACCATCCGGAGTCGGTCTTCACCACGGGCGCCGCCACCCTGCTGGGGATGGTGGCCGTGCCCATCGATCCCCGGACCAAGGGAGACAAGCTCGGGTACATGCTGAAGGACAGCAAGGCCAGGGCGGTGATAACCACCGCCGATCTCCTGCCCGAGGTGGAGGCGGTCGCGAAGGACATCCCGGGCATCGAAAGGATCTGGCTCAACCTCAAGCCGGATGCCGACCCCGCCCTGGCCGACAGATACTCTACCGTCAACGAGATTCTGGCCGGGCCGGATATCTTCGAGATCGAGGGCCGGATTGACGATGTCAACCTGCCAATGGCCATTATCTACACGTCGGGAGTCACCGGCGACCCCAAAGGGGTGGTGATCAAATCCACCCGTACCGCGATGTTCGCCCAGCTCGCTCCCACGCTGATCTGGAAATACACCCCGGAGACGGTCATCTACACCGGCCTTTCCCTGACCCACGGCAACGCCCTGGCCATCAGCCTGCTGCCAGCTCTGGCCATGGGGATACTCGGTGTGATCAGCCAGAAGTTCACCAAGAGCCGCATCTGGGACATCTGCCGCAAATATGGCTGTACCACCTTCTCGCTGCTGGGAGGGATGATGGCGGGCATCTACAACGAGCCCCCCAGGCCCGATGACGCCGACAACCCGGTGGAGGTGGTGATCAGCGCCGGTACCCCCGCGCCCATCTGGGAGCCCTTCGAGAAGAGGTTCGGGGTGAAGATCCTGGAGTGGTACGGGGCGGTGGAGGGCGGTTTCGCCTACAAACCCATCGGCGTGGGGCCCATCGGCTCCTTCGGCAAGCCCCTGGAGGGGTTGCAGGAAGCCATCGTCGTGGATGAGAACGACAACGAAGTGCCCCCGGGGGTCACCGGCGAGCTGCTTATGCGCGCCGTCAACGTCAAGCCCGAGGTGGAATACTACGGCAGGAAGAAGGACTCGGAGGCGAAGACGCGCGGGGGATGGCTGCGCACCGGCGATATGGTCCACAAGGACGAGGAGGGATGGCTCTTCTTCGACTACCGAAAGGAGGGCGGCGGCCTGCGGCGGGCGGGGGACTTCATCATCCCCACCTACGTGGAGTCCATCATAGGGCAGCATCCCGACGTCTCCGAGGTCTGCGTCTACGGCATCCCGGCGGCCTCGGGTGCGCCGGGCGAGAGCGACCTGGTCGCGGCGGTCGCGCCATTCGCTGGAAAAAGCGTCGACCCGGCTTCCGTGTTTCAGGCGGCGATGAATGGTTTGGAACCAAACTCCGTGCCCAGCTACCTGCAGGTGGTCGACGAGGTCCCCAAGAGCGCTTCCGAGAAATTCCTGGACCGCATCTTGAGGGACCAGTTCTCGCCGGACGCGGATAACGTATACAAACTCGAGGACTATAAAGAGTAAATAATGGGGGTCAGGTCTTGGATTTTGGATACCGCGGTATGTGATTCCAAATATTGGCAGAATATCTCCGAGTATGCAGCACCAATAGAAGCGGTACCGTGGTCCAGGAATCCAAAAACCAAGACCTGACCCCCAAAGAGGGAGGAGATCACCGTGAGCTATATGGACCTGAACATGGGCCTCACCAAGGTGCAGAAGATGAACCGGGACATGGTCCACACCTTCGCCGCCGAGGTGCTGCGCCCCGCCAGCCTGGAGCTGGACAAGCTGGACCCCGAGGACGTCATCGCAAGGGAGTCCATCTTCTGGGATGTCTACAAGAAGGGCTACAAGATCGGCATGCACAAGATCCTGCTGCCGGAGATCTACGGCGGAGGGGGCTTCTCGCCCATCGAGGTGCACATGCTCTTCGAGGAGATATCCTGGGGGAGTATCGACTTCATGATCGCCTTCGGGGTGGCCTGCTTCCCGGCCTTTATCGCCAGCATGGTGCCCACAGAGTTCCTCATCGACAACATCATCGTCCCCTTTTGCGAGGATGAGGAAGCCAGGATCATCGGCTGCTGGGCCATCACCGAGCCCGACCATGGCTCCGATACCCTGGGGCCGTACACGGAGCAGTTCTCGGAGCCGGAGATCGCCAGGACCGCCTGCCGGGCCACCCTGGACGGGGACGACTACGTCATCAGCGGCACCAAGGCGGCCTGGGTGTCCTGCGGCACCATCGCCACCCATGCCTGCGCCTATCTGACCATCGAACCCGAGATGGGCATGGCCGGCGGCGGCATCTGTATCATCCCCCTGGACCTGCCCGGTGTCAGCAAAGGCAAGCCCTGGAACAAGCTGGGGCAGCGAGCCCTTAACCAGGGCGAGATCTATTTCGACAACGTCAGAGTGCCCAGGGAGTACATGATCGTCGACGAGGAGAGCTACGAAGCCATCCTGGACATAACCCTCTCCACCGCAAATGCCAGCATGGGGGCCTTCTTCACCGGCGTGGCGCGGGCTGCTTACGAGGAGGCCCTGGCCTACTGCAAGGAACGGGTGCAGGGGGGCAAGAAGCTCATCGAGCACCAGTTGGTGCGCTACAAGCTCTTCCACATGTTCAAGCAGGTGGAGGCCTGCCGCGCCTTCTCGCGTGCGGTGATGGAGTTCAACTTCAACACCAACCCGCCCTTCACCCAGTACTCCATCGCCTCCAAGGTCTTCTGTACCCAGGCGGCTTTCGAGGTGGCCAACGACGCGGTGCAACTTTGCGGCGGGTACGGGCTCTCCAAGGAGTCGACAATCGAGAAGCTGTTCAGGGACGCGCGGGCAGGGCTCATCGAGGACGGCTCCAACGACTACCTGGCCCTGGTGGCGGGAGAGGCCATCGTTAACGAATAAGGAATGAAGAGAGGTCGGGCCTCTTGTTTGTTGCATCCGATCAGAGACAACGTCCTCGACCTTGGCCGTTTGAATACAAGAAACAAGACCTGGCCTTCAGACGGAAGGAGAGGGCCGGACCCGCATCTTCATGGGGATTCCTCCTCCGCTGTGGCAAGCAGGTCGTCACAGGGCGGTCCGCCCCTCTCCTCTTCGTGCACCCGTTTCAGTTCGCGGGATACCTTGAGGAAGACAGCGGTGATGGGCACGGCCAGGATGGCCCCGAATATCCCCGCGAAAACCGCCCCGAGCAGTGTCACCAGCAACGCTACCAGGGGATGCAGTTGCAGGGTCTTGCCATAGGCGATGGCCTGCACCGGGTTCTGCATCACGGTATGTATGAGGATGACCAGGACCAGCATGATAATACCCGCGGTCAGCCCTTGCGACGCCAGCGCTATGATGACCGCGAAAGCGCCCCCGATATATCCACCGAATGAGGGGATGAAGCAGGTAACGAAGGTCACGAGTGCTATGGCCCCCACCAATGGGAGCCTCAGGATGAGGGACGCCACCACGACCAGCACGGTGTCCACGGTGGCGATGATGGTAGTGCCCTTGAAATACCCCCGGATCGAGGCGTAGACCTCGCTCATGATCATCTCGCCGGTAGAACGCGGAACGCCAAGGTTGCCTGCTACCCACTTCCTGATCGTGCCGTCGTCGGCGAGGATGAACATGAGGATGAAGAAACCGATGAAGGCCCCGATGAGAAACGAGGTCAAGCCGTGCACGCTGCCGCTGATCTCCCTGGCGATGCCACTGGTAATGGAAGGCCAGGCCTTCTCGATCTGTTCCTGCGCCCACTGGGCGAAACCCCCGCTAACCTTGAGCTCATCCATCCAGTCCTGGATCTTGTTCACGCCCTCTTCGACCTGATCGCCGATGGAGGCTGCCTGGGTGGAGATTCCGTAGACGATCACCGCCAGTACGCCGGATACTACGGCAAGGATGACCACCATCATGATCAGGGTCGCCAGCCATCTCGGGACGTGGTGGCGGGTCATGAAGTCGACGGCGGGTTCCAGGAGGATGCCGATGATAACCGCGATCACCAACGGGATGACCACCTGGTGGGTCTTGGAGTAGGCTAGGCCGAAGACGACGAGCGCGCCGACGATACCCAGAAAGAGCCAGCTCTTGACGCCCCAGCGCCAGAGCATTGAATCCTCCCGTTGTGCGCATCTGGCTTCGTTATCAGCAGGCACCGAGCACTCCTTCCCGGAAGGCCATGCGTTCCGACCGGACCGGCACATGACGGCTCGCGTTCTCCGTCCATGCCGCTTGATTTATCGGGCGCACCGGCCGGCTACATTAGGAGGGTATGGGGCCAGGTCTTGTTTCTTGGATCATGGAGCCTTGATGCCGTTTTAAAAGACCTGCTCAATGGGGTATTATGTTACAAAATATGGCGTTACATACCAGGGTATCCAAAAAACAAGACCTGACCCCTTAGACCCTAGAGTTTGAAGCGGGCTTTTGCTTTCGACACCGCTTCCTCGGAGAGGTACATCCCGGCCGCGAAAAGCCTGCTCAGCTCGGGATAGGAGGAAAGCTCCAGGTACTCGATGCCTTTAGCCACTTCCTCTGCCTCGGCGCGGGCGCCCGCCGAGAGGAGCATCGAGCAGGCACCGGCGCCCGCGGCGTTTCCCACCTGGTTGACCAGGGAGATGGGGACGGGGGGGAGAATCGCCAGGGAGACGGCGTCGGTGGGGTCGATATAAGTGCCGAAGGCACCGGCGATGACGATCTCCTTCAAGTCCTCATGTACCATGCCAGCTTCTGCCATAAGGGCATCAACGCCCGCCCTGATGGCGCCCTTGGCCTTCTGTATCTCGCGTATGTCGCCCTGGGTGATGGCAACCCCTCCGGAGCCGTCCGCATCCTGGGAAGAGAGGAAAAAGACGGGTTCCCCGCCGCGCCGCTCGATAAAGGGGCTGCCCTCCAGCATGCGGCCGGAGGCGTCGATTGCCCCTATCTCCATGAGAGACGAGAGCACGGAGAGGATGCCCGAGCCGCAAATACCCCGCGGGGCGGCATCCCCGATGACCGTGAGCTTTGGCCTGCCCCCTGCGGGATCGACGCTCACCCTTTCGATGGCGCCGTCTCCAGCACGCATCCCCTGACTGAGCCCACCTCCCTCGAAGGCGGGTCCGGAAGCGCAGGAACACGAAAGCGTGCGCCCCCCTGCGTGCAGCGCCACCTCGGTGTTGGTGCCAATATCCAGGAGCAGGCTGGGCTGCGGCCTCTCCCACAGGCGCGCAGCGGTAACCGCGGCCAGGTGGTCGGAGCCGACGTAGCCGGCGATGGGGGGCGGCAGGTAGACGACGGCGGCCGCATTGAGGAGCAGCCCTATATCCCTGGCCTTCACTTCCAGGGGCAGGTCGGTGGCGGGGAGGTAGGGGCTCATGGCGAGCTGTTCGACCGGCAGGGCGAGGAAGAGGTGGTGCATGGCCGTGTTTCCCACCAATACCATCTCATAGATGTCCTGCCGGGACCGGTCGGCACCATCCAGCATCCCGGCGAGGGCGGCGTTGATGCTCTCCACCGCCAGCCGTCCGAGACGGGACGCGTCCCTGTCAAGGGCGTACTGGATACGGGTGACGATGTCCTCGCCGCGCGTCACCTGCGGGTTGACGATGCCGTGACTGGCCAGCAAGCTTCCGTCCGCGAGGTCGTAGAGGAAGAGGGCGATCTTGGTGCTCCCCAGGTCCACGGCGAGGCCCAGGGGTGTCCGCGCCTTCGCGAGCAGCCCGAGGAGTTCTCCCTTGCGGTAAACGGCACGTACGGCACCCCGCTCTTCGCGCAGGCGGGCGGGGAGAGAGCGCAGCCCCTCCAGGTCGGCCCCGGAGATGTCTTCCTCCGGGGAGACCGCGCGCAAGGCCTCCAGCACGCGCAGGTGATCGGAGCCGGGGTCGCCGGGCAGGTCGGGCATCTCCACCTCGAGGTCGTGGTGGCGGACTACCGGGTCGAGGCCGCTCACCTCCAGCTCGCATGCGAGCTGGAGCCTCTGTGGAGCGGCCAGGGAAGAGCCGGGTATCTCTATGGTCAGGTCGCCCTCGGGATAGACCTGACAGGCCAGCCTCTCGCCCCGGTCCAGCTGCCCGGCGGTGAGGTGGCCGTCTTCCTCCAGGCTAGGTTCGGTCACCTTTCCCTCCAGGATGCGGATGCGGCACTTGCCGCAGGAACCTATGCCCCCGCAGATGCTCTCAACCTCTATACCCGCCGCGTGCAGGGCGGTCAGGAGGTCCTGGTCGCCCGGGCAGGAGAAACTCTCTCCGCCGGGCTGCAGGGTTATGGTGTATTCCACGGCGCCCTGCCCGTCATGTCTTATGGGCCCGGTAGTACTTGAGGTAAGCGCGCCCCATGCGGTCCTTGCCCAGCAGGAAGTCGGCGGCGCGGATGGAGAGCACCAGGTCCGGCTCCAGGGGGTTGACGATGGCCGCGGCCAGGCCGGCCTCTACGGCAAGGCAGAGGAAGGCGGAGTTGATGACCGGCCGCTCCGGCATGCCGAAGCTGATGTTGGAGGCGCCCAGGGCCACCGGACACCCCAGCTTTTCCCGGATGAGGGATATGGAGCGCAAGGTGACGGTGGCCGCACCGCTCTCGGTGGCGGCCGGGATGGTCAGGCAGTCCACCAGGATGCGCTCCGGGGGGATGCCGAAGGCCGCAGCGCGCTCGACGATGCGCTCCGCCCTGGCCAGGCGCTCCTCGGCGGTGGCCGGTATGCCCCCCCGGTCCTTGGTCATGGCGATCACGTAACATCCCGTCTCGCCCACCAGGGGCAGCACGGCGTCCATGCTCTCGTTGTCCGCGGTGACGGAGTTGACGATGGCCTCCGGGGTGCGGTAAGAGGCCAGTGCCGCGGCGAGGGCGGCGGGGTCGGCGGAGTCCACGCACACGGGCAGGCCGGTCTTCTCCGCCACCGCCACCACCAGGCGGGGCAGCAGCGCCGCCTCGTCCACCCCTGGCGCGCCCACGTTCACGTCTATATAATCGGCCCCCGCCTCTGCCTGGACGGCAGCGTCCGCGAGCGCACGGTCCAGCTTGCCCGCGCGCAGCTCTTCGGCCAGGGCAGCGCGCCCGGTGGGGTTTATCCGCTCTCCGACGATCACCGTCGGGTCGCCTGTTGCGAACATGAAGACTCCTTTCGATCACGCCTGCTCCGTGGCATCCGGGCCCGTCTCGATTATATCAATAGAGCGGTCATCGGTTTCCTCGCCCGCGGCGGTCTTACGCCGGGGAGAACGGGCGATATCGCGCATGACCATGATAAATGCCGCTCCTCCCACCAGGAGCCCGAGGTAGAAGTCGATGAACCGCCAGATGAGGGTAAGCAGGCCCGCCACGCCGATGTCGGGCAGGACGCTCTTGTAGACGTACAGGAAACCTACCTCGCCTATGCCGCTGCCCCCGGGGGTGGGCACGAAGGGCATGAGGATGTGTACCACCAGCTGTGCCACCACCGCCTGCCAGAAGTACGAGCCGTACCCCAGCCCGACCACGGCGACCGGGATGGCCAGAAAACCCGTGAACCAGTAGAGCAGGGTCAGGACGACCACCGCCACCAGCCTGGCCCTTCCGATACGCGCCAGTTGCCGCAGGGAGGCTGCGAATGACTGTATCTCGCCTCCGAGCCGCGAGAGGAAGCGGCGGTACCAGTCCCGCTTGCGCAGGAAAGCGGGGGAGTGATCGAGCAGGGTCTTGCCCACGGTGTCGTGGGGTCGCAGGATGGCCCACAGCACCAGCGCCAGGTAGAGCAGGCCGACGGCCAGGGCGGAGAATAGGACCCCCTGGATGGAGAGTGACAGGTCGATGAAGCTTCTGGCGATCCAGATGGCGAAGGGGAAGAGCAACATGAGCAGAGCGGTGGAGATGCAGGCGCCGAAGGAGACCACCGCCACCGCCTCCCCCGCGCCCAGCCCGTATTCGTAGAGAAAGAGCATCTCCCCGGTGACACCGCCCGCCCGCAGGGGGGTGATGAGCCCGGTGAAATAGCCGGCATAGACCGTTTTGAAGATGTTGCGCCAGGGCACGCTCTTGCCCGTGGCCACCACGAGCATTTGCATGCGCACGACGGACCAGAGCCAGCGCCCCAGGGAGAGGGCGGCGGCCAGGACCAGGTAACCGGGAGAGAGGTCCGAGAGGGCGCTGAAAGTGGCCCGGTCCAGGGTGGCCAGGGAGATGACGATGAGGGTGGCGGCCGAGAGGGCCACCGCCAGCACGAGGCCGCGGCGCAGCCTGGAACGGTCCAGGGACCTCTCCTTCTCGAACCGCTTCTCCTCTTCCATAACGGCATTTTACTCCATGCGGTAACGGTACGCGGCGGGATGAGCTGACTCATGGCACCGGGGCCGTTTACATACCATAATTTACTAAGAGAAGAGAGCATATGAAGCTGGGCCGGGATGTTTCCAGTGGTTCAGAGGGAAAGATAAACAGTGAGTCTCCAAGCGGCCGCCCGGCAGGGGGGCCGCGGGCCTTAGCGGGAGTTGAGAACGGTGGAGGAGAGCGGGAAGAACGGCGAGGAGAACAGGGGCGATGCCGCCAGGGTGGTCATCAACGTGGGCGGTATGACCTGCGCTACCTGTGCGACCAAGGTCGAGAAGGCGCTGCAGGGGATGCCGGGCGTGGACAGTGCCGCCGTGAACCTCGCGTCGGAGAAGGCCACCATATCCTTCCGGCCCGGCGAGACCGACGTGGAGAACATCGTCGGCGTCATCGAGGACCTGGGTTATCGGGCCGGGCTCGAGAAGGCCACCTACGAAGTAGAGGGCATGACCTGCGCCTCGTGCGTGGCGCGGGTGGAGAAGGCTCTCTCCGAAGTGGAGGGCGTGGCCAGCGCGGACGTAAACCTGGCCACGGAACGCGCGACGGTGACCTACAACCCGGAACTGACATCTTACGAGAAGATGGCGCGCGCCGTGGACGCCGCCGGCTACCGGCTGGTGGCCACCGCGGAGGGCGAGGAGGCCCTGGACCGCGAGCGCAGGAGGCGCGAGCGGGAGACCAGGCTGCTCAAGATAAAGCTGGTCTACAGCGCCGCGTCGGCGGCGGTGATCATGCTCCTCTCCATGGGCGCGATGCACATCCCCGGCCTGCAGGAGATCCCCGAGCGCACCCTCTTCATCGTCCTCTTCATCCTGGCCACCCCGGTGCAGTTCTGGCCCGGGCTGACCTTTTACCGCGCCGCCTTCAAGGCAGCCCGCCACGGCACCACAGATATGAACACCCTCATCGCGGTGGGCACGACCGCGGCCTACATGTATAGCGTGGTGGCCACGTTCTTCCCTTCCTTCATCAGCGGTACCGGGCTGGAGCTGGCGGTCTACTACGACGCGTCCGCCACCATCATCGCCCTCATCCTGCTGGGCCGTTTCCTGGAGGCGCGCGCCAAGGGACGCACATCCGAGGCCATCCGCCGCCTCATGGACCTGCAGGCGCGCACCGCGCGCGTGCTGCGGGACGGGCGGGAGCTGGACATCGAGGTCGATGAGGTGCGCGTCGGCGATATCGTAGTGGTGCGCCCGGGCGAGAAGATCCCCGTGGACGGCGTGGTCACCGAGGGGCGAAGCGCCGTGGACGAGTCCATGCTCACCGGCGAACCGCTGCCGGTGGAGAAGGCGCCGGGAGACGAGGTGACCGGCGCCACGGTAAACGGGACCGGTTCCTTCCGTTTCCAGGTGACCAGGGTGGGCGGGGATACCGTGCTGGCGCAGATAATCAGGCTGGTCGAGGAGGCGCAGGGAAGCAAGGCCCCCATCCAGCGCCTGGCCGACAAGGTGGCCTCGGTCTTCGTACCGGTGGTCATATCCATCGCCGCCGTCACCTTCCTGGTATGGTTGCTGGCCGGACCGGAACCGTCCTTCAACTTCGCCCTCATCAATTTCGTAGCGGTCCTGGTCATAGCCTGCCCCTGCGCCCTGGGCCTGGCCACGCCCACGGCCATCATGGTGGGCACGGGCAAAGGCGCCGAGTTGGGCGTTCTCATCAAGGGAGGAGAGGTGTTGGAGACGGCGGGGCGCCTGCAGGTTGTGGTCTTCGACAAGACCGGCACCCTGACCTGGGGTAAGCCGGTGGTCACCGACGTAGTAACGGTTGACGGCAGGAGCGAGGAAGAACTGCTGTCCCTGGCAGCCGCCGTGGAGCGCGGCAGCGAACATCCCCTGGCGGAGACCCTGGTCGAGGAGGCGAAATCGCGGGGGATCGCCCTGGGAGAAGCCGGCGGCTTCAGGGCCATACCGGGCCGGGGCGTGGTGGCGAGCATGGAAGGCATGGAGGTCAGGCTGGGGAACGCAGCCCTCTTGGCCGATGCGGGGTTGAGCCCGGGCGGACTGGAAACCGGAGCGGAGGAGCTGGCACGCGGCGGCAAGACCATCGTCTATGCCATGGCGGGCGGAGAGTTGCTGGGCTATGTGGCGGTCGCGGATACCTTGAAACCACATGCCGCGGAGGCGGTTGAAGCCCTGCGAGACCTGGGCGTGGAGGTGGTCATGCTCAGCGGCGATCGCCGTTCCACCGCCGAGGCCGTCGCCGCCCAGGTGGGCGTCGACCGCGTTCTGGCAGAGGTGCTGCCCGCGGACAAGGCGGCGGAGATCGCCCGCATCCAGTCCGAGGGCAAGGTCGTGGCCATGGTGGGTGATGGTATCAACGACGCGCCCGCCTTGGCCCAGGCGGACATCGGCATGGCCATCGGCACGGGCACGGATGTGGCGCTGGAGACCTCCGACATCACCCTTATCTCCGAGGACCTGCGTAAAGTGGCGACGGCCATCGAGCTTTCCCGGGCGACCCTGCGCACCATCAAGCAGAACCTGTTCTGGGCGTTCATCTACAATGTCATCGGTATCCCCATCGCCGCAGGCGTTCTCTATCCCATCTGGGGAGTGCTGCTCAACCCCATCTATGCGGCCGCCGCCATGGCATTCAGTTCGGTGTCGGTTATCAGCAATTCCCTGCGGCTGAAACGTTTCAGGGAGAAGGGCGGAGGACGGCGGGCCGAGATGAGCGAGGGGAAGGAAGATGAGAGCGGAAAGGAGGGACCCGAGATGATGGGCAAAGCGATAGACCCGGTATGCGGGATGAAGATCAATAAGAAAGATGCGGCCGCGACCTCTGAGTACAAGGGCAAGAAGGTCTATTTCTGCAACAGGATGTGCAAGGAGGAGTTCGACCGGGACCCCGAGAAGTTCGCCGGCGAGGTAAAATAGACGCGCAGGCAGACGGCGGCATGCGGGCGGCCGTGAAGGTGAGAAAGATGAGCGAGATGAAGGAAAGGGCCGGAGGGAGCAACACAGGGGCAGCATCACCCCCTGATCTGTTCGACTACCCGGCCGCCACCCGCGGGATGCGTGAGGAGGGTACGGTGGTGGCCGTGCACGGCGATATAGCCGAAGTCCTGATGAGGCGGAGCCGCGCCTGCGAGGGATGCGGGTCATGCTGCGTGCTGGTAGACGACGACACCATGCTGGCGGAGGCGAGCAACGCCATCGGGGCGAGGAAGGGAGACCGGGTGGTGGTAGACCTGCCGCCGAAAGTGTCCATTCGCGCCGCCTATGTCCTTTACGGCATACCGCTCCTGGCCTTCTTCGCCGGTCTGGCTGCAGGCGGACTGGTGAGCTACTACCTTCTGGGCTGGGGCTTCAGCGTGCCCCTGGGGCTTGTCCTCGGAATAGGTTTCCTGGCGCTCTCTTATTTCCTGTTGTCACGCGTATATGCGCCAGGCACCCGCGCTTCCTCCCGCTACCGGCTGGTCATCACCAAGGTGCTCTGAGCCGATGCGCTTCCGCGATGCATATCTCCCGAGGTTTGTAATATACTCGTGGGCAAGGGGGTATGAACTTGGTCGACAGGATAGAGCATCTGTCGGGTGAGGGCGTTCCGGTTCCGCGCGGCCCCTACACGCCGGCGGTGGTCTGGGGTGACCTGGTATTCGTCTCCGGCCTCCTCGCGGTGAGGCCGGACGGCGAGGCGGTGAGCGGGGACATCCGCGAGGAGGCGATGATCGTACTGCGCAACCTCAAGGGCCTTCTGGAGGCGGTAGGCAGCGGCCTGGAGGAGGTTCTCTCCGTAACGGTCTATCTGGGGGATATCGCCGACCTCGCTGCCTTCAACGAGGTCTACGAGGAATACTTCAGGCCGCCATACCCGTCGCGTTCGGCGGTGGGCGTGTCCCTGCTGGAACCGTTCCGGGTCCAGCTCTCGGCCGTGGCCTGCCTGGACAGTGCAGTGTGAACCGGAAGTACGAAGGTATTGCCGCCCGCACGCGGCGGTGAGGCCGCTGCGTGAAGGAGGGAGGGGAGATGAGCAGAGTCGCGGTCGTCCACGCGGATAAGGACCTCGATGCGGCGGTGGAGGAGGTCTTAGCCCCGTTCGGGGGGGCCGGCGCTGTCCTGGGCAGCAAGCAGGACGTCTTCATCAAGGTCAACGGCGTCGATTACAAGACGCACAGTTACACGGACCCGGCGGTCGTCTCCGCTGTCGTGAGGCAGTTCAAGAAGGTCGGCGCCCGCGAGGTCTACGTCATGGAGAATACAACCCAGGCGAACTTCACGCGACTGGTGTTCCGTATAACCGGGATCGAAAAAGCCGCCAGGGAGGCGGGAGCGGTCCCCCTCTTCCTGGACGAGGGGAAACAGGCGGAGATAACCCTGCCCACCCTGGGGTACAAAGTCCACGTCTCCCGCTGGATAAAGGAGCGGCTCATCGACGACCGCGCCAACAACCTCTATTTCAGCCTGCCCAAACTGAAGACCCATTCCATGGCCACGGTGACCCTGGGGGTGAAGAACCAGTTCGGCCTGATCATGCAGAAGGACCGCATCCGTGACCATAACTACAAGCTGCACCGCAAGTTCGCGGACATCTACTCCGTGATCCGGCCCGATTTCACCCTCATCGAGGGCATCTATGCCATGAACCACGGCCACGATTGCGCCGAGGGCCTGGTGGGCAGGTGCGCCGAGCGTCTCGACGTCCTCATCGGCGGAGACGATACCCTGGCGGTGGACGCCGTGGGCTGCGATATCATGGGCATCGATCCAAGAGAGGTGGAGCACCTGAGGCTGGCGGCCGAGGACGGTCTGGGCACCATCGACCTGGGCAGGATCGAGGTGATAGGCGACCGGGAGCCTTTCCGCCGCGAATACACCTGCGAGATCCTGGACGTCTATCCCGATGACGTCCCGATAATCGAGGGCCGGGAACGCTGCTGCCCCGAGGGCTGCAACCTGAACACGCGCATGGTCCTGCAGTATCTCTTCGTGGACATGCAGGGCAGAGGCGGCTTCACCATCGTAATGGGCAAGGGCCTGGACCAGGCAGAGCTGGAGAAACTGGAGGGAAAGGTCCTCCTGGTGGGCGACTGTGCCATCGAGGAGGCGTACGCGGGGCTCAGCCGCAGGCTGGGCAGGAAAGCGGTACGCGTGGCGGCGGGCTGCAACAACCTGCGTGATGTCCTCGCAGGCCTGATCCCACTCATGAAGGTCGACACCCTGAAGCTGGTGCCGCTTCCGGCCATGCAATCGCTCGGCCTGTTAGTGAACGCACGGCTCCACCGGACCACGGCGCGCATCACGCCCATCATCCCCCGCTAGGGGAGGAGGGTACCGTCGCCGCCGTGATGGCTTGCACGGCTAAAGCGGGGTTATACTGTAATCAAACCGCGGTCGGCTCCAACACCGGCCGCCTGTTACGCAGGGCACGGGATAGGTCCAGGGAGGTGCGTTGGAGGAGCGGGTACTAACGCGCAAGGACAAGGCCAGGTTCACCCGGGAGGGTTTTCCGGAGAGGCTTTCGCCCGTGCGCCGGAGGCGGGATCCAGTCCTCTGCGTGCCCGGCTTCCTTCGCTTCAATTTTCTGTCCACGACGCTGCGCAGGCGGCTGAAGAACCTTGATTTCGAGGTGTATACCATCCGCCTCCCCAACTTCGCGTCCAGCGACGTGCGTAAGGGTGCACGGATCCTCATGGCCAGGATGGAGGAGCTGAGGGTCCTGCTGGGAGTGCGGCGGTTATCCCTCATCGGCCAGGGCCTCGGCGGGCTGGTGGCCAGGTACGCGGTGGAGCGGATGGGGGCAAAAGACTACCTGGGGCGATTGATCATGCTGGGGACGCCCAACCACGGTTCAGCGACCTTCTATCCCTTCTTCATCTTCAAGGCTGCCCGCCAGAGCTTTCCCTCCAGTTCTTTCCTGAAAGAGCTCTCCGCTGCTTACCAGGACATGATGGCGGAGGGGACAGGATTGCGCTACGCGTCGTTCTATACCTCGAAGGATCTGGCGGTGGTGCCATGGGCGAGCTGCCGCCTGGAGGGGGCGGAGAACATACGTGTGGGTTGGTTCTGCACCCATATGGGCCTGGCGCGTTCCAGCAACCTCGTGGGGATACTGGCCGGCATGCTCGAGGGGGAGGAAACGGAGACGGAGAGCTACATGAACGAGGACGAGGATGTCCTGCTGCGGGAGCTGGTTCAGTCGCTGCAGGACGAGCCCGACGATGAAGGGGACCTCTTCCGGCGCGGCAAACTCCTCATGGACCGCGGGTATTACAGCTGGGCGGAAAGCGACTTCACCCACCTTATAAAGCTGCGCCCCGACTTTCCGGAAGCATACATGTACCGCGGCAAGGTCCTGCGCAGCAAGATGAACTACGACGAGAACCCCATATACAACCGCGCCATCCGCGATTTCAACCAGGTGATCAGGTTGAAACCGGGCTGGGCTGAAGCATATTACGAGCGCGGCGTATGCTACGCTCTGCTCAACGACTGGTCGGATGCCGTGGACAGCTGGGACCGTGCCCTGCTCCTCAACCGTGACCTCTACCCCGCATATCTTGCGCGCGGCCTGGGCAGGAGAAAGAAGGGCGATGTCGCGGGGGCGGTGGAGGACTTCACGGAGGTCCTGCGCATCCAGCCCGATGAGCCAGAAGCGCTACGGTTCCTCGCCGACATGGGCAGGTGATGCTCTAGACTCATGTGTTCGGGCATATTGCATTATCCGGCCCGAGCCTCCAGGTAACGGTCCCGCTCGCAAGGCCTCACGGAGACCGACCTGGTAGTTCTCGGGCAAGTGTCTGTTCAGACGAATCTCGCCCGAACACATATCGTCCCGCGTTGTTGTGTATTGTGAAGACAACTCGTCGCCTGTAGCTCCTCCGAGCACCTTGCTTGCCGGGCAGGGGGCTGCGCAGACAAAGTTCACTTCGGAGCGGCCCCCGGATCTCGGGAAGGTGGGTTTATATAGGCGACACCTGGGCGTTGGGTATCCTGTATTAGCCATTCTTATGCCCAGATCCACTTTTCTGACACGCTCCTTGAGACGGCCTGGTAGTTCTCGGGCAAGTGGCCGCTCAGATGGGGGTCGCCCGAACACCACGATGTCCCGGGCTGGTCTGGTTTGGATAGGCGACACTCGAACGGGTTCTTCCCTCCTTTAGCCGCCCATATGCACGGTCTCTCTTTATATCTGGCCGGCTTGATCAGCGAGCCCGCCTCTTTGTCTTTGATGCCGGGGAACCGGGAGAAGATTCATCCCTCCAATCACGGTAAGCGCAAAGATCGCAGGGGTTGAGAACGGCCATGGAGAGGTCGTAGCCGGGCATGCAAAGGTACTGGCAGGAAGGCTTGCTTCAGGCCTGCCGCTCAAGGGTTTGCTTGTGGGTTGTCGAAATAGAAAGGGTTATGAGGGAATGACCGGAGGGAAACGCCGGGATGAGGTTTGGCTCGCTCTTCATTAGAGGAAGTTTACGCAACGGGCCCCTGGGCGCGGCGGCGAGGGCCGTAGTGGCGCTGCTGATGTTGTGCGCCGTCATCTCCTCGGTGCTTTTGCTCCCGCCCGCCCCGGAAAAGGCCGCCGCCGGAGCCCTCTCGGGCTGGAGGTTCTGCGTGGATGCAGGACACGGCGGCACCGAGCTCGGAGCGGTAGGCCCCACCGGCCTGCGGGAGAAGGACGTCAACCTGCAGGTGGCCTACGAGCTGAAATACATGCTCGAGGCCGAGGGGGCGGAGGTGCTGATGACCCGCACCGACGACTCGGCGGTGAGCATCACCCAGAGGTGGCAGATGGCCAACGCCTGGGGAGCCCACCGCTTCATCAGCATCCACCACAATGCGGAGAGCGACAGGAACATCAATTACACCGTGACCCTGGTGTCGATGAACGCCAGCCAGGATTCCCTGCAGCTGGCCAACTCCGTCCAGGCCGAGCTGGTGGGGGAGTTCGGCCTGGGGAATTCCGGGGTCTGGAAGGTCGACTACTGCGGAGTACTCAACAACACCTATATGCCCGCCATCCTAACCGAGGCCTCCTTCATCTCCAATCCCGATCAGGAAGCGAGGTTGAGGGACCCCGCATACCTGGAGCGGGAGGCCCTCGCCATAATGCGCGGTATCCACATGCCTTCAAGCATAAGTTTCGCCCTTCCCCAGGAGAACCGCGTCTCCTGGGGGACCATCGACGTGCAGCTGCAGATGCTGGGCGAGGACAATATCGGCCGGGTGGACGTGACCATGAACGGCAGCACGGTGATGAGCCGCACGTCGCCTCCCTTCGATTTCCAGGTGGACACCTCGGGGTTTGCGGACGGCACCTATACCCTGCAGGCGGTCGCGTACTACAAGAGCGGCGGCAGTGCCGCGGTCTCCCGTGACCTCATCGTGGCCAACGCGGCCAAGCAGTGGTATTTCGCCGAGGGCACCACCCGCGAGGGTTTCCAGGAGTGGCTCACCATCCTCAACCCCAACGTCGAGCCGGTCGAGTTCACCGTGAGCTACGCCTTCCCGGATAGCGAGACCGTCAAACACGTCTACCGCGTGGAGGCGGAAGGCCGCCTCTCCCTCGATGTCGCGCACGAGGTGGGTACCGGAAAGGACGTGAGCGTGAGCGTGGAATCGCCTCGACCCATCATGGTCGAGAGGCCGATGTACTTCCTTTATCGCGGCCTCTGGCCGGGTGGTCATGTATCAGGGGGCGCCAACCAGCCCTCCACTGCGTGGTATTTCGCCGAGGGGTACACCGGCCCCGGTTTCGAGGAGTATCTCTGCCTGCTCAACCCCGGGCAGCAACCGGCCAACGTCACTATAGAATACCTCTCCCACGGAGGGTTGCTGCATCAGGAGCAGAAGGTCGTGCAGCCGTCGCGGCGGGACACCGTCTTCGTCAACGATGTCGTGGGGCCGGACCGGGAGGTGTCCCTGCGGGTAACCTCGGACCAGCCGGTGGTGGCGGAGCGGCCCATATATTTCCTCTACCATGGTTCCTGGGCGGGGGGCCACGTCTCTTCCGGGTCCAACCAACCCTCCGCTACGTGGTATTTCGCCGAGGGATATACCGGCAGCGGCTTCGAGGAATGGCTGTGCCTCTTCAACCCCAACCCCGAGCCCAACCTGGTGAGCATAACTTACCAGACGCCGGAGGGGATGAACGTCACCGACCAGGAGCTGGTCCCGCCCATGTCCAGGAGCACGGTGGACGTGAACGCGCGCGCGGGGAGGAATATAGAGATATCCGTGGTGGTCAGAGGCGAGAAGCCGCTGGTGGCCGAACGCCCCATATATTTCGACTACGATTACTGGTGCCAGGGGGGCGATGTGGGCATTGGCGTGAGAGAACCCTCGCGCCACTGGTACTTCGCGGAGGGATATACCGGGGAGGGTTTCGATGACTGGCTGTGCCTGCAGAACCCCGGCGACCTCGAGGTCACGGCGGAGATAAGGTTCCATCTCGAGAGCGGCGAGGTGCTGTGGGAGGACGTGACCCTCGGGCCGCGCAGCCGCACCACCCTTTATGCCAATGCCATGACCCCTTACCAGGAGGGCCTGGCCTTCTCGATACACGCCAGTGGAGACATCATCGTGGAAAGGCCCATGTACTTCTACTATCGTGGCGGGTGGATTGGGGGGCACGTCTCCACCGGCTATGCGCCCGGGCTGGAGCGCTGACCGCGGCGGCCGTAGCGGCGCGGGACCGGATCTTCCCCACGTTAATGGAAGCCGTGCGGGGGACCGTGGATGCGGCGGTGGCGGAAACTCGCAGGAGAACTCCCGTTCAAGATAGAATAGAGTAGATAGAAAGGCATGCTCTGGTCAGAGTGATTAAGGAGGTTGCGATGAAGGGAGTGACCAGCAAGATCCTCATAGCGCTGGGCGTCATCCTCATCCTGGGCGCCATACTGTGGTGGGCGATCGCCGTCAACGCGCTGATGAAGCTGCCCGACAACATCGAGGCGAAGAGCGTCTACGAGGGCGAGATCACCTACTACGTCAACCCCACCACCCAGGAGCCGCTGCCGCCGGGCGAGGAGATGCGTATGCCCCTGGTGGTGGAACGCGAGGTGAATTCCCTGGCGGAGGAGTACGATTCGTCCAGGGCGGTCATCGAGGAGAAGGTGAAGACCACGGCGGCGGGGATAGAGAGCCCACCGGGCGGGACGTCATCCGTATACGTCCTCGACCGCAAGTCATCCGAGAACGTCAACGACGAAAGGGCCTACGATTTCGAAAAGGGCAACACGGTCGAGCGCGAGGGCAACTACTACCCCCTGCTCCCCTTCGATACCTCCAACGACGAGAAATACCCGGTGTGGAAGGCTGAGGTGAACGAGGGCCTCGAGGCGGAGTTCCTGAGCGAGGAAGAGCTTGAGGGGGTCACCGTCTACAACTTCAGGGGCGCCCTGGGCATCGATGCCAGGAAGGAAGTGACCCTGGCTTATATCGAGCTGCTCGGCCTGCCGCTGGAGGTGTCGTTCGAGCAGCTCAAACCCCAGCTGGTGGCCCTGGGCATTGACGTGGACGCCCTCCTGGCCACCGCGACCCAGGTGATCGGGGCGGAGTCCCCCGAGGACCTGCAGGCCCTCAATGCCGCGCTGCAGCAGAGCATCCCGGTCAAGTACTACTGGGCGTTCGAAGTGGAGATCTCCGTGGAGCCCAAGACAGGTTCCCCGGTCAACAACTACAAGGATATCGAGAGCCTGCACATGGAGGTCGATACCTCCGGGCTGGCCGGTATCTTCACTATCCTGGCCAAGTACGCCAACGACCCCGTGCTGGGGCCGCAACTGGCTCCGCTGGTCCAGCTGCAGGGTCAGCTCGGGGACGCGGAGCCGACCAAGATCTTCGAGTACAGCATCGCCCAGACCGAGGATACGGTGAAGACGGCGATCGAGGACGCCAAGGACGGCGCCGGGCAGATCAACCTGGTCAAGGTGTATATCCCGTGGGCGCTGCTCATAGTGGGCGCCCTCATCCTCATCATCGGCCTGCTGGTCGGGGGAGGCCAGGCGCCGGCGCAGACGGAGGAATAAGCCGGAAGACGGACAAGGACTTCTAGTGGGACAACACGGGGGGCCTGCCGGCCCCCCGTCTCGCGCGCGAAGCCGTGACGACGGCAGGAGAGCCGCCAGGCCGCCGCGGGGCCCCGGACCGGATCATTGCCCGGACCGTACGATTTGGGCATAATCACCTAGAAGGGGTGAGGTGTTTGCAGCCTCAGGAGGAAGAGGAACGCCACTGCCCCATGTGCAACGGGATACTGGTCCGTGAAGCTGATGAGAGATCGTTCGTATGCTTGCGCTGCAGGTCCCAGGCCCGTTTCAGCGGCGAAGAGCTGCTGGCGATGAAGATCCCTGGGTACGAACTGCGCCTGGAGGAGCTGCAGAGGCGGCATGCGGAGATACTGGCCCTCATCGAGGCGGAGAGCGGAAGGGGAAACGCGCGAGATATGCGGGCCCTGCGCTCACTGCACGAGGAGCGCCAGCGGGTACTGTCGGAATTCTCCTTCCTGGGATATTTCCGGCAGTTCATAGAGAGGTGGTAGGAACGATCCGGGACCCGCGGGCGTCAGAACGCCTGTAGATCAGCGGGGCAGGGACGGAAGAGGACGCATATGCCGAGGAAGAGACTGAGCAACTGGGATAAGTTCAGATCGCTGCTCATGCCGCGCAGCGGCCTGGTGCGCTGGGCGCTGATCGTCCTGGGCACGGTGGTGCTCTTCTTCATCCTGGCGTCGTCCGTGATGGTCTACGCCGATTCGCGCCACCGGGGTGAGATGTTCCCCAACACCATGGTCCTCGGCGTCGACGTCACGGGGATGACCAGGGAGGAGGCGATAGCCGCGGTCAACGAACAGGCGGTGCAGCCGATGATGATGCCGTTCACCCTCTCCTTCCGCGACAGCCAGTGGTCGCTCAATCCCGCCGAACTGGGGCTGCAGGTGGACGTGGAGGCCCTGGTCGATCAGGCGTACGACGCGGGGTGGGAATGCTCGGTATTCGAGCGTGCATACCGCCGCGCTTTCGACCGGCCCAAGAGCATCAGCATCGGGCTGGACTGCTACATGAACAACGAAGCTGTCCTGCAGAAGCTCAACGCCATAGCCGCCGAGATAGACCAGGAGGTGAAGGACGCCTCCCTCAGCTTCGATTTTCAGACCGGCAAGCTCAAGTTCTATCCGTCCCAGGACGGGTTATGGATGGACGTCGAGGCTACCCTACAGGCGGTGCAGACGAACCTGTGTTCGAGCAACCGCTCCCTCGAGCCGGTGGTGGCGGTGACGCCGCCCAGTCTCTCCAGCGAGGATGTCAAGACGGTGCTCGTGGTGGACATTATGGGTAATACCCTGAAGTGGTACAGCCAGGATACCCTGGTCAAGACCTATTACGTGGCCACCGGGACGCCCAAGTATCCCACGCCGCAGGGGAAGTTCTATATCGTGCGCAAGGACGAAAACCCGGTGTGGATCAACCCCAACGTGGAATGGTCAAAGGACATGCCGCCGCGCATCGAGCCGGGCGAGGGCAACCCCCTGGGGGTGCGGGCCCTGGTGACCAGCGCCGCGGGCGGCACGGTCCTGATCCACGGCACCGCCAACCTCACCCCGGGGCTCTATTCCCATGGATGCATCCGCATGGCCAACTGGGCCATACTGGAGCTCTTCGACAATGTCAACGTGGGTACCCCCCTGTTCATCTGGACCTCATCGCCGGTGCCGCCGCCTCCGCCGGAGGAAGGCGAGCCGGTGGGCCCCGAGGACCCCGGGCTGGGCGGGGAAAACGGTACCACGCCTACCGACGGCGCGCAGACAGCTCCCACCACTGGAAATTGACCGGGGTCAGGTCTTGTTTTTTGGATACCATAATATGGTAACTTGACCATAGCAGCGGCATAAGGCATACGTTTTTCGTTCTATTCTCAACACATACCGCGGTATCCAAAAACAAGAACCGACCCCTTAACGGGTTTGTGCTCAGTCGTCCTCGTGGTACTTGAAGGACACCTTCACGCGAGCGCGGTAGGCTGTCACCTTTCCATCCTCGACCTTCATGTCGAGGTCCGCGATCTCCGCGACACGCAGGTCCTTCAGGCTCTTCCCGGCGGTCTCCACGGCCTTGCGGGCCGCATCCTCCCATGAATCCGGGCTGGACCCCACCACCTCGATGATCTTATACACGCTGTCCGGCATCATTCCCCCTTTCCTCTCGGCCATCTGACCCATCATTCTTATGTTTCCACGTACAATGGTATATAAACCCGCACGTAGAAGGAGTCGGGACGGAGCGCCGCCGCGCAGACGGGATATACTGTTGCGGCACTCGTTGTATCGGCCCGGGATGGGGATGATATGGACGGGTGGGCCGCCCATATGCCATCATTGCCTGCCAGGTCAGGCCGGAAGGGTAAGGCGGCCGGGAGCACAGGGAGGTCGAACATGAGGATAGCGGTGATCGGCGCCGGGGCCATGGGAACGCTGGCGTCCATCCTGTTCTGCGATGCGGGCCAGGAGGTCTTCGTCTACGAGCTGAGGCGGGAGCGGGCGTCCGATATCGCGAGTAACGGTGTGCGCGCGCGGGGCGACCTGAGCGGGACCGCGTTCCCGTCGGTCGCCAGGACGGGAGAGCCCGCGGACCCTTACGACGTCATAGTCCTGGCCACGGGGGCGAACGAGAGCGGCGCCGCGCTACGTCCCCTCAGCCCCTTCGTCCACCGCGATACCGTATACCTGTCCTTGCAGGAGGGCGGAGCAATATCATCCCTTGCAGAGCTGGTCGGAGAGGAGCGCTCCTTTGCCGGCCTGGCATGGGTGTCGGCATGCGAGGCTGCGGATGGGGCCGTTGAGGTGGAGGCTTTTCGCTCCCTCGTGCTGGGGGCCGCCCTTCCCGGCAGGGAGAGCGCACTAGCGGGACTTGTGGAAGCTGTAGACGGCGCCCGTGCCGGGATCGTCACTCTGTCCGGTGACCTCTATGGGGAGATCTGGAAACGGCTGGAGGGGGCGGCGGCAGTGAGCGGGTTGTGCGCCATCTCCGGACTGCCATCACTTGAAGCGCGCCGTCTGGAGCCCCTGAACCACCTGTGCGAAGAGGCGGCAGCCGAGTGCCGGCGGGCGGCTGAGAGCGGCGGCAGGGAGGATGCCGAACCCCTGGCGCCCTGGGACGGGGCGGTGTGGGCGGGGTTAAGACCCCCCATGCTCCGCGATATCGAGGCGGGAAGGAAGACGGAGATAGACTGCCTGAGCGGATGGATCGTACAGAAAGCCCGGGCCAAGGGGGTGGCGGTCCCCACGCACAGCTCCATCCTAACCCTGGTGCGTGAGGTGGAGGCCGGCCGGCACCGTCCCGGAGAGGCGGCCCTCAAAGAGCTGCAGAGGCGTGTCTCCGAGGAGAAGGGCATGTCACTGCTCTAACGTTCACACAAGCGTTCGCGCAATTCGCGCCGCGAGGGTTTGCCCAGGAACGTGTACGGCATTTCCTCGACGAAGGTCACGCGGTGGGGGCACTTGTAGTACACAAGCGACGCGCGCGTGAAATCTATCAGCTCCCGTTCGCTCACCTCGCTCCCGGCATGGAGCAGGACGAAGGCATGCACGACTTCACCGCGGATGGGGTCCGGCTCACCCACCACGGCGGCATCGGCTACCGCAGGGTGCCTTACCAGCACTTCCTCGACCTCAGACGGATAGAGGTTGAAGCCGCCGGAGATGATAAGGTCTTTCTTGCGCTCGACTATGAAGAGATAGCCGTCCTCGTCCAGGTAACCGATGTCCCCGGTATGCAGCCAGCCAGCGCGCAGGGCCCGTTCGGTCTCATCCGGGTTCTTGAAGTACCCCTTCATGACCGACGGACCGCGCACGGTTATCTCCCCGGGGCTGCCGGGGGGGAGCTCGCGCTCGAACTCGTCGCGGATCCTGACCTCCAGTCCCTGCAGCGGTGGTCCTACCGAGCCGGGCTTGAAGCCCAGGTGTGGGCTCTGGCAGCTCACCACAGGTGAGGCCTCGGTGAGTCCGTATCCCTCGTAGAGGTTGACCCCGAACTTCTCTCGGAAGGCCTTGAGTACCTCGTCCGGCAGCGGGGCGGCCCCGCTCTGCAGCCTTTTCCAGCTCCTGACGTTGAACTGGGGTGCCCGCGGGTGGTTCAGGAGCTGGATGAACATTGCGGGCACTCCGGGGATGGTGCGCACATGGAAGCGCTCGGTGTACTCGAAGACCTGGGTGGCATCGAACCAGCGCATGAGGATGGAATAGATGCCGCTCACCGCCGGCAGCAGCGATGTGGTCAGTCCGTAGGAGTGAGACAGCGGCAGGGGGGAGAGGGCCACCTCCTCCCTGGTGATGCGCGTGGAGCTCGCCACCGAGAGAACGTTGCTCCCCACGTTCCCGTGGGTGAGGAGCACCCCCTTGGGGCGTCCAGTCGTTCCCGCCGTGTATAGCAGGGCAGCCACGTCGTCATCTCCCAGGTCGGGAACGGTGGCCAGTTCTGCCGGTTGTTCCCGGCGGAGTTCGTCGAGGCTGATGGTGCCCGGCTCCTCTTCTTCACCGGAAAGGATGATGCGGCTGCGTTCGTTCAACCCGGGACAGGCTAACCGCACCTTGGAAAGGAGGTTGGGGGTGGTGATCAAGTACTTCGCCTGCGAATGTTCGGCCATCCAGGACAGCTCTTCGGCGCTGAGCAGGAACATGGTGGGACAGAAGATGATACCTGACTTGGCGCAGGCGGAATAGAGGTGTACGGCGTCCGGGCAGTTCTCCATATGGGCCATGAGCATGTCTCCCGGCTGCAGCCCCAGTGCGGCGAGGGCGTTTCCGAGGCGGCAGGTTTCGCGGTGCGACTCGAGGTTGGTAAATGTCTTTCCCTCGAAATAGAGCGCTTCGTACTCGGGGAAGTTGCGCGGGAAACCGTCTATGATCTCAGTGAGCAGGGTCACCGCCACCCACCGCCTTTCCCTGCGAGGTCCAAGTGTTGTCGGTTCTATTCTACCAGATGGCGGAGGGCGGTCCCGGCGTGGCGCGGATTGCGTGATGGCTCGAAGGAGAGTAACCTACGGAGAACGAAAGTAATATATCATATGACTATGACGCCTTTGAGGCGAAGACGTCCGTGGGAGGGATGCTGCAGTGTCGTTCTTTGCCCGCCTGTGCCGGGACCATGCCCGCGCCGTAATACTCGTATGCGTACTGTTGACCATCCCGGTGGCTGTGGGCATAACCTTCCTCGAGGTCAGAGCGGGCCAGAAGGACCTCATCCCAACCAAGTACGAGACCGCCCGTACCCTGGATGAGGTCAACCAGCTCTTCGGCGGCACAACCAACGAATATCCCATGGTGGAGAGCGACGCCATGCTCACCTATCCCATGATCAAGAAGTTCATGCTGCTCGATAGCGCGATGGCCGAGGAGATTGATACGGAGGATTACGTCTATGTTCAGCATTTCCTGAGCGCCTTCGGGCCCAACATGCTGGCGCAGGCCCGGCAGAGGGCCGTGCAGGATTATGGTGTTACCGAGCAGCAGGCCGAGGTCATCCTTCCGGATGTCCCCACCCTTCTTGAACGCGGGGAAGGCATTATGCAGGAGGACCCGAGCAACCCTGGGGTGATGAAACCCTTCGAGCAGATAATCGAGGAAGGGGTCCAGCAATACCTCGCCAACCCGGTTGCCTACAAGTGGAATGTGGAGAAGAAGGGGTCGGGGCTCCTCTCCGAGGACGGCAGGTTCGCCAAGATACTCATCAAGGTGGATCCTGGCCTGGATTCATCGCAGCGCAAGGCCTTCGCTTCCAGAGTGGAGGGATTTTTCCGCACCTACTTCGAGGACGGGGAGGTCCCGGCGGCCGTTACCATAGGGGGCGACCCCTCCATAGACAAGGACCTGGAGGACTACGTGGTCTCCAGCACCGTGGTCATGGCGCTTATCGCCCTGGCCGTGCTCATGCTCCTGCTCTTCCTTACCTTCCAGAGGTTCACCGACGTACTGCTTCCGCTGTCGATCATCGCCATAACCGCGATATGGATCTATGGCCTCATGGGCTGGTTCCGCCTGCCCTTCACCCTGCTCTCGGCGCTCATCGGCCCGCTGGTGCTGGGGATCAGCATGGGCAACCTGGTGTACATGATGGGGCGCTTCTATGAGGAGTTCGGGATCGACCGGGAACCCCGCCGGGCCGCGCATAAGGCCGTGATCACCGTGGGGGTGGCCATCTTCCTCGCCTGCATCACCACCGTCTTCGGCTTCGCCTCCTTCGGGTTCTCCGACTTCGACGTGCTGCAGGAGTTCGGCTACATGACCGCTGCGGGCATCGGGCTGTGCTTCATCTTCAGCGTCACCTTCCTGCCCTCGCTGATGATCCTGCGCGAGGAGCGCCGGCTGCGCAAGGGCACCACCAGGATGCCGCGGGGGGTGGCCATCTTCTCACCTGTGGGCAACTCGCGCATCGACCGTTTCCTGGGCCGGATCGCCAGCATCGCCCAGGGAAGCCCGGTGGCGGTGGTGGTGGTCTATGCCTTCATCGTGATCATCTGCGTCATGGGCACCTTCCGGCTCACCACTACCCCGGACCTCAGGCAACTCGCGCCCCAGGACATCCCCTCCCTCGAGACCCAGTACCAGCAGGAGGCCATCTTCGGGGGTCAGCAAGGTGACATCGTCCTGCTCAAGGGGGACGTGCTGGAGCCCGAGGTCATGGCCGCCATGCACGCCTTTCAGGAGAAGCTCGCCCAGACCCCGTACTTCACTGAGAACGGCAGCTCCAGCATCGGCGAGCTCATCCACGACTTCCGGGTGGAGACAGGCAAGGCGGCCCCGGGGCAGGATTTCGCGGCGGGACTTCCCGCCACCAGGGCCGAGGCCGAGGAGGACCTGGCCGCCATCGGGGCGCTCTTCGGGGCCCAGGAGGGAAAGCTCATCTCCGATGATCATCGGGCTGCACTCATCACCATCTTCAGCGAGGGCGCCAGCAGCAACGCGGAGATGGTGGACAAGGACAAAGCCCTGAGCGAAGCGGCGGAGGCGGCATTTGCTTCACAGGACATCGACTACAACGTGGGGGGGATCACCCCGCTCACCGCGGACATGTTGGGCAACCTGGTCCCCACCCAGATCCGGACGTCCATCCTCGCCCTGGTCCTCTCCGGGCTGGTACTGATCATTATCTTCCGTTCGTTTATCTACGGCCTGGCCACCCTGTCGGTGCTGGTGGCGGGGATCTCGGTGGAGCTGGGCTTCCTCTCCCTCATGGGATGGACCCTGGACATGCTCACCGTGCTCGTCGTGTCTATGATCATCGGCATGGGTATAGATTACGGCATCCACATCACCCACCGTTTCCTCGAGGAGTACAAGCCCGGAGAGGTGAGCGTTGCCGATGCCCTGGACATCTGCATCACCAGGGTGGGCAAGAACATGCTGGCGAGCACCATGTGCACGGCGGGAGCGTTCCTGGTCATCTCCTATTCCAAGATGATGCCAATCCGGCGCTTCGGGCTGATCACCGCCCTCTCCCTGGCAGTCTCCATGCTGGCCAGCGTGCTGGTGCTGCCCTCCATCATCACCCTCATCGCTCGGCGCCGCCAGCATGCGGAGGAACGTGCCGCCGCAGAGACGGGGGATCTCACCCCGGCCGAGGCCAACAACGTATAACCGGCGGCCCGGGTCAGACGGGACCCGCAGCTCGCTTTCCGTTTGAGGGTCAGTCACCCATGTCGCGCGGCCGCGACACCACCGAGGACGAAAATGCTGGTCGCTATTTTCAGGGCAGGTCTTGTTTCTTGCATTCGTGCGGCCAAGGCTAAAGTAGCCGTCTCAGGTGGAACGCAACAAACAGGAAGCCTGACCCTATAGCCCCATCAGTTTGGCGAAGGCCTTGCCCATGATGATCTCGGTCTCCTCGGGGGTGAACGAGACCTCCGGGCAGGAACCGAGGTCAGGCTCGGTGATCGCCTTGATCCAGGTCTCCACTGGACAGAGTACGTTGAGATAGGGACCGTCGGTGCCGAAGAGCACGCGCCAGGGGCCGACATGGTCGAGCACCGTACGCAGCATGCGGTAGAAGTCCTGCGGGTGGTCGTTGAAGGCGATCTGCCAGCCCGAGAAATCGAAATAGACGTTGGGCTTCACGCTTGCAACCAGCAGGGCCTCCGGCCACAACTCGTGGGCGACGTGGGCCATGATGATGGGCAGGTCCGGGAAATCCGCCGCAACGTCGTCCACGTAGATAGGCTGGGTGAAACGGAACTTCATGGGGGCGGGCTGGCTGCCGGTGTGGAAGAGTACCGGTATGCCGTACTCCACGCATTTCTCATAGAAGGGGTAGACCACCGGGTCGTAGGGGTAGAAACCCGATGTGGGGTGGAGCTTCAACCCCCTCATGCCCCATTCCTCCACCGCGCGCTGGAACATCTCCAACCCGCCGTCGCGGCGGGGATCGATGGTGAAGAAGGGTACGAAGCGCCCCGGGTAGCTCCTGGCGGCCTCGGCTATGGCGCGGTTCTGCTCCTCCAGGGGCACGGCTGGCTCGCCGGCGGCCAGGCCGGAGTCCTGGGCGAAGACGCAGCTCATTTCCACCCCGGCGGCGTCCATGACGGCGATGAGTTTCTCGCCCGTGGTGTCGGCGAGGTTGGGGAGGAGGCTGTCGACGATGGGGTCCGCGTCCGGACGCTCCCCGGTGGCCTTGCCCATCATGGCCGTGACCATTTTCGCCTGGCCGAGGAAGAAGCTGCGGTCGTGCCAGCCCTCTCCCACCAGGTGCACGTGGCTGTCGATGATCATCTCGGAACACCCCTTTCACTCTCGCGAACCGCCGGAAGCCCTCACCGCCAGTATAAGCTCATCCGCATCGCTCAGGAAGGGCGTCCGGGTTCCAAGTGCGCGCCTCCTGGGGATATATTATGGGTAGAGCGGTCAAGCAAAACGGGCGAGGCATCGATAGAGAGAATGGAAAGCGGCCGGGGGAGAGGAGATGAAGGCGATGCTCGGCTTGTACTACGACGGTGAGCTGAAGCTCAGGGACGACCTGCCCGTGCCCGAACCAGGAGCGGGCGAGGCGCTGATAAAAGTCATGGCCGCCGGTATCTGCAACACCGACAAGGAGATCGCCCGCGGCTATATGGACTTCAAGGGTGTGCCGGGGCACGAGTTCGTGGGCGTGGTGTCCAGGGCCGATGACCCCGACCTGGTGGGCAAGCGGGTGGTGGGGGAGATAAACTGCCCCTGCGGTATCTGTCCCCTATGCCTGGAAGGGAAGGGGAACCACTGCCGCGGCCGCACTACCCTCGGCATCAGCGGCCGCGACGGGGCCTTCGCCGAGTTCATGACCCTGCCCGTCGCCAACCTCACCGTCGTCCCCGACACCCTGCCGCTGTATTCCGCAGTGTTCGTCGAGCCCCTGGCCGCCTGTTTCCGCATCACGGAGCAGGTGCATATCAGCCCGCGGCACCGGGTGGCCGTGCTCGGGGACGGCAAGCTGGGGATCATGGCGGCGCAGGTGATGCGCCTGAACGGGTGTGCCCTGCTGGCGGTGGGCCGCTACGAGCACAAGCTCAAGATCCTGGACCGCCTGGGCATAAGGACGGTGATGCGGCAGGACCTCGACCTCGGGGAAAGGTTCGACGTGGTGGTCGAATCCACGGGCAGTCCGGAGGGCTTCGACCTCGCCAGGTCCCTGGTGGACCCCACCGGGACCATCGTGCAGAAGAGCACCTATGCGGAGTCGATCAACGTGGACATCTCGTCGCTGGTCGTGGACGAGATCCGGATCGTCGGCTCGCGCTGCGGTCCCTTCGAACCGGCCATCCGCGCCCTGCTGCGCGGTCTGGTGAACGTGCAGGAACTCATCGACCGCAGGTTCCCGCTGGAGATGGGGCTGCAGGCCTTCGAATACGCCATGCGGGACGAGTCGCTCAAGGTCATCCTGGAGATGAAGACATATCCCGCGGAGGGACTCAGGCAGCCGGGGGAGCTCGAGGAAGAGCCGGTCATCTGACGGCCGGCGCGAAAACACGACGGAAGGGAGCCTGCATATGGCCATGGGCGATTTTCTGGCGGCGGCGCGGGGTGAGGCGGAGGCGGACCTCCTGCTCACCGGGGCCAGGATAGTCGATGTGTTCGAGGGCGTGGTGGAGGAGGGATCGGTCGCAATCAGCGACGGCATGATCGCCGGCTTCGGCGAACGTCCGGCGAGGGAGAAGGTGGACCTGGGGGGAGCCTATCTGTGCCCCGGCTTTATCGACGGGCATGTCCATATCGAGTCCTCCATGGTCGGCCTCCCCGAATACGCGCGGGCGGTGGTGCCGGCCGGCACGACCGCGGTGGTGACCGACTATCACGAGATCGCTAACGTTTTGGGCATCGAGGGGATCCGATACATGATGCGCCTGGCAGAAGGGCTCCCCCTCGATGTCTTTGTGATGCTGCCCTCTTGCGTCCCGGCCACGCCCATGGAGACCGCCGGGGCTTCCCTGGAGGCCGCCGACCTCGTCCCCCTCCTGTCCGAGGAGGCGGTCATCGGGCTGGGTGAGGTCATGAACTTCCCCGGGGTCATCCATGCCGACCCGTCGGTGCTGGCGAAGATAGATGCCTGCCGGGGCCTGCCCATCGACGGCCACGCGCCGGGGCTGTCGGGACGTGAACTCGACGCCTATATCGCGGCCGGCGTGGAGTCGGACCACGAGTGTGTACGGGAGGAGGAGGCGGCGGAGAAACTGGCCAAGGGGATGTTCATCTACATCCGTGAGGGCTCCACCGCCCGTAACCTGGCGGACCTGCTGCCCGTCGTCGGCATCACCAGCGCGTGGCGCTGCATCTTCGTGGATGACGACCGCCAGCCCAGGGACCTGATGGAAGAGGGGCACATGGACTTCATCCTGCGCAAGGCGGTGGGCCTGGGGCTCGACCCCATGACCGCGCTGCGCATGGTCACCATCAACCCGGCACTCCGCTTCGGCCTGCATGCCAGGGGAGGCATCGTCCCGGGGTGGCGGGCCGACCTGGTGGTTGTGGAGGACCTGGAGACCTTCAGGGTCCTGCAAGTGTTCAAGGGCGGCGAAAAAGTGGCCGAGAACGGCGAATTCCTTATCGACGTCAAGCCCGGACCGCCCGCTCCTGGAGCCATGAACATCGCCTGGGAGAAGATGGCGGGGATCGAGGTGAGGGCGCAGGACGGCGAGATGCTGGTCATCGGGGTCATCCCGGACCAGATCGTGACCTCGAGGCTCACGGAGAAGCCCAAGGTGAAGGACGGCCTGGTGGTGTGTGACGTCTCGCGCGACCTCCTTAAGATATGCGTCTTCGAGCGCCATCGCGGCAGTGGAAACGTGGGGGTGGGCTTCATCTGCGGCTTCGGATTGCGGGAGGGAGCCCTGGCGTCCACGGTGGCGCACGACTCCCATAACCTCGTGGTGGTGGGGGCTTCCGACGGGGATATCCTCGCCGCGGCCAGGGCGGTGGAGGGGATGGGCGGCGGCCAGGCGGTGGTGCGCGGCGGCGAGGTGCTGGCGGACCTGCCCCTTGACGTGGCTGGCCTGATGTCGACTCTGCCCCTGGGAGAGGTGAAGGAACGCGTCCGGCTGCTGCAGGGGGCCGCCCTGAGGCTGGGCTGCTCCCTCCCCGACCCCTTCATGGCGCTGGCCTTCATGGCGCTGCCGGTAATCCCGGAACTGAAGATGACCGACAAAGGCCTCTTCGACGTGGGGAGCTTCTCGCACGTGCCCCTCTTCGCGTGACGGTATCAGCGGAGATGGTGCTTGACCTGCACGTGCGGCAGGTAGGGCCAGACGAAGCTGTAACGGATCCTGAACGCGCTCGTCCATCCGCGCGCGTAATCCAGGAGCACGGCCGCCGCGATGACCGCGGCCGCCGTATACATGACGTTCCGGCGCCGGGAGAAGAACGAGAGTATCCCCCCGAGCTGCTCCCGCAGTCCGACCACGGAGTGTTCCAGGTCATCGCCCATGTGCGCCAGGGTGCCGAACTGGTAACGCGCCGTCTTCACCACGTCCAGCACGTCGTCGATGACGGGGATGCTCTCGCCGAACGGTCCTTCGTGTTCCATGGTCTCAGGCTACCATAGGCGCCCCCATCATGTGTACATCCACCACGCCCTTTCGTGATATAATTTTGGCGCCGTTGGCGCGGTAGCTTGGCGAAGGTTAAAACCCAGTTAATCAGGCTTATCGGGCGAAATACGACAGGTTGTCGGAACATCAGGAGGTCAGCATGGAGATCAAGAACGTGTTCGTGGTCGGTTCGGGGCTCATGGGTGGCGGCATCGCCCAGGTCTCCGCCGCGGCAGGCTATAAGGTGAAGATGCATGACATCAAGGAGGAGTTCACCGCCAAGGGCCTGGAGGCCATCAAGGGGTCCCTTGGCAAGTTCCTCTCCAAGGAGAAGATATCCCAGGAGCAGCACGACGCCGCCCTGGCCAACCTCTCCACCACCACCGACCTGGCGGACGCCGCCGACGCCGACATCGTGGTCGAGGCGGTCTTCGAGAACCTCGACGTCAAGAAGGAGGTCTTCGGGAAACTGGACGAGGTCTGCCCCGCCCACACCATCCTGGCCTCGAACACCTCGGCCATACCCATCTCCTCCATCGCCGCGGCCACGGCGCGGCCGGACAAGGTGGTGGGCACCCATTTCTTCAGCCCCGTCCCCCTCATGCGCCTGTGCGAGATCATCCGTGGCCTGCAGACCTCGGACGAGACCGTGGAGGCGGCGGAGGCATGGGCACAATCGGTGGGCAAGGAGACGGTAAGGGTGCTGAAAGACCACGCCGGATTCATCGCCAACCGACTCTACCTGCCCATGGGCTGCGAAGCCGCGCGTATGCTCGAGGCGGGAGTAGCATCGCCGGAAGACATCGACAAGGCCATGCGCCTGGGCTACAACCTTCCCATGGGCCCCCTGGAGCTGGCGGACATGACCGGTATCGACGTGCTCATGAACGCGAGCGCGGCCATATACAACGATACAGGCGATACCAAGTTCTATCCCCCGCCGCTCATGCGGCGCATGGTGGCAGCGGGGCTCCTGGGCAGGAAGACGGGCAAGGGCTACTACGACTACTCCAGCGGCAAACAGGAGAGCTACTGGAAACTGTAAGCGGCGGGCCGCGGAGAGCGGGAAAGGAAAGTCATGGCTGAGGACAGCGATACCGTCCTCTTCGAGAGAAGGGGAGTGGCGGGCTGGATCGTCTTCTCCCGCCCCGAGCGCATGAACGCGCTCTCGCCGCAGATGGTGCGGGCCATGTGGGCCCAACTGGCGAAGGTGGAGGCCGATCCTGAGGTCCGGGTGCTGGTGTTAACGGGGCAGGGTGACGCCTTCTGTGCGGGCATGGACATGGCGGGCCTGGAGCAGGCCAATGCCATGGCGGCCCGCCGACGTTCTCGCGAGATCCAGATGCTCACCGGACGCATCGCCGAGCTCTCGCTGCCGACCATCGCCGCCGTGGGCGGGGTGGCCATGGGAGCGGGGCTGGAGATCTGCCTCGCCTGCGACCTGGCAGTGGCTTCAGAGGGGGCGCGCTTCGCCTTCCCCGAGGCGCGCCTGGGGATGATCCCATGCGGGGGCGGTACCCAGAGGCTGGCGCGAGTGGTCGGCCTGCGGCGAGCCCGGGACATGATCTTCAGCGGCAGGATCCTTGATGCCGCGCTGGCGGTGGAGTGGGGCCTCGTCAACGAGGCCGTTTCCGACATGGAGCTGGCGGATACGGTACAGGAGATGGCCGAGAAGATCGCCGCGGGGGGCAGGATCGCACTCTACCAGGCCAAGCGCTGCATCAACCACGCGCTGGACATGGACCTGGGCCGCGGCCTGGAATATGAGACGGAGTGCTTCACCACCTGTTTCGCCAGCGGGGAGCCGGCGGCCGCGCTGAGGCGCTTCACCACGCCGGGCCCGCAGGAAGAGGTGACGGTCGCGGAGGCGGACGGACCGGCGGAGGCGCCGCAACCAGGAGATGAATCCCCGCGGGCGGAGGCGGAGGAAGAAGGGCCGGAGACGCTCGCTGTGGAAGAGGTGGCGCCGCCGGCGCAGCCCCCGGATGACGACTACGACGAGGACATCTTCGAGTGAGAGCGGCGGCAAGGTAGGGTTTTCCCCTGGGAGGGGGCGAGGATAGACGAGGAGGACGCATGGAGTTCAAGTATCTGGTGGTTGAGACGGACGGGGAGGGCATCGCTACCCTGCGCCTCAACCGCCCCGAGGCGAAGAACGCGCTCAACCTGGAACTCATCGCCGAGCTGGGCGTCGCGGCCGACATGCTGGCCAGGGACGATGCGGTGAGGGCGGTCATCGTCACCGGGGGAGAGGGTGACTTCGCCGCCGGCGGGGACATCAAGGAGATGTCCGGGAAGTACGCGCCCGACATGCTCACCGCCTACGGCGCCGACCTCTCCGGGTTCGAGAAGATCGAACGCATCCCCAAGCCGGTCATCGCCGCGGTCAGCGGTTACGCCCTGGGCGGCGGCACCGAGCTGGCCCTGGTCTGCGATATGATCGTGGCCTCCGAGACGGCGGTCTTCGGCATGCCGGAGATCACCCTGGGCATCATCCCCGGCGCGGGTGGGACGCAGCGGCTCCCCCGGCTCATCGGGCCGAACCGGGCCAAGGAGTTCATCTTCAGCGGGGACTTCTTCAAGGCGGAGGCCTGCCGGGAGATGGGGCTGGTGAACCGGGTGGTGCCCGTGGCGGACCTCATGGAGGAGGCGAAGAAGCTGGCCCGCCGCTGCATCCGCAACGGCGCGGTGGCGCTGGCCTGCGCCAAGGCCTGCGTGAACGACGGCCTCAACACCGACCTATACTCCGGGCTGTCCCTGGAGCGCAAGTGCTTCTCCCTGCTCTTCTCCACCGATGACCAGAAGGAGGGCATGGCGGCCTTCAAGGAGAAGCGCAAGGCGGATTTCAAGGGCAGATGAGCGGGCGCCGGCCGCACCGGGGCTCCGCCCACACCGCGTTCCGATATCCAGAGCAGGGAGGTAACAGAGAGTGATCTCGTTTGAGCTGAGCGACGAACAGAAGGCCATCCAGAAGGTGGCCCACGAATTCACCGAGAAAGAGATACGCCCCATCGCCGCCGACTACGACGAGGAGGAGAAGTACCCCGAGCATTTCATAGAGAAGGCTTTCGCGGCGGGCCTCACCTACCTCTACGTCCCGGAGGAGTATGGCGGCCAGGGCATGGATTTCCTCACCGCGTGCATCGTGGGAGAGGAGATAGCCTGGGGGTGCTGCGGTTTCGCCACCATCCTCGGCGCGAACAACCTGGGCACCACCCCGCTGCTGGTGGCGGGCACGGAGGAGCAGAAGAGCAAATACCTCGGGGACCTGACCTCGCGCCCGTCCCTCGCGGCCATGGCCCTCACCGAGCCCGGCGCCGGCTCGGACGCGGCGGGCGTCAAGACCACCGCGGTGCGCGATGGCGACGACTACGTCTTGAGCGGCACCAAGTGCTTCATCTCTAACGGGGGCATCGCCGACCTCACGGCGGTGTTCGCCTCCACCGACCCCTCGCAAGGGGTGCGCGGGCTGTCGTGCTTCCTGGTGAGCGGGGACAACCCAGGCATCAGCGGGGGCAAGAAAGAGCGCAAGATGGGGGTGCGCGCCTCGGTGACCTCGGAGGTCATCCTCTCCGACTGCCGGGTGCCCGCAGCCGACCTCCTGGGCGAGGAGGGCAAGGGGTTCAAGATCGCCATGATCACCCTGGACAAGGCGAGGGTGAGCGTGGCCTGCAACTCGGTGGGCATAGCGCGGGCCGCCATGGAGGCGGCGGTGGTATACGCCAGGGAGAGGGTGCAATTCGGCAAGCCCATCGCGGAGAACCAGGCCGTACAGTTCATGCTGGCGGACATGTCCATGGACATCGAGGCGGGCCGGCTGATGTATATGAAGGCGGCATGGATGGAGACGGAGAAGATGCCCTTCTCCAACCAGGCGGCCTTCGCCAAGACCTTCTGCTCGGACATGGCCATGCGCGTCACCACCGACGTGGTGCAGGTCTTCGGAGGTTACGGTTACATGCGCGACTACCCGGTGGAGAAGTATATGCGTGACGCCAAGATCAACCAGATCTGGGACGGCACCAACCAGATCCAGCGGGTGGTCATGGCCCGGGCATTGCTGGGCCGCTGACGGAAACGGCGCCACCGCGCCCGGGGGCGGCGGCTTATATGGAGTCAAGCAGAGGGAGGGTTCTCTTCAGAGGATCGGATGAGTCAAGAGGAGGTTGGAAATGGACTTTGAGCTCTCTCAGGAACAGCAGGCGTTCTTCAAGGAGGTAAAGGACTTCGCGGAGAAGGAGATCGCGCCCTTCACCGAGGAGTACGACCGCAACAGCGAGTTCTTCTGGGACGGCTGGAAAAAGATGGGGAACATGGGCCTTTTGGGCCTGCCCTATCCCGAGGAGTACGGCGGCTCCGACGCCGGGGCCCTGGACACCGCCATCGCCATGGACGCTTTCTGCGCCGGGGGCGGGGACGCGGGGGTGTCGCTATCCTGGGGCGCCCATACCATCATCGGAGGCGTCCCCATCTGGGAGATGGGGACGGAAGAGCAGAAGAAGAAGTACCTCACGAAGATGAGCACCGGTGAGTGGATCAGCTGCTTCGGCCTCACCGAGCCAGACGCGGGCTCCGACGCCGCCTCGGTGAAGACCACCGCGGCGCGCGACGGCGACGATTACGTCATCAACGGCTCCAAGATGTTCATCACCAACGGCCCCATCTGCGACCTGTGCATTGTGGTAGCGGTCACCGACAAGGAGAAGGGCGCCGCCGGCATCAGCACCTTCATCGTGGACCGCGAGACACCCGGCTTCGAGGTCAGCCGCGAGCTGGACAAGATGGGGAACCGCACCTCGCCCACGGCCGAACTGGCCTTCAACGACTGCCGCGTTCCCGCCTCGGCCCTGCTCGGGGCCGAGGGGGAGGGCTTCTACGGGGTGGGCAAGGCCACCCTGGAGTGGGAGCGGGCCATCATGGTGGCGCCGGCGGTGGGCGGCATGGAATGTAACATCAACCGCTGCATCGAATACGCCAAGGAGAGGCAGCAGTTCGGCCGCCCCATCGGCAAGTTCCAGGCGGTGGCCTTCAAGATCGCGGAGATGAAGTGCCTGCTCGATGCCTCGCGCCTGCTCGTCTACCGCGTGGCCTGGATGAAGGACCAGGGCATCCCGGCGATGCTGGAGGCCTGCGTGTGCAAGCTCAGCGTCACCGAGAACGCGGTCAAAGTCGCCAACGAGGCGGTGCAGATCTTCGGAGGCTACGGCTACATCCGCGAGTACCCGGTGGAGCGCACCCTGCGCGACGCCAAGCTGGGCACCATCGGGGCCGGCACCTCCGAGATCCAGAAGATGATCATCAGCCGCCTGCTCATGGGCAAGTTCTAGAGAGGAACATGCGGATACAGGTACGCTTCACCGGCATCGTCAGGCACCATGTCGGTGTGAAGGAGAGGGAATACGATATGCCGGAGGGTTCGCGCGTGGGCGACCTCCTCCGGCTCATCGGCAGGGAGTTCGCGTCGCGACTGCCCGGGAACATGTGGGACGCGGACGAGGAACGCTTCAACCCCCTGATCAAGGCCGGGCGGAAGGGCACCCCCTTCGCGGAGGACGGCGAGGAACTGCGGGAGGGGGACGAGATCTTCATCCTCTCCCGCATGGCGGGAGGGTAGAGCGCGCAGGGGCGCACGACGGCGCGGCGCGGTCAGGCGGAAAGCAAGGCGGTATGCGGCTGGCGCCGGTACCACGACACGGATACACGCATTCCTGGGAGGGGTTCGATCGGTTGGGAGGCGGGATGAGCGATTACGACGCGATAGTGGTTGGAGCGGGCATCGCCGGGCTTGGCGTGGCCTCGCAGCTGCAGCAGTCCGGCAAGAAGACGCTGCTCCTGGAGATGTACCCCAGGGCGGGAGGGCGCATGCAGTCCTACGATTTGCCCGGCGGGTACAGGACGGATATCGGCTTGCACATGGTCGAGATGGGCAAGAAGGGATTCTGCCACGAGCTGGGTGCACGCGTGGGCAAGGAGTTCGAGTGGGCCGGTTTCTCGGTCACCCTCGACCTCTACGAGAACGGGGCCTGGCACGACATGCAGACCTATATCCAGCTGACCGACGAGGAGAAGCAGAGCTTCATCGAGCTGATGATAGGCATCGCCGCCCTGGACGAGGCCTACTTCAAGGAGTGGGACAGCCGCTCAATGAGCGAATGGCTGGACCTGAAGGGGATGCAGGGCAACCTGCGCGAGGTATGGGAGAACATGACCATGATCATGACCACCATACCGGACGTGCGCGAGCAGTCGGCGGGGGAATGCCTCTACATCGCCAGGGAGGCGCTGGCCAAGGGCAGGGCGGTGCTCATCGCCGCCTACCCCAGGGGAGGCATGGCGGGCATCATCGACCCCCTGGTGGAGGCCTTCCAGGAGCTGGGAGGGAGGCTGGAACTGGGGGCCCGGGTGGAGCAGGTGGTCTTCGAGGGCAACAAGGCGGTTGGGGTCAAGGTTGCCCGCAAGGGCGGCAACCCCATCGCGAAGGAGTGGCGCTTCATCTCAACCGACTTCATATCGGCGCCGCTTGTTGTCCTGGCACTGCCCATCTGGCACCTGGACAAGGTACTGGACTTCGACCGCCGCTACTCGCCCCTTCCGGGGTGGTGGCTCAAGCGCATCGAGGACATCCGCGGGGAGCGGACCGGCCTGCTGGGCTACATCATCGCCACCCGGCGTCCCCTCTACGAGCGCCAGGTCTTCATGTCCGTCCTCAAGTCGCCGCGCACCGGGCTGCCCCTGCAGGCCTTCACCCCCACCGCCTTCGACCCCGGCGTGGCGCCGCCCGACCGTTACCTTCTGGTCACCGACAACGTGGCGGAACCGTGGGAACTGGAGGACAAGTTCAACCTGGCGCGCCTCATGGAGCAGCACTGGGAGGACGTGAAGGAACTGTACTCCTTCTCGGAGGAGGACGTGGAGTTCGCCCTGCCTTATTTCACCACCGGCTGCGACGGCCTGGCCCGCAAGCCGGGACTCACGGGCGACTTCAAACCGGACGTGCAGGCGCCGGCGGTGGAAGGCCTCTTCTTCGCGGGCGACACCTACCTGGGCCGGGGGCTGGCCATCGAGGGCGCGTCCCGCTCGGCCATCCTCTGCGTTGAGCGCATACTGGGTTGACGGGAGAAGGAAGGGGCGGGTGACCGATACATGGCTGAGAGGTTGCCCAAGGCGGCGATAATCTCCGACGCCTGGGGCTTCGGCCTCATGGAGACCAAGCCCTGGCCCCTCTTCCAGGCGCGCTACTGGGCCATCCGCAACAAGGCGCTGCTGGTGCCGGAGTACGGCGCCATGTACGTGGCCTCCTTCCTCAAGGGCCGGGGGGTGGACCTCGAGGTCATCAACCTCATGGCCGACGTCTTTGAGGACGAGTCAATGTTCCGGGAGGTTGAGGAAGGGCTGCCCGGCGGGGCCCTCTCCACCGCGCCCATCGGCGGGGAGGACGCCCTGCGCCTGATGCGCGAGAACCTGGAGAAGTCCCTGGCGCGCGCGCAACCCGAGGTGGTGCTCTTTCCCATCTCCATCTACTACGTCGCCCTGCACGCGCGGGAGCTGCTGAAGCGCATCAAGGAGCTGGCGCCCGGGGTGAGGCTGGTGGCTGGCGGCGTCTATTCCACCATGCACCCGCGTGAGATCATGGAGGACGGAGCGGCCGATTTCGTGGTGCGCGGCGAGGGGGAGTGGACGGCCCTGGAGCTGCTGCGGGCCCTGGGGCGGGGGGAAGAGGACTTCTCGTCCATATCCGGCCTCACCTGGCGGGATGGCGGCGGCGGGACCGTCCACAATCCCGACCGCGAGCGCGAGCGCGACCTGGACGTCTTCCCCCATATCTACACCGTGGCGGAGGAGTTCAGGATCAAGGAGCGCCACCGCCTGCTCAAGGCACTCAATCCCCTGGACGACTACATCCCGGGCAGCGGCTTCCTCACCTCGCGCGGCTGCCCCGAGGAGTGCACGTTCTGCCTCGACCCCGCGGTCTGGAAGCGGAAGGTGCGCTACCATTCCCCGGCCTACGTGCGCGAGGTGCTGGACTACTGCTGGGAGAATTTCACCGCGGGCGAGCGGTCGTTCTACTTCGGCGACGCCACCTTCGCCCTCAACCGGCCCCGCCTGCGCTCGCTGCTGTCCACGGTGAAGGAGGTTCCATACACATACCATATCCAGACCCGGGCCGACTCCCTCACCCCGGAGGTGCTGGAGGGCCTGCGGGACAGCGGCTTCGGCAGCGTGGCCCTGGGCGCGGAGTCCCTGGACGACCGCATCCTCAAGGAAGTAGTGAAGAAGCGGACCACGCGGGAGGAGATACTAGGGGCGGTACGGGCGGCGCGCGCATGTGGGCTCAACCCCATCCTCACCTTCATCGCCGGCCTTCCCGGCGAGAGCCGCGCCTCCCTGGAGCGCACCGTGGAGACCCTGCGCGAAGAAGGCATCCGGGAGGCCACCTTCTTCCCCCTGGTGGTCTTCCGGGGAACCGAGCTGTACCAGACCTTCCTGCGTACCTTCTCCGCGGAGGAGCGGGAGAGCATGCGCCTCAACCGTTGGTCGGAGGAGTTCTGCTTCGCCAGCGAGGAGTTCGGCTCCATGCGCGAGCTCATCGAGTACACCGAGCAGCTCAACGACGCCATCCGCAGCTGATCATGCATCTCATCATGCTCTGCTCGAGTGGGCCGTCAGTCCACGCATGACGGTGACCGCAACGACAGGACGCCGCTGTCCCGGCAGGACGGACGGGATCAGATGGGGAACTATAGCGAAGTACTCGTTTATCATGGATATGTCTTTGACCTCTCTCCCTTGTCTATACGGGTACGTTACCAGCATCTCGAGGCGGACCGGGTAGAAGGTATCCTTGTTTATCCAAAGATCCTTGCTAGAGATCTCGCCGTCCGTTTGAAAGAAGCCGGAATGCATGGGGACGAGATGAAGGCGGTATACGTCTGTGCCTTGCAGCTGTTCTGCGGCAAGGCAATCGATCTCGGCACTCATCAAGAAGCTATCCACGATCTGCGAAAGCCTGCGTGATGGATGCATGACCCCCCTCGCATCACGGGCCCCTGCCCTCCACGTGCCATCCGCAAGCAGGTCCCTGGTGTACATGAGGTTATCGCAGGACACTTTCTCGGTTGATAGCATGAAGGTATCCATCTGCGCATTCTTAATATATATGCGTTCGGTGGTGTTCAAGTCATCACATTCTATGATCCGTATAGACCGGATATCCTCCGAGGCTGAGGTCTCATGGTAGTAGACTATTTCACGGTATGAGCCTATGTCCTCCACCGCCTCCCTGGTCCTCTCCAGTATCTGTTTGGCGTCGAGCTCCTGCGGCTGACACGAAGCAAGAAGCGGCGTGGCAATAAATATGACAATTAACGCTAATGACAATAGAGGCCTCAACCCCATATTTCACCCCATCGAGTACCATCTTTCTGACTGGATTATAGCCTTTTCAAAAGGGTGACACCATCTATCATCCGGCGTTTTTATTACGCTATAGATGATCAATAGATCACGGCATGCGCTTTGCTTAATTGCGGTCATCCAATCCCTGGGGATATGATGGGAATGACCTGTTGAAACAGCGAATTGTGTAAAAGCGGCGAAGAGAATATACGCGAAAGGTGGGCTGACATGAACGCTAAGGAACTGCGCACTTTCGCGCGCAACAACGTATTATCAACCATTGATGCCAGGAGCGGCAAGGACAGGTTCGACCGTTCCCTGTGGAGGGACCTGGCCGACCTCGGATTCGTCGGCCTCATCATCGACAAGGAATACGGCGGTGGGGGAGGAGAGATTGCGGATTTCGTGGAAAGCGTGGCCCTGCTGGCCGGGGAAGGACTCGACCTCGGTCTCGCCCTGAGCCTCGTGGACCACGTCATGCTCTGCGCCTATCCCCTGCAGGTCTTCGGCTCCCGCGCCCTCAAGGAACGTTTCCTGCCCTCCATCTGCCGCGGCGAACGCATCGGGGCGGCCGCCATATCGGAGCCCGGAAGCGGCGGGAACCCCTCGCGCATGACCGCCACGGCGGTGAAAGAACGCGACGGATACAGGATGCAGGGGGCCAAAGGGCCGGTGACCAATGCGCCGGTGGCGGATGTCTTCCTGGTCATCGCCTCCACCGCTCCGGATGCGGGCAAGGAAGGCCTCTCCGCATTCCTGGTGGAACGGGCACAGGGGATAGAAGTAGAGGAGATCGAGCTGGGCTATCTCCAGACTTCGCCACACGGCAAAGTCATCCTGGACGGGGCGAGGGTACCCGAGGACCAAATGATCGGGCAGGAAGGTTGGGGACACGAGCGCATTTCCCGCTCCCTCTTCCTCTGGGAGAGAGCGGTGCTCATCCCCGTTATCATCTCTTATATGGAGCGCTGGCATCACCTGCTGGTCTCCAGCCTGGAACCGGCGGATATTTCGCCGGACCTGAGGGTGCTCCTGGCCCAGAGAAAAGTGGAGCTGACCGCCTACCGGGTTCTGAGCGGACGCCTGCTGGAGCTGACCTTCGGGGAGACCGAGAACGGCAGGGAGCGTATGGAGCTGCTGCTCTTCTTCGGCAAGGCCCTTTCGGATTGGGTCTACTCCATACGCGTCATCGTCCGCGATGCCGGGCTGAAGGTGGACGAGATCACCGCTGCCATGGATAGGGACCTGCGCCTGCTGGAGGTGGGCAGCTCCCTGCTGGACTGGCAGTTCCAGAAGATCCTCTAGATATGGAGCGGTGACGGGGATCATTCACGCGGAGCGTGTTAGCAACTTAGTATTTAGTTGATATATCAACGCGGGAGAGTGCCGGATCGGATAAGGTCCGGTAGCTGGGAGGTGGGTGAGAAGATGAGGGACACCGAGGTCATAAAGCCCCAGGAGATCTGGAACGCTTCGGACAGGCTCTCGCCGCGCGTGAGCAGGTTGCGCGAGGAGTACTACCACATCGCGGACCGCCCCTATTTCCGCAACGAGGTCATGCCCTTCACCACCGGCACGGACTGGGACGTGGTGTGGTCGCCCGTGAACTGGGGCATCATCCCGGAGCTGGTGCCGTTCATGGGCGCCTTCTCGGAGTCGCTGCGGGTGATGGCGCGCGAGGTGGTACTGCCACGGGGTTTCTGGGACCAGTCGCTGGTCATGCGCCGCGCCCTCTTCTTCAAGGAGGTCTGCGAGGGATATCTCCCGGTGCAGATCCTGGAGGGGGAACTCATAGTTGGAGGTCATTTCAACACCGCTCTCTCCAAATGCCACGACCGCAGGGAGAGCAAGCGCTGGTCCAGGGACGTGGACCGCTGGTGGAAGAAGGGGGCGGAGATAAACGAGCTGGGCATCGGCAACGCCGGGGCGGTCCCCGGCCATCTCATCCCGGATTACCCCCGCGTACTGCGGGAGGGTTTCGCGGGCATATACGCGGAGCACGAGCGCCTCGAGGCGGAGACCACGGACCCGGAGAAGAAAGACTTCCTGCGCGCCCTCATGGTCTGCTGCGAGGCCGCCCGCGGCGTGGCTGCGCGCTATGCCGATGAGGCCGAGAGGCTGGCCGCCGTTGAAGAGGACGCGGCGCGCGCAGAGGAGCTGCGCGAGATAGCCCGTATCTGCCGCAAGGTGCCATGGGAGCCCGCCGAGACCTTCCACGAGGCGCTGCAATCGCTGTGGCTCACCCACATGCTGATCATGGCGGCGGAATCGTATCCCGGCGCGGGGCTGTCCCATGGCCGTATCGACCAGTACCTGAACCCGTACTTCGAGGCAGACATGGACTCGGGCAGGATCGACGAGGCGTGGGCAAGGGAGCTGCTCGAGTGCTACTGGATCAAGCACAACTACGCCTACGATTTTCAGTGCCGCGTCATGACCAACCAGGGGATCAACTCCGGCTTCGGTCAGCTGGTCACCATCGGGGGCATCGATGCCGAGGGCAACGACGCTTCCAACCGCCTTACCTGGCTCATCCTCGACGTCATCGAGGACATGAACATGCTCGAGCCCAAACCCAACATCAGGCTGCACGCCGGCACCCCCGAGCCGTTGCTGCGCCGGGTGGCGGAGATGGTTTCCGAGGCACAGGGATCGCCCTTCCTCATGAACTTCGACGAGAGCTCCATCCGCGGCCTGGCCTGGCAGGGCCTGCCCGAGGACCGCTTGTGGGATTATGCGCCGGTGGGGTGCCTGGAGAACACCCTGCAGGGCGATGACCGCTCGGGCACGGTGGACGTCAACTTCAACTTGGCCAAGGCGGTGGAACTGGTCTTCAACCGCGGCCGCGACGCGGCCACCGGTAAGCGCCTGGGGCCCGACACCGGGAAGCCCGAGGACTTCGCTTCCTGGGAGGAGTTCAAGGCCGCCTTCGATACCCAGCTAAAAGCACTCATCGGCCACATGCTGGCCATCAGCGACGAGGCCGACCGCATCCGGGCCGCCTTCGAGCCCACGCCCTACCTCTCCACCCTGGTGGGCGGCTGTGCCGAGAAGGGCAGGGACGTGACCCAGGGCGGCGCCCGCCATGGCTACATCACCGTGGAGGGAGTGGCCTTCGCCACCGCGGCCGATTCCCTGGCGGCGGTGAAGAAACTGGTGTATGAGGATGGCAAGGTAGCCATGTCGGACCTGGTAAAAGCCCTGCACGAGGACTATGAGGGGTTCGAGCCCCTGCGCCATACCCTCATCAACAAGGCGCCCAAGTACGGCAACGACGACGACTACGCCGACGAGGTGGCGCGCGACCTCTCGCAGGCCTGGACGCGCGCCGTCACTGGGCACGTCTCTCCCGCTACCGGCAGGCGTTACCGCGCCGGTTATCTCTCCTGGAACTACTGGATCGCCTTCGCTCCCTTCACGGCCGCCACCCCGGACGGTAGGAAGAAGGGCACCTTCCTCTCCAACGCCATCGGGCCGGTGGACGGCGCGGACCGCCACGGCCCCACGGCCGAGATCCTCTCGGTGGGCAAGATGGGGCTGGAGACGGCGCCCAACGGCTCCTCGCACACCATGAGCTTCAGCCCATCCCTGTTGCGGGACTCGGAGCACGTCTCCAAGCTCATGGCCTTCCTGCGGGCCTACGGGGAGAAGGGCGGCACCGCGCTGCAGATCAACGTCATCGACCCCGAGACCCTGCGTGAGGCGCAGCGCAGGCCGGACGAGTACCGCAACCTGCTGGTGAGGGTGACGGGTTACAACGCCTACTTCGTGATGCTGGGCAAGGAGATGCAGGACGAGATCATCGCCAGGGAGTCACATGACCTCTAAGCGCGACTCCGTGCGCGGCACCGTCTTCAACCTGCAGCGCTACTCAACCGAAGACGGGCCGGGTATACGCAGCACCGTGTTCCTGAAGGGTTGCCCGATGCGCTGCCCCTGGTGCCACAACCCTGAAGGGCTTTCTATCCGGCCGGAACTGGTCTGGTACGACGTGCGTTGCATCGGGGCCCGGGACTGCCTCGCGGCCTGTCCCATGGACGCACTGACCCTCACCCCGCAAGGGATGATCATAGACCGTGGCCTCTGCGACGCCTGCGGCAAGTGCGCCGACGCCTGTCCCGCCGCCGCCCTCGAGGTCATCGGCAGGGAGAGGAGTGTCGATGACGTGGCCGCCGAGGCCCTGCGTGACATGGTCTTCTACGAGAAGTCGGGGGGCGGGGTGACCCTGTCCGGGGGAGAGCCGGCTCTGCAGTTCGAGTTCTCCCTGGCGCTCATGGAGATCCTCAAGGAGACGGGAGTACACCTGGCGCTGGACACCTGTGGAGGCGTGGGATGGGACCGGCTGGGGCCCCTGGTCGACCTGGCGGACCTGGTCCTCTTCGACCTCAAGACCATGGATGCGGTGGCGCACAGCGAGCACACCGGCATCCCCCTCGAGCGCGTGCTCGAGAGCGCGCGCCTCATAGCCGCGAAGGGCGTGCCCATGTGGGTGCGCACGCCGGTGATACCCGGTTACACCGACGCGGAGGAGAACGTGCGTGCCGTGGCCCGCTTCATCCGGGAGGACCTGCCGGTTGTGGAGCGGTATGACCTGCTGGCCTTCAACAACACCTGTGAGGCCAAGTACGCCCGCCTGGGCATGGCCTTCCCCCTGGCGGGGGAGGGCTTGCTAGCGGAGGAGAAGATGGTAGCATTGACGGAGGCGGCGGAGGACGAGGGAGTGAGCGTGGTACGCTGGTCCGGGGCCACCGCGAGGGCCAAGACTTAGAGGGAGGTCGGGGGATGGAACTTCCGCAGGAGGTAAGCGACCTGTTCGCGGAGGAGATGGCAGCCAAGTTCCTGGCGACCGTCGATTCCGAGGGAAGACCCAACGTGGCGCTCATCGTCACCCTGCAGCCACCGCCCGATGGCCGCAGGGACCGCCTCATCTTCGGGGAGTTCCTGATGTGGAAGAGCAAGGAGTACCTGGAGGGCAACTCCCACGTGGCCGCCGCGGTGGTCAATCAGAAGCTGCGCATGGCCACCCTCACCGGCGACTTCGTGGGGTTCGAGAAGACGGGTCCCTACAAGGAAGCCCTGGACGCCTCCAACCTCATGCGCTACAACGCGTACTCCGGCATGAGGTCGGCGGGGGTCATCGACGTACGCGATGTATCTCCGGCGGGAGGCGCTTCCATGCTCGCGGTCCCCTTCGATTTCCTGCGCGCCCGCATGCACCGCGCGAAGGATGGAGGCGGGAAAGCGGCCGTGCCCGCTATGGTCAAGGAGAAGTTCACCCGGCTCACCTCGGTCAAGGCCCTGGCGGTGGTGGGAGACGACGGCTATCCGCGCATCTATCCGGTGATGGCCGCCGCCGCCGCGGGCAAGGGCGCCTTCGTGTTGCAGATGACGAAGTACAACCGCGAGCTGGCTCAGGTGCGGGTGCCCTGTCCGGCCGCGCTGTGCGTGCTCACCTTCGACGTCAAGAGCTACAAGGTCAAGGGGGAATTGGCGCCGCTCAACTCCAGCGCCCTGCTCTTCCGGGTGAACGAGGTATACAACGCCATGCCGCCCCTGGCCGGCGACCTCATCCCCACCGTCTAGGGGTCAGGTCTTGGATTTTGGATTCCATAATATGGAATATGCTGCAAAAGTGCTGCGTACAGAGGCATTAATCAGGTGAAAACCGTTGATATACCGCGGTATCCAAGATCCAAGACCTGACCCTAATAATTGCCGAGCTGGCTGAAGCCCGGCAGGTTGAAGGGGAACTTGGAGCCCCGCTTCAAGGCCATCTCGATGATCCTGGTGAGGCGCTGCGGTCCCGCCAGCCGTATCTGCCGCTCCATCAGGCCCACATGAGGCCGCATCTTGTACCAGACGTTGTTCTTGAAGAGATAGCCCAGGCGGTAGCCGCGGTTGAAGCGCTCGAAATCCTTCACCGCACCGGCACGGTCGTACACGGCCATGGCGGCCACCTTGCCGGTCACCAGGGCACCCAGGATACCGAACCAGAAGAAGGGGTCCATGGCGCCGCTGATGGTGCCGCACATGATGCTGCCGTTATGGAAGAGGCGCGGGTTGTCCGGGCTGGCCAGGGGCACCGCGCCGGAGACGTAATCCCAGTTGTCGTGCTCCACGCCCTCGCGGCGCACCATGAATTCCTTGTACTTCTCCAGGGCCGCGCGGTCGATGTGTCGGATGGAGAAGAGCAGGTTGAAGTAGTAGTTGTTGCAGCTGCTCAGGTAACCGTACTCGCTGATGACCTCGTCCACCCATATCCAGGAGATGTCGCTGAAGCCGATCTCACCGCGCGAGATCCAGCCGTACCAGCGCAGGTAGGGGATGTCCAGCATCTCGTATGCGCTGGGCGTGAGCCCGCAGGCGATGATGGTGTTCTCCGGCAGACCGCCCAGGTCCTCCTTGCGCAGGGGCGAGTCGAACTCGAAGCGCACCCCCAGGCCCTGCGCCTGTGTGTAGAGGAGGGAATCCAGGCTGGTGGGCCGGTTGCCGCGTTCCACCGTGTACATGTCCATGACTTCCAGGGGCGGGTTTAACACCGTATCGTGGAAGTAGAAGGGGCACCGCCGCAGGGGGTGAAAGGCGGGCGAGATGTCGATGTCCAGGTACTGCGACGTGCGCTCCACGTCGATGCCGGTGGTGTGGGTGGAGGGGTTATAGACGGAGTCGCCTCCGAACCCCTTCTCGCGGTCGTGCACCACCACGCCGTAGCCGTGCTTCGCCAGGTCGATGGCGGCGATGAGGCCGGACATGCCCGCCCCGTAGATGGTTACCTCTCCGTTCCGCGACAACTTAGTCCTCCTTCCGGTCGCCCCCTCCCAGGCTTCCGTTCGAGTGCCGAACATATAGTACCATTTTTTCCGGAAACCACGGGCGCATTTTATGAACACGGCCTGGCGGGCGGCAACGCCCCCCGACGGTGTTGACGATATAATGGACGCGGTGGAGCAGAGACCCTGCGGAGAGGAAGAGACTTTGGAGGAAGAGCGCTACCAGGTCCCGCGGCAACGGGAGGAGAGAAGGCTGGCGGAGGAGATATCGAAGTTCTCCTTCTGCTTCGCCCTCTCCGAGCACCGGCGGGCCCTGGAATCGAGGGGCAGGAACAAGGCGTTCTCCGGGATGGACGTGGCGGGCATCAAGGCGGGCATCCTGGCGGAATCCATCCGCGCCGGCGACGAGGTGGAGGGGGAGGCGGTGGCCAGTCACTTCACCGCGATCTACCAGCCCCGCGCTTTCTATCCCGCCTATGTCCTGGGGGAGATGAGGGCCGCCCTGCGGCGGGGTGAGAGCCCCCCCGCGGCCTCACCGCACTACCTGCCCGTGAGCGTAATGCCCCCGCTGGCCGACGGCTCAAGCATCGCCTTCCTCTATCAGCCGGACAAGACGGCGTTCGACCGCCCCGACTTCCCCGCCCACGTGCGCGACGTGTTTACGCGCGACTTCATGCGCCTGCCCCTTCTTCTGCCGCCGCCTTCACAGGCGTTGCGGGGAAAGGTGCGGTTTCGGGCCCGCGTGCTGCGCATGGACCACGATTCCGCTTACCGTCTGGCCGGCCTGGGGGACAAGTCCTACGATGCCTATTCCGCCCGGGGGCTCACCTGTTTCCTGCACCCCATCGAGGTGGAGACCCTCGATGCCGACCCTCCGCTGCGCGGGTCGCTCTTCTGCGAGCTCTCCCTGGACGCGGGTGAGGCCTGGGACAGGACGGTGGAGGTGCTGGAGGAGGCGGTACGGTCCGAGGTGGAAAAGGTCTTCCCGCCCTGCCCGCGCGGCGGGCGCGAGGAGATGGGGTGTTACCTGCCCCAGAGCGGTTTCCACGTCACCCGCTTCAGGCGCAAGTTCTACGCCCTGGTCTACGACCCCGTCATCGTCATCCTGCGGGCGCCGCGCCTCATGGGGATCTATCTCCCCGGCGAGCTGGCAGGGGACGCCGAAGAGACCCGGGCCCTCTTCGAGGGGTTCGTGATGCGGCTGGTGTCTTCCCTGGAGGGGCAGCTCGGCCTGGCCTCTCCCCCGGGGGTGGAGATCGCCTATGACAACCTGCTCCCCTGGGCCAGGGAGCGCGGGGCCCTGCGCGGGCCGGACTTCACGGCGCTGCCGGAGAGATATCCCTTCCTGGGTCCCACCCTGGGCTGGTTACGGGGGGATTGATATCCGCGCTGCATGTGGGAGCTGAGGGTGCACCTTGGCGGTTTTCAGGACCGGGACCGATAGCATATGGCGTCGCTGCTCTCTGGCTGAGGCCGTTTATCCGGCCTTGCCTGCGGACTCCTCTTCCTCCACGGAGGCGCCGCGTTTTTTCTTGTCCGCGGGGACCACGAACTCGCCTCCCTCGGGGTGGGACGCGTCCGACACCCACACCTGGATGGTGTCGGTGGGGCAGACCATGGCGCACTCGCCGCAGTTCGTGCACTTGTCGTAGTCTATGGCGGCGAAGCCGTTCTCCACGTGGATGGCGTCCTCGGGGCAGGCCTTCTCGCACCGCTTGCACCCGATGCACGCCACCTTGCAGACGCTCAGGGCCTTCTTGCCGGTGTACTGCGACTTGCAGCGGACGAAGACGGTGGCGTCCGCGGGGATCATCTCGATGAGGTCGCGGGGGCAGACGTCGGCGCAAAGGCCGCAGCCGGTGCACTTCTTTACGTTGACGCGGCGGATACAGTCCTCGTCGAAGGTGATGGCGCTCACCGGGCAGACCCTGGCGCAGTCCTCCAGGCACAGGCAGCCGAAGGGGCAGGCCTTGCCCCCTCCCGCGGCCGTCTCCGCGGCCCGGCAGGAGTTGACCCCCTGGTAGATGGCCCGGATGGGGGAAAGGGTCGCGCCGCCACGGCAGTGGATGTGGGCCTTCATGGGAACGGCATATTCCAGCTCTACCCCCATGATCCTCGCCACTTGGGCGGCTGTGTCCGGCCCCCCGGCCCGGCAGATATCCACCGGTGCGGCCCCCTTGACCACGGCTTCGGCCGCCGGTTCGCAACCCGGCAGGCCGCAGGCGCCGCAGTTGGAGCCGGGTAGGGCATCCAGCACTTCCTCAACGCGCGGGTCGACCTCCACGTAGAAACGCGTGTAGGCGATGGCCAGGATGGCGCCCAGGAGCGCGCCGAAGCCCGCCAGGGCGATGGCCGCTTTCCACACCAGTGACCAGTCCATCAGCAGCTCCTCACAGTCCGAACATGCCGGCGAAGCCCATGAAGGCCAGGGAGAAGAGGGCGGCGGCGACGAAGGCGATGGGCACGCCCCGGAAGAATTTGGGCACCGGCGCCATGTCCAGCCGCTCGCGCAGGGCGGCGAATATGATCAGCACCAGGGAGAACCCCACCGCCACGCCCAGGGTATAGACCACGGATTCCAGGAACCCGTAATTGTAGGGGATATTGAGCTTGGTGAAGAACCCCGGCTTCACGCTCTCCGTGGCCGCGGCCAGCACCGCGCAGTTGGTGGTGATGAGGGGCAGGTAGATGCCCATGGCGCGGTAGAGGGGCGGGCTGGTCTTCTTGATCACCATCTCCACGAACTGCACCAGGCTGGCGATGATGAGGATGAAGGTGGGGATGTAGAGGAACTCCCCCACCCCTAGCGGCTCCAGGACGTAGTTCCAGGCCACCCAGCTCACCGAGGTGGCCATGACCATGACGAAGATGACCGAGATGCTCATACCCAGGGAGGTTTCCAGGCTGTTCGAGACCCCGAAGAAGGGGCAGAGGGCGATGAAGCGGATGAGCAGGATGTTGGCTACGATGGCGGCGCCGAAGAAAAGGAGGAAGAACCTCCAGGCCTCGTTCATTCCGGTCCCTCCTTTGCCTCCGGCTTCTTGCGCTGCTGGTGCCACTGCAGCAGAGCCAGGAGCATGGCGAAGGTGATGAATGCCCCCGGAAAAAGGATGAGGATGGTCGGCATGCTCTTGCTGCCGAGGCTGACGATGGTGGTGTTGAACATCACGATCTCACCCGTGCCGAAGAGCTCCCGGAAGACGCTCATGATCAGCAGGACGCAGGTGTAGCCCAGCCCGATGCCCAGGCCGTCCATGAAGGCGTGGGACACCCTGGCGTCGGAGGCGTAGCCCTCGGCCCGCGCCAGGATGATGCAGTTGACCACGATTAGCGGTATCCATACCCCCAGGCGCTCGTAGATGGCGGGCATGGTCTTGAGGGTGAGGTCCACGATGGTCACGAAGGATGCGATGACCACGATATAGATGGGGATGCGGATCTGGTCGGGGATTAGCTTGCGGATGAGGGAGATGATGACGTTGGAGCAGGTGAGCACGAAGATCACCGCCAGCCCCATGAAGATGCAGCTCTCAACCCGGGTGGAGATGGCCAGGGCGGAACAGAGGCCCACCATGAGCACCAGCAGGGGGTTGACGCGGATGAACCCCTTGATGAACTCGCCGAAATTGGTCCGTTTCTTCTCCATCATCATCACGCCTCCGCCGTCATTGCAGCGACTCCCACATCTCCAGGGCCATGTTCACCCCGTTGGTGATGCCCCGCGAGGTGTAGGTGGCGCTGGTCACCCCGTCGATGTCCTGCTTGAGCACCAGGGGTTCCGGGCCCTTGCCCGTGAACTGCCCCAGGAAATCGGGGTTCTCGGCAGCGGGCGCACCCAGCCCCGGCGTCTCCTCGTTGGTTATCACCTCTATACCCGTGACCTTCCCCTCCGCGTCCACCCCCACCGCCATGGTGATGAAGTTGTATCCCTTGCTCTTGAGCACGAAGGCGTATCCGATGACCTCGCCGTCTTCATCCATGCCCTCGAACACGCTGATGAGGTCCGGGAAGTCTCCCTGCAGCTCAGCGGTGAGCTCGGGGGACTCCTGGGGGGTGGCGCCGATGGGCTCCAGGACCACCGTGGCCGCCTCCGCGCGCTTCTTCAGTTCCTGTTCGGCGATGTTCTCCTCTACCAGGGAATAGGTGAACCCGAGCCCGACGGCGGCGACCAGGCAGACGAGCATGAGCCGGGAGCCCAGGTTGAGGAGGGACTTCATCATCCAGGCACCACCTCCCCGGCCTCTTTCTCCCCCTTCTTCTCCTTCACCTTGCCGTATCGGCTCGGGAGGATATAACGGTCTATGAGGGGCACCAGGGCGTTCATGAAGAGGATGGCGAACATCACGCCCTCGGGGTTGTTTGACCAGCCGCGCAGCAGCCAGGTCACCAGCCCCAGGCCCAGGGCGTATACGACTTTGCCGTTGCGCGCCAGGGGGCTGGTGGTGTAATCGGTGGCCATGAAGATGGCCCCGATGAGCAATCCCCCTGCCAGCATATAGAAGAGGGGATCACGTCCGATGACGATCGTGAGCACGACCACGGACCCCACATAGATGACGGGGATGCGCCAGTCGATGACCCGCGTGGCCACCAGGTAGATGCCGCCCAAGATGAGCAGCAGGGCCGAGACCTCTCCCAGGCAACCCCAGGGGTTGGCGAAGAGCAGCGGCCTGTAATAAGAGGACCCGGCCAACCCCTGGGGTACCCCGCGCAGGCCGGTGGGGCTGGTGGTGGGGTCATACACCAGTTTCATGGCGGCAAGGGGGCTGGCACCGCTGGCGACTTCCACCGCCGTCTGGATCGCCTTGTGTGACGCGGTGTTGGCGATGCCGATGGCGGCCGACTTGGCGTAACCGGCCACGAAGTAACCGGGCCAGGAGACGAAGACCACCGCGCGACCCACCAGGGCGGGGTTGAAGAGGTTGTGGCCGATGCCCCCGAACATCTGCTTGCCAAGGATGGTGGCCGCCAGTCCACCGACCAGGGCGATCCACCATGGCAGCATAGGGGGCAGGGTCAGGGCCAGCAGAAGGCCGGTGAGCAGGGCGCTGCAGTCGTCCAGGGTCACCGGCAGGCGGCGTCCCTTCTCCATGACCAGCTCGCCTAGGAGGGCCCCGGCGATGGAAGCGATGAGCACCCAGACCGCGGAGAGCCCGTGGATGACCACGCTGTAGACGGTGACGGGCAGCAGGGCCACGACGACGTGCAGCATGATCCTGCGCGTGCTCACGCTGGCCCTGATGTGGGGAGAGGCGGAGACGATGAGGTTATTCTCCATTTCCGCCCTCCTCGCCCGGGGCCGCCGCGGCCAGTTCGGCCGCGCGGCTCTCCATGCGCGTCTTACGGCGCGCCAGTTCCACCTTGCCGGTCTTGATCAGCTGCACCAGGGGGTTCCTGGTGGGGCAGGCATAGGCGCAGCAGCCGCACTCGAAGCAGTCCTGGATGTTCAGGCGCTGCAGGGAGTCCCACTTCTCGTTGTAGGCATAGGCGGCCAGGTAGGTGGGGATGAGGCCCATGGGGCAGGCGTCGACACAGCGCCCGCAGCGTATGCACACGGGCTCGCCGGGGACGATATAGGCCGTCTCCTTCAGGGAGAGAGCCAGGATGCCCGACGTGCCCTTGATCACTGGCACCTCCAGGGTGTACTGGGCAAGCCCCATCATGGGTCCCCCCATGAGCACCTTGCCGGGGGGCTCGGTGAAGCCGCCGCATGCCTCGGCGGCGGCGGCGAAAGAGGTCCCGATGGGGACCATGAGGTTCGACGGTTCGCGCACGATGGAGCCGGTCACCGTGACCACCCGCTTCACCAGCGGCATACCGGTGGAGAAATACCTGGCGATGGCGTGGGCCGTCCCAACGTTCTGCACCACCACCCCCACGTGCATGGGCAGGCCCCCGGAGGGCACTTCCCGCTTGAGCAGGCTGTCGATGAGGACTTTCTCGGCCCCCTGCGGGTACCTGGTCTTCAGGGAGGACACCTCGATACCCCCGCCCCGGGTCACGGCGGACATCGACTTTATGGCCTGGGGCTTGTTGTCCTCGATAGCGACGATGCCCCTGGGCGCGCCCACCGCCTTCATGATGACGAGCAGGCCCTCGAGCACCGCCTCCGGCTGTTCCAGCATGAGGCGGTAGTCGGAGGTGAGGAAGGGCTCGCACTCGGCCCCGTTGAGGATGACGGTGTCGATGGGATAGTCGTGCGGGGGATTGAGCTTCACGTGGGTGGGGAAGGCCGCTCCCCCCAGGCCGACAATGCCGGCGTCGCGGACGGCACGGTGTATCTCCCTGGGCTCCAGGTTCTCCCATGGCTCCGGCACGGACAGGGCCGGCTCAGGCCGGTACTCTCCGTCGCTCTCGATGATCACCGCGAGCACGTCTCCGCCGGCCGGGTGGGCCTGGGGCGCCACCTGGATGACCTTTCCGGACACGCTGGAGTGGATGGGGGCGGAGACGTAGGCCTCGGAATCGCCGATGAGCGTCCCCACCCGGACCTCGCTCCCTTTCTTCACCACCGGCGTGCAGGGGGCTCCGACATGCTGACGCATGGGGATCACGACCGTGGATGGGGCTTGTGCCTCCCGGATGGGCTCGGTGGCGGTGAGGTCCTTATAAGTAGGGGGGTGTACGCCGCCCCTCACCCTGTCGAACAGCCGCGTTGCGATACTCATTCCCGTGCCTTCTGTTCAGCGGCGGATGCATTCACACATTCTACGACTTTAGGCCCACGAAAACCAGTAAGAATATATACCCTGTTCAGCAGGAATGTCCAGGAGATTCGAAAAATAAATCATGGATATCCGAAAAGATATTCAATGGAACCCGTTATAGTGGAGTAGACTTAAGGCATGGACTGTCGGGCCAGGGTCATGGAGAAGGAAGGCAAGCGGGCGCTGGTGCGCGTGGCGCGGGTGAACTGCGCCGAGTGCGGCGGCTGCGGCTTGCTCGCGCGCGACCGCGAACACACCATGGAGTTCAGCGCCGTGGACCGGCTGGGCGTCAGCGTCGGCGACGAGGTGTTGCTCAAGGTGCCCTCGCACAGGCTCGCTTTCTCCTACCTCACCGTGTTCGGGCTGCCGCTGCTGGTGATGGCGGCGGCCTATTTCGCCGTGGCTGCCGTCTTCTCCCTGGCCAGCGGGGGAGACGGCACGGCGGCAGGCACCGTGGCGGCCGTACTCTGCGGCCTGGTCTCTCTCTGGGTGGGGGCCAAGCTCGCGGACCGCCTGGGGTTGTCCCCCGTTATCGTCGAGGTGTTAGCCCCGACCGAGGATAGCGACGGACAAGGCTACGTCCTTTGATCAATCGACCTCATACCGCCCGAGGATCGCGTCGACCTCGGCCTTGTCCTCGGGGTACTCGAAGATGGACACGCTCAGGAGGGTCGCGGCGTCCGCATCGCCGCTGTTGTGCTCCAGGTACTTGCGCATCTTCTCCTCCAGGCGTCTTCCGCAGACCTCCGCTCCTGCCCTGCCCACGCTGGGCAGGATGACCATGAAGTCGCTCTTGGCCCGGGCGAGTTCGTCCACGGAGCGGGTATCGCTCTTGAGCACGGAGGTGCTGAGGTCGCGCATGACGCTCACGCCCTTGCTCCGCATGCCGCTGACGAAATCTTCGTCGAGGGAGAACTCCAGTAGAGAGAAGGGTATGGCATAGCGGTCGTTCTCGTCGATGCGGGAGGTCAGCTCCTGGACGAGAAAGCGCTCGTTGCCGATCTGGGTCTCATCGTCGATGAGGTCCTGGCGTTCCAGCTTCACGAAAAAGTATCTGAACTGGGTGCGCATGTAGGAACAGAGCAGGGCCAGGATGCCGTAGACGAGGAACTTCGCGACGATGAGCTGGACCGCGGTACCGTAGCCGAAGTCGCCGACCCAGATGAGGCGGGCGGCGGCGTAGGAGAGGAAGCAGGCGCTGAAGCTTATCAGGGCACCGCGTTTGCCCCAGTAGAGGCTGCACACGATAACCACGAGCATCAATACGTGGCCGAAGACCTCGACTCCGTCCGTCTTCTGCACCAGCATCGCCGCGGCCATCACCGCGATGGCGATGGTGATGACCAGGACCACTATGCGTTCGAACCTCGCGTATTTCATATAGTGTCTCCCTCCCGTCCTCTCCGTCACAAGTCCTTATGATAAGGACAGGACACGTCGCCGCTGGAGTCGTCGTAAAGGTACGCTTCCCCCGATTCCGGGCAGTACAGGGAACCATCGTTCTCGATAAGGTCGGGGACAAGGTCCTGCAGCGTGGGGGGATACGCATCGTGGTGGGTGTGGTAGACGACTATCTGCTCCTCGACGGTCCTGAGGTTGGCCTTGCAGGCCGTCTTCTTGCTGGTGCTCACCGAGATGGCGTAGGAGGCGACTGCGATGCCGACCAGGACCCCGATGATGGCGATGACCATCATCAGTTCCATCAGCGTAAAACCTTCGTCCCGCCCCAGCCTGCCAAACCGCGCCATGAGCACCTCCACGCAGTCGCCTTATATCTCCGCAATCGGCCCCCGGCGTACAATACTTGACAGCGGGCATTTAAAAGGAAACAGTCCCCTGCCGGGGTATAATTAGTCGAGGAAGGTACGGGAGGAAGGTGGCATGGCGACAGGCGAGAAGGAAAGCGGACAGGCGGTACTGCAGGCTTCAGCGGCGACACCCTGGCGCGGCAGGGGGTTCTCCCGCGAGACTGAATTCCTCGCGGCCGCTCTTCTCCTGGTCGCGGGCGCTTTCGTCTATCCTTACGTGGAGGGCCTGGCGGGGTCGCTGATGCCCCCCTGCCTCTTCCACCGCCTTACCGGCATCCCCTGCCTTCTCTGTGGCATGACCCGCAGTCTTGCAGCCACCGCCCACGGGCGCATGGGAGAGGCCTTCAGGTTCCACCTCCTGGGCCCGCCCCTGTTCTTCCTGGCCCTGGCGGTCGGCCTGACAATGGCAGCGGAATCCGTGCTGTCCCGCCGCTTTCTGCCCCGCCCCGGCAAACGGGCGTGGAGATACATCGGCTGTGGCACGCTGGTTCTGCTGTCGGCGGCCTGGATCGCCCGCCTGGTATTCTTCGGGAACAACCTGTAAGTATGGTCCCCACGGGGGAAAGAGAGCGAAAGGAGGCGGCATGGAGGGAGCCCAGTACCCCGTGCAGGCCGGCACGGCGCTGGAGTACAACGTCGCGGCCAGGGCCAGCACCGACTTCATCACCGACCCGGGCACGGCGATTATTCTCTCCATCATCACCTGCGGCATCTACGGCTTATACATCCTCTACAAGCTGGTGCAGAGGAGGGACGAGCATTTCCAGCGCATGGCGGCAGTGGCGGACGCCTCCATTGCCCAGCTAAAGGCCAGGGCGCAGGGGAGGGAGGGCGCCATCGCGGCCGAGCTCGCACAGCTGGAACAGATACGCATGAGGATGGCCACCATGTCGGCGGAGAGGGGAGCGGCGATCTGGCTGCTCATCTGCATCTTTACCGGCATCGGCTACTTCATCATCTACTACCTGCTCATGAAGGACTACGTGGAACACGACGTGGTGGAGGCGCAGTTCTTCACCGTGATGAGCGGAGCCCTGGCCAAACTGGGACTGGCGGGACAGGCAGGCCAGGCGGTCCCCACCGTCCCTCAGAGGGAGTTCGTGACCTTCCTGCTGCTCTCCATAATCACCTGCGGCATATACGGCATCTACTGGATGTACGTGATGATCAAGGACTTCAACGAGCATTTCCTGGCCCAGGTGCCCTGGGAGGACTTCCTCCTCACGGCCCTGCGCTAGACCGGCAGCCATACCGCGAGCGCTATGGCCGCGGTTACCGCCAGCAGCGCGACCAGCTCGCCGGCCCCGAAGTGCCCGGCGCGATAACGGGAACGGCCCCTGCCCCCGCGGTACCCCCGAGAGGCGAGGGCCGTTCCAAGTTCCTCCGCGTCGCGGAAGCAACCGCCGAAGAGCGGCACGAACAGGGGGAGCAGCGAGCGCGCCCGCCGCAGCAACCTGCCGCTGGAGAAATCGGCCCCGCGTGCCTCCTGGACCCGTGCGATCTCGCCGGCGCGGCTGAGCATGACCGGCAGGAAGCGCAGGGCCATGGTGAGGATCATCGCAGTCTCCTGCACGGGGAAGCGCAGCGGGCGCAAAGGGGACATGAGGCCTTCCAGCCCCACCAGCAGCTCCACCGGGTTGGTGGTCATGGTGAGCACGCACATGACGATTACCGCCATGGCCAGGCGCAGGGAATAGAGGATACCATTCTGCACCCCGGTGTTGGTGATGGTGATGGGCCCCAATTCCCACAGCGTGCGCCCGGGGGAGAAGAGGAGTTGCGCCAGCGCGGTGATCAAGAGCAGGATGAAGACGGAACGCAGGGCCGCCAGCACCTGCAGCGGGGGGAGCTTGGCCGCGAGCACCACCAGCAGCGCGGCGAGGAAGAGGGCAAGCACCCCCGCGGCGCTGTCGGTTACGAAGGCCCCGATGATGAGGGCCAGGGCGCAGGCGGTCTTGACGCGCGCGTCCAGGTCGTGGACGGGGGAGGCGATGGGATAGTGCTGCCCCAGGCTGATGCGGTTGAGGTCCCTCATGACGGCGCCTCACCAAGGGCACGGCAGATGATTTCGGCGGCCTCCCCGGGAGAGGGGAGGCAGGCCGGGATGTCGATGCCGTGCCCGCGCAGCTCGGCGAGGACCGCCACCAGGGGGGGCGGCCGCAGCCCCGCCGCCTCCAGCTCCTCCACGGCGGTGAGCACCTCCTCCTTCTCCCCCTGCAGCGGGACCTCTCCGCCCGAGAGCACGGCGACCCGGTCCGCCAGCAGCTCCACCTCTTCCCAGTCGTGGGTGACCACCAGGACGCCCACGCCTCGCTCGCGCTGTTCCGCCAGGGCACCGTAGAGAAGCTCGCGGCCGGGCAGGTCAAGGCCGGAAGAGGGCTCGTCCAGGAGCAGGTAGCGGGGGCGCATGGACAGCACCCCGGCAAGGGCGCAGCGGCGCATCTCGCCGTCGCTGAGCGAGAAGGGGGAGCGCGGGGAATACCCCCCGGGGTCCAGCCCAACCAGCATCAGCGCCTCGCGCACCGCCGTCGCCAGCTCCTCGCCGTGCAGGCCGCGGTTGCGCGGACCGAAGGCCACGTCTTTCTCCACCGTCTCCGCGAAGAGCTGCTTCTCCGAATACTGCAACACCACGCCGGCGGCGGTCCTCAGGGCGCTCATTCCGGCCCGGTCGGAGATGACCTCCCCGTCCAGGGCGACCGCTCCGCAAGTGGGGCGCAGCATGCCGCACATGACGGAGAGGAGGGTGGACTTTCCCGCCCCCGTCTTCCCCACCAGGCACAGCACCTCCCCCTCCCGCAGCTCGATATCGATGGACTTCAGCACCTCCTTGGACATGGGGGTGCCGGGCAGGTAGGTGAAGCCGACGCCGTTCAGCGAGATGCCCATAGCCGGTCCGCCACCTCCTTAGCTCCCAGCGCCGTGCGCCCCAGGGGGCGCCCCCTTCGCTCCATCTCCTGCGCCAGCAGGTAAAGGGCAGGAGGGCGCAGCCCGTACTTCCGGCAGAGACCGGCGTCGCGGAAGAGGTCGTATGGGTCACCGGCGAATGCGAGGCGGCCGTCCGACAGCAGTAGCACGCGGTCCGCCGCGAGGACCTCCTCCGGATGGTGGGTGGCATGGACGATGGCGACGCCCAGCCTCTCACGCAGCTCCGCGTAGAGGGCCAGCGTCTCGGTGCGGGTGGGCGGGTCCAGCATGGAAGTGGACTCGTCGGAGACCAGGACGCGGGGCCGCATGGCCAGCACCGCCGCCACCGCCAGGCGTTTCTTCTCGCCGGCGGAGAGGAGATGGGGCTCGCGTCCGCGCAGTGCCGAGAGGTCCATGGCCCGCAGGGACTCATCGATGCGGGAGTGAATCTCTTCCGGCGGCAGTGCGAAGTTCTCGGGGCCGAAGGCCACGTCGTCCTCGACCGTTGGGCCTACGATCTGGTTGTCGGGGTTCTGCATGACCAGTCCCACCCCGCTGCGTATGCCGGCGAGGTTCTCGGGCAGGGCGGTGTCGAGGCCGCAGGAGAAGACCTTTCCCCGCGTGGGCAGGAGGAGGGCGTTGAGCAGCCGGCACAGCGTGGACTTCCCGGAGCCGTTGAGCCCCGCCAGCGCGACGAACTCGCCCTGCTTTATGTCGAAGGAGACGTCCTCGAGCGCGGGTGTGTCCTCCCGGCCCGGGTAAGAGAAAGCGACCTCCCTGCAGGATACCACCGCATCTACAGCCGTGGGCGCCTCCAGCTCAGACCACCCCCCCGTAATCATCTCTGCCGAGGGACAGGACCAGCCTGCGCGCCGCCAGGCCGATGAAGAAGCCGGTAGGCAGGGCTATGAGCAGCAGATAGGGGAGGTAGTACTTAAGGCCCGGAAAACCCACCAGCCACATGGCCACCGCGAGCTGCACCGCGTTATGGGTGACCGCCCCCGCGATGCTCACCCCGGTTAGGCTGAGGGTGCGGGGGCCGAGGCGGAAGAGGGCCGCCATGACCAGGGTGGCCGCCGTCCCCGCAGTGAGGCTGAGGGTGAGACCGATGAAGCTGCCCCGCAGCAGTCCCCCCAGAAGGCAGCGCAGCACCGTGACCACCAGGGCCTCCCACGGCCCCAAGGTGACCAGGGCGATGACCGTGGCCAGGTTGGCCAGGCCCAGCTTGGCCCCGGGCAGGGGGAGGACGGGAGGGATGGTGCCCTCGATGATCTGCAGGACCAGGCCCAGGGCCACCAGCAGGCCGATGCGGCTCACCAGGTAGGCGCGACGGTCGGCGGGGGGAAAGACGGGCCCCGTCGTGCGGAGGTCACTGGTTGACCACATCCGGCCCTCCATCGCCGCTGACCACCTCGATAACCACCCGGTTGGGGAGGCAGACGATGCTCTCTCCGGGGCTGGATATCCACCCCGTCTTCACGCAGAGCTTGTCGGGGCAGGCGGAGTCCACCATGCGTGCCCTGCCGTCCGCGACCTCCAGGTAGCTCTCCCCGCTGAAACCCTCGACGGTCAGTCTTACCGGGCCGCCGTCCAGGGGGCGGGTCAGGACCTCCTTGCCGCCCGCGGTCACCCTTATCTCCAGGCGGGAACCAGTGCCGGCCCCGGCCACGCCCTGCGCGATGAGGAAGACGCTCAACGCGATCACGGCGAGCACCAGTATGACGTCACCAGGGGCCCACCAGCGCCCCGGCGCGGGCCGCCGCCCCGCCGCTACCCCGGGGAAAACGCCCGTATCCCTGCCTGCCGCCATGCCATGCTCCTCCTGGCTCGCTCGTCGTCCTTTCAATATATATTAAGGGTAAGGTTCTGCGGCGAGAAGTGCGGCCCGTCCGGAGCGGTCTTTCCACCGGCGTGCCCCGTGCATATAATCATGGCTATGGATATCAAGGAAGCGAACCTGGTCTTCCACGACGAGACCAGCCGCGATTACGACAAGAAGTGGGCCATACGTTTCGATGACGACATGGCGGAGTTCGTTCTCTCCAAGTTCGAGCTCGGGCTGGGGGAGCCGTTTCCCCGCGATATCCGCGTCATGGAGATCGGTTGCGGGACCGGCTATGCCATGCTCAACCTGGGACTGGCCGGCGTGCTCACCGAGGCCTGGGGCTGCGATATCTCCCAGGGCATGCTGGACGTCTGCCAGGACAACGCCGACAATCTGGGTATCGATGTCCACTTGCAGCAGGCGGACGCCGAGAGACTGCCATACGATGACGCCTCCTTCGACCTGGTCATAGGCCATGCCGTCCTGCACCACCTGCCCGACCTCGATGCGTCTTTCCGGGAGATACAGCGAGTGCTCAAGCCCGGCGGCAGGTGCGTGGTGGCGGGCGAGCCCACGGTGGTCGGCCACCGCCTGGCTAGGATCGCGAAGGCCCTGGCTTCCTTCGCGGTGCGCTGGTACGCGCTCCTCGGCGGCCGCCTGGGCAAGAAGAAGATCACGCTGCGACGTTACGACGCCTGTGGTTCACTAGAAGACCACGAGCTGCAGGAGCTGGAGTTCATGGTGGACATCCACAATTTCCGCCCCAGCGAGCTCTGCGACCGCGCCCGCAGGGCGGGGTTCTCGCGCGTGCGCTTCGAGTCGGAGGAGCTCATCTCCAGCTTCATCGGCTGGATGATCCGTACCGTGGAAGGCAGCGTGAGCGAGGAGAACATCACCGACCGTTGGCGGTGGGGAGCGTATAACACCTACAAGCGCGTGCGGGCCTGGGACCAGAAGCTCTACCCGTACCTGCCGCGCGGCTGGTTTTACAATCTCATCGTTTACCTGGAAAAATAAGGCTGTTCGTGCGCGATGGTATAAGCGGGACAGCCGGCTCCCCGCATCGTCATGTCTCCGTCCGGCTTGCCGGGAGGAAAATGGCGCGGCGGTCAGCGGAAAGAGAGGCCGGCAGATAAAGCGTCGCGATGCCCGGCCGTTACCGGCGGCGGCGCTGGCCTGGATGGAAGGGCGATGATGAAGAACGGGATGGTCGAAGCCCTGCGGGAAGTCGAAAAGGGGGCCGGACCGGCATACGGCACTCCCAGGGAAAGACCGCGCGGCTGGGCCTGGGTGGTTAGCACCGTCCGCTTCGTGCGCAAGAGGCGCATGTACGGCCCTCGCTACTGGCGCTGGCTCTACAGGTTCCTCCGCTTCAAGGTCCTGCACCCGCGGGTGAAGACGGAGGGGTTTATCTTCCTGCCGCGCCGCTACCAGGTGGTGGTGAAAAAAGGGGCCACCATCCGCATCGGTCGCTGGGTGTGGATCGGCACCAACAACGCTTTGCGCTGCCACGAGGGCGAGCTATATGTCGGCGACAACACCATCTTCGGCACCGACAACACCGTAAACTGCTACGCCGGGGTCTATATCGGTCCGGAATGCCTCTTCGCGGACTCCGTGTATATCGTGGATTTCGACCACAACTACTGGGATCCGGTAATCGCCATCCGCTCCCAGGGCATCACCAAAAAGCCCATCCGGCTCGAGGGAGATATATGGGTGGGCGAGAAGGCATCCATCCTGCGCGGGGTCACCGTGGGCCGGGGTTCCGTGATCGGGGCCATGAGCCTGGTAAACCGCGACGTGCCTCCCTATGCCGTGGTGGGCGGCGTGCCTGCCAGGGTGCTGGGGTGGAGACCGCGTCCCGTTACATAGTTTGGGAGTGAGGTGATCATGGCCGGGAACTCAGGCGATGGCGGGATGCCGCTTCCAGAGATAAGGCGGGACGCGGTCACCGGCACCTGGTCCATACTGGCGGTGGGGCGTTCGCGCCGGCCCGGCGCCGTCCCGGGACAGGCGGCCGGGGAGCCCCTGTGCCCTTTCTGTCCCGGCAACGAATCGCTTACCCCGCCGGAGACCTGGTCGGTGGGCAGGGAGGGCGGCCCACCGGATTCGCCCGGTTGGAGGGTGAGGGTGGTCCCCAACCTCTATCCCGCGTTCATGCCCGAGGCCGGCTCGCGGGGCTGGCGCCGGGGGACCAGGGTGGGACTCCCGGCATACGGCGATCACGAGGTGATCATCAACTCTCCCGACCACACTCTCTCCCTGGGCGACATGGATGGGGAGGCGGCTGCCGGCCTGCTCGGGGCGTACCTGGAACGCTACCGCCATTTCGCGGCGCTGCCCAGGGTAAAGCAGGTGCAGATCATCATCAACAACAAGCGGGAAGCGGGGGCCTCACTCGACCATCCCCATACCCAGGTCTTCGTGCTGCCCATGGTAACGCGGGCCATCAGCGGGGAGCTGCGGGAGTCCCGGCGCCGTTCCGGCAGGGGGTGCCCTCTCTGCCTCGAGGTCGAGGAAGCGCGCGAGGACGGCCGGGTGGTGCTGGAGAACGGGGGCTGGACCGTCCTGGTGCCCTACGCCGCCCGTGCCCCCTTCGAGTTGCGTTTCACCCCCCGCCGGCACGACCCGGACTTCGCGGGTTGCCGCGTTGATGAGATCGCGGACATGGCCGACGCGCTCACCCGCGCCCTCAAGGCCCTCTCCGCCCTCCTCGGCGCTCCACCGTACAACCTCTGGCTGCACAGCGCGCCCTGTGACGGCGGTGACTACCCCTACTATCACTGGCATGTGGAGATGGTCCCGCGTATCATCGTCAGCGCCGGTTTCGAGCTGGCTACCGGTATGAGCCTCTCCATCCTCGCCCCGGAGGAGGCTGCCCGCCAGCTGCGCGAGAAGACGGGATGATGGAGGAGACGCGCATCCGGGGCTGGCAGGCGGTGCGCAAGTGGGCACCTATCTCGGTGCTCTGCCTCTCCCTTGCCATCATCCTCATCGACATGACCCTGCTCAACGTGTCCCTGTCCACAATCATCCAGGACCTGGATACCACCATCCAGAAGATCCAGTGGGTGATCACGGCCTACTCCCTGACCATCGCGGCGTTCATGATCACCGGGGGCAGGATGGGAGACCTCTTCGGGCGCAAGAAGATGTTCATGTTGGGGGCGCTGGTCTTCGCCGTGGGCTCCTACGTCTGCTCCATCAGCCCCAACGTGCCCGTGATGATCGTCGGAGAATCGATCATCGAGGGCATCGGCGCAGCCCTGATGATGCCGGCCACCATGTCCCTGCTGGTCTCGCACTACCGGGGACGCGACCGCGCCATCGCCTTCGGCATCTGGGGGGGCGTCGCCGGCGCCGCCACCGCCATCGGTCCGCTGCTGGGCGGCTATATAACCACCGCCTACAGCTGGCGCTGGGCCTTCCGCATCAACGTCTTCGTGGCCGCGGTGCTCCTGGGCGGGGCCTTCCTGATCAAGGAGTCGCGCGACCGCGAGGAGCGACCCGAGCTGGACTGGCCGGGGGTCGCCCTCTCCGCCTCCGGCATGTTCTTCCTGGTCTACGGGATCATCGAGTCGTCGACCTACGGCTGGATCGTGGCCAAGGAGCCCTTCTCCCTCTTCGGCTGGGTGACGTTCGGCACCATCTCCATATCCCTCTACGCCATCGTCCTGGGGGCCGCCATCCTGGCGGGGTTCATACTGTGGGAGAGAAGGGTGGAGCGGCGTGGCCATACCCCCCTGGTCTCCACCCACCTCTTCCGCAACCGGCAGTTCGTCTCGGGCACGAGCGTCGTGGGACTGGTCGCCCTGGGACAGGCCGGCCTCATCTTCTCGCTCCCGGTCTTCCTGCAGGCGGTGAGGGGCTACGACGCCTTTCATACCGGTCTCGCCCTAATCCCCCTTTCCGCCGCCTCCCTCATCGCCGCTCCCGTCTCCGGCATGATGGCCAACCGCGTCGGGCCCAAGCTGATGATCCAGGCGGGGATGCTGAGCATCATCGGCGGATACGCGCTTCAGATCGCCGTCTGGGATGTAGGCTCGACCGCCAGCGATTTCATCCCCAGCCTCATCCTGGTGGGGATGGGCATGGGCCTGATGATGGGGCAGATAGGGAATATGACCCTTTCGGCCGTCTCCGTGCAGCAGGCCGGGGAGGCCTCGGGCGTGAACAACACCTTCCGGCAGTTGGGCATGACCCTGGGAACGGCGGTCATCGGCGCGGTGCTCATCTCCTCCATCGCGGCCAGCCTGAGCAGCGGCGTACAGGCTAGCGCGGTCATCCCCGAGCCTTTCAAGGCGCAGGTCGACGAGGCCATCAGCGAGCAGGTCTCCAACGTGGAGTTCGGGGGCGGCGCCGAGTTGCCCGACTATATCCCCCAGGAGATCAGCGCCGAGATCGTCAGCATCAGTCACGACGCGGTCACCAAGGCCAACCGCACCGCCCTGGCCTTCGCTGCTTTCTTCACCTTCCTGGCGTTTCTCTCGTCTTTCATCCTGCCGGGAGGAAAGATGGTAAACCGCGAGGAGAGCCTTGCCGTACGTGCCCCTCACTGACCTTTCAGGGCAGCCCTCCGCCGTCCCAGGCGCCGCGGGCCCGTGCGGCGGCATGAAAGCCCTGGTAAGCATCGAGCGCGAAGCAGGCGGCGGTGGGGGTCGGGTAGGAGGGGATGCCGGCGGCATGGAGCCTGGCCATGTGGGGAGCGGTGAAGGCGCTGGGGAAGAGTACCGAAACCAGGGGCTTGGAGACGGCGTTGCGGGCCTCCAGCATCTCCCCGGTGATGGCGGCGATAAGGCCGATGTCCCCGTCGCGTGAGGCGGGAGCCGTGCCCACTGTCATCAGGATGTCCACCGTCGGATCGTTCGCCATTATCTCGAGGGCCTTGAGGTAATTGCCCGGGACCACCGCGCCGAACCCCAGGTCCACGGGGTTTCCGAAAGAGGTGCCCTCGGCGGGCAGGAACTCCGCCAGCGCGGCCCGGGTTTCCACCGTGAGGGGCGCGAGCTCGAGGCCGTGCCTTTCCACCGCGTCGGCGCAGTTGACGGCCAGGCCGCCCGGCGAGCTGACTATGGCCACCCTCCTGCCCCGGCACGGGGGCAGGTGATACAGGGCGGCGGCGCAGTCGAGCATCTGCGCCAGGTCGTTGGCCATGATCATCCCCGCCTGACGCGCCGCCCCCTCGAACACCTCGGCGCTGCCCCCCAGGGCGGAGGTATGGCTGGCGGCGGCCTTGCCGCCAGACACGGTCAGCCCCGCCTTGAGCACGATGACCGGCTTCACGCCGCGAAGGGATACGGCCGTCTCCAGGAAGCGGCGGGCATCTCGCACCTCCTCCAGGTAGGCCAGGACCATTTCGGTTCCCGGGTCGGCGGCCATGTACTCCAGGTAGTCGGCGCAGTTGAGGTCGAGTTCGTTACCGCTGGAGACGATCTTGTCGAAGAGGACCCCGCGCTCCAGGGCTGTGACATAGGTGATGCTCGAGAGGGAACCGCTCTGGGAGATCATGCCGGCGCGGCCTTCCGTGGAGAACATGCCCGCGAAGAGGGCTATCTTGCCCCGCGCCGAGTAGATTCCCATGCAGTTGGGCCCCACCAGCCTCAAGCCGCTGCCCCGGCAGGCCTGCAGTATCTCCTCTTCGAGGCGCTGCCCTTCCGCGCGCCCCGTCTCCGAGAATCCGGCGGTGTTGATGATGCAGCCGCCCACGCCGGTGGCGGCGCAGTCGCGTACCAGCGAGGGTACGGCCGCGGGGGGGACGGCGAGGATCACCAGGTCTGTGCCGCCTGGCAGCGAAGCGAGGTCCGGGTAGCAGCGCAGCCCGAGTATCTCCGTGTGGCGGGGGTTGACGGGATAGAGAGCGCCGCCGAAGCCCATGTCCTTGAAGGCGCGCAGGAAGAGGGTGCCCGGGTTGTCCATGCGCTCGGAGACGCCCACGATGGCGGCGGAAGCGGGGAAGAAAACGCGGTCGAGGCTTCGTTTCAGCTCCGTGTTCACACTCTCACATCCTGATGTACACATGCCAGGCCTTGACGCTCGGAAGCGTCAAGGCCTGGGCACCGCCGCGTCACCCTCCGGGCTTCCCATCGAAACGTACACGTGCCAGGCCCGGCCATTCAGAAATCGCCGGGCGGCTGGGCACCGCCGCGTCACCCTCCGGGCTTCCCATCGAAACGTACACGTGCCAGGCCCGGCCATTCAGAAATCGCCGGGCGGCTGGCACCGCCGCGTCACCCTCCGGGTGCCGCTGTCGCTTATGCGATACAGTCTATCGAATGATCGAGCGAAAAACTGTGCGTTAACTGCCTTCGGCGCGCTGGGGGATGGGGGGACAGACCGAGAGCACGCGGGGCCGGTACTCGTACTCTTTGATCGAACGCTGGTAGATGTCCATGGTATGCCGGGCGATGCGCTCCCAGTTATATTTCTCTCCGATGAACTTCTGGGCGTCGCTGGTGAGGCGCTGTGCCAGCCCCTCGTCCCGCAACACCCGGATCATCGCCCGGGCCAGGGATTCGGGGTTGCCGGGCTTGAAGCAGAGGCCGGTCTCCTCGTGGACCACGATCTCCTTGAGGCCGCCGGTGTCGGCCACGATGACCGGGCATCCCGCGACCATGGCCTCGAGCACCACCATGCCGAAGGGCTCGTAGATGCTGGGGACGACGGTGATGTCGGCGCACTTGTAGAACATGGGCAGCTTCTTCGCGTCCACGAAGCCGAGGAGCCTGATCTTCTCGCCCAGGCCCAGTTCGTCGATCATCACCTGCAGGGCCCTCACGTGGGGCCCGGTGCCAGCCACCAGGAAACGCAGGTCGGGGAACTCCTGCAACACGCGGGGCATGGCCTCGATGACCGTCTGCACGCCCTTCTCGTAGACCAGGCGTCCTACGAAGAAGATCATGCGCGAGTCGGGTTCCACGAACTGCCTGCGGATGCGCTCGGTGTCCGCGCCGCAGCGGAAGAGTTCGTATTCTATTCCGTTGGGGATGACGGTGATCTTGTCCTCCGGGAGCTCGTAGATGTGTCTTACCTCGTCCTTCATGTAGTTGCTGCAGGTAATGGTGCGCACGCTCTCGAAGGTCAGCCACCATTCGATCTGGTGGATGATCCTCGACATGCCCTCCGGTATGTACCCCTGGTGGCGCCCGTATTCCGTGGCGTGGATGGTGGCCACGAGGGGGATGCGGTAGGCGTGCTTGAGGGCGATGGCCGCGTGGGCCACCAGCCAGTCATGGGCGTGGAGCACGTGGACCTTGCCGATCCTGTCGTTGATGAGGGGGATAGCGCGTTCCAGCAGGGCTACGTTGAACTGCAGGGTCCATGGCACCCATTCCTCCTGGGGTATCTCCGGCGCATAGAGGGGGACGCGGTGGATCTGTACGCCCTCCGCTACCTCGAAGTCGGGCGCGTCCGGGGCGTCCTTGGTCACCACGTGGATATTGGTCCCCATGCGGGCCAGGTTCACCGCCAACTGGTGTACGTGGGTACCCAGTCCGCCGATGATCCTGGGTGGATACTCCCAGGAAAGGATCACGACGTTCATCATCCACCCCGTTCCTGCACAGCAAAGCGACCTTTCCGGCCGCCGCATCTCTCTTGGTTGACTCCCTGCCAGGTCAAGACGAGCACGAATATTCTATTAAAACGCGACGTGGATGGCAACCGGCCGGGCGCCGGCCGGGCGCCGGGGGCGGGCCGGGGGAGGTCTGATGGGAAGCAGAGAAGGGGGGTGATGGGAAATGAATGTCATCCTTGCATATCAACCGGGGCGGTCTAGTGAGATGCGCCGTACATCCGTCTCGACGGGTAGCCGAGAAGAAAGGTTATCTTGTGCAGCCCGATACCGTGGACCTTTCCCAGATCCCAGGTGCCGCGCACCGCCCCAATATCCCAGGTGTAACCGTTCTCCGCGATATCCCCGACAAGTTCCCGCAGCTCCTGCGCGGAGTAGGTGCGCATATTCGATGCCAGTCCCTCCCACATAAGGACCAGCGGCGCGAGGGGGACGATGTAGGTCCAGAACATCCTCCGCCAGCTGAAGGGTTTGATGAAGGGCATGAACAGCAGGAGATACAGTGGGGAAAGGAGCATGATCAAAAAGATGCCGGGGTTCCTCCCCGTGAACTCGAAGACCCCGATCCCCTCCCCCCTGCGGGCGGCGTCCTCCAGGATCCCGCGCGCATCCTCGGGCCTGAAGTGATGAAAGGAAGCGAACAGGGTGCGAAAACCCCGCAGATCCTCCGGCACCCTGGTGGCATCCACCGGCTCCGCGATGAAGTCAACCTCGCAGCTCGCTCCCTTTGCGGCCTGCTCCAGGACCTCCAGGTGCGGGAACTTGTCGCTCAAGGTCACCCGCACGGGATAGCCTTCGCGGTCGTTCAGCTGCTCCTGGATGAGGAGCACGGGACCCGTTCCCCCCGAGCAGAGGTCGACGATATCGTGGCAGTCCAGGGTCTGTAGCACCTCCTTCAGGCGTGGCAGGATCGGGGCGTACATATTCGTCTTAACGCTGGTGAAGCGCAAGACATCCGTAGCGATGTCACGAAAGAGCCGGGGGCACCAGCGCTGATCAGTCAGTTCCACCATATGTCTGCGGCGCATTACCCTCACCTCGAATTCCGGCCACGTCGTGTCTCCCTGGCTTCCGTCCATGGACCCGTCGTCATGGGCTGAGGCGGCCGTTCTGAGCAAGGCCGAGAACATCGGCTCAACCTCTTTGTTCGCTTGAAGCCGTTTTTACGGCTTGTGACACGCCCACTTTCTTTTTCGATTATTTTGCGGCGAAGCTGAATGCCTGAAACGGGAAACAGGGGCTAAAGCCAGGATTGGAGGGAGAGCCAGGGGAAGGGGTTGTCCGTGTCCTCCAGGGAGGCAAGGGACGGGATATCCATGCCGCCGCGGTCAAGCATGTCCGTGATGGCGAGGTAGCGGGAACAGTGGGCCTCGAAGCGGTCGCGGGCGTAGGAGGCGGCCGCGTCCCGGGTGATCATGAAGGTCCAGTCGCTGGCTTCTGCGAGGAGCAGCTCCCTGGCCGCCTGCAGCAGGGCCCGCCCTTCTTCCGCGCCGCTCCCGCCACCCGCGATGCGCCGCAGGAGGTCCTCCTCCATGGCACGGGTCTCGGTCCAGATCGCCGCCGTGCCGGGGTTTACCCAGGTGGAGAAGGTCCCGTCCACGTTCCAGGCGGTCATAGGGGGAGAGATGGCGGGCAGCTCCGCTGCCACGGCCTCCTCCGCCACCTGATGGGGGAGGAGGGCAGCACCGCCGAGGCGTGACAGGACCTCACGCAGCCAGGACGGTCCCTCCTTCCACCAGTGGCCCATTAGCTCGGTGTCGTACGCGGCGAGGAGAACCGGCGCGGTGCCCGTTCCCGCGCTGGTGGCCATCGCCTCCGCCGCGCGCCGCTCCAGCCTCGCGGCGAAATCGCCGGCATGCTCCCGTGCCTGCATCTCCGCCCTGTCGGGGTAATAGATATCCTTTTCATCCAGGGGAGTATGACCCGAGGTGACCCTCCAGTACTGGAAACCCCAGCCGTCGTGATCGCGCTTGGCAAACTCCCGGTAGTCGCCGCCCGAGGGGTAACCCCGCAAGGTCCACACCAGTTCATGGGCGGTGCGGTCACGCAGCAGAGCCATCAATGGGGTGGAACCCAGGCGGCGTGGTTCCCAGGTGTGGGCCTCCGCGGCCGTCGCGTCGGGGGCGGTGAAGTCCAGGACGACGTATTGCAGGGGCGGGGAGAACGCGGCCAGGACGCCATCGAGGTCGGGGGTGTACGAGCACTCCGGCAGCCAGAACCCCCGCGGGTCGCGGCCAAAGCAGCGCCGGTAACTCTCGATGCCGATCTCTATCTGGGCCTTCACGCAGCCCTGGCTGCCCAGGGAGGGCAGGTGGGCATGGGTGGCCGCGCTGGCGAGGACCTCGACGGCCCCCGCGTCCATGCCGCTTCTGAGTACCCGCATCATCCTGCCGCGGAAACGCGCATCGAAGTCGGCGAGTAGGCCGCGGTAGAGGTCGCCGAAATAGGCGGCAAGGGCTTTCCTGGGCTCGTCGCCCATGGCCTCGAGGCGCTCCATCTCCAGCCGGGTATGCTCGATCTTGTTCTTGAGGTACCAGTCGAGGCGCTCCTCCATATACGCGTCCTGCAGCTGTTCGGCCAGGATGGGCGTGAGAGTGAGGCAGAGACGGCCGGGAAGGACCCCCGCGGTCAGGTCCTCGACGATCTTCCAGATGGGCAGGTAGCTCTCCGCCCACGCCTCCAGCAGCCACTCCTCGCCCACGGGCCAGTCGCCGTTGCGGCGTACGTACGGCATGTGGGTGTGCAGGAGGATGACGATGGCGGGAGAAGCCATGTCAGCTCTCCCCGGCCGCGGCGGGATCGCGGGGTTTGGTCCCGATGGCGATGAAGTCGATGGCTTCAGCGAGCGCGGTGTCCGTGATGCGGAAGTCGCGCGTATTGATGGAGGGGATAAAAAGGGGCCGGTAGAAACAGCGTTCCAGACGTGGCGGCATGTCCAGGCAGAACTGGGAGAAGTTGCGCCGGGAGAGCATGTCATGCAGGCGAAGCCTGCGGGCGTGGAAGACACCCTTCATTTCCACGTCGGGGTAGAAGCTGCGCATGAAGTCAAGGAACTGTCGGGAGTCGTACTCGACGATATGGAAAGGGTTTACCGGCTCATCACGGCCGGGTGAGATAAGCAGGCGGTTGGGGGTGGTCAGGACGCAGAGTCCCCCGGGCGCCAGCACGCGCCGCGCCTCGCGCATGAAGATCTCCGGCCGGTGCAGGTGCTCGACCACCTGCAGCGAGCATACGACGTCGAATGACGCGTCCTCCAGCCCCAGGTCGTAAAGGTCCGAGTAGGCGAAGCGCAGGTTCGGACGCCGGTAGGTGCGGCGCGCGTGGTAGATGGCCTCCGGGGCCAGGTCCACCCCCACCGCCTCGACGGCACGTGTGGCCAGCAGGTCGGTGCCGTATCCTTCCCCGCTGCCCAGGTCCAGCACCCTCTTGCCGGCGGCCAGTCCGAGCAGGAACTCATAGGCGACGAGGTGGCGCTGGAACCAGTAGTTCTCCTCCCGGATGCCGGGGAGCGTCCGCTCCCCGGTGAGGATGAGTTCGGGGTAGGAGTCCTGCGGCAGGTCCGAGAGGTCTATATCTTCGCTCAAGTTCCTCTCCATATCAGAAAACGGTGGGCATGGGTATGGTCATCCAGGCCAGTGATGCGGCGATGACCACCGTCCCCGCCACCACCAGATAGTAGCTCGAAACTCCCCACCCCACGCCGACCAGGACCAGGCCCAGGAAACCGCCGCCGGCCGCGTAGAAAAGTCGTATCCTGTTCATTTCACCAGTTCGAGTACCTGTTTGAACTCCGGGCCATCGGCGCGGTAGAGGACTTCGTAGATTAGCGACTCCGAGGTGGTGACAACGGCCCCCTCGGCGTACATCCGGGCCAGGGCGGTCTCGTGGTCCTCGCGCTTGCGCGTGCCCGTGCCGTCTGCCACCACCTGCACGCGGTAACCCCTCTGCATGGCGTCATGCACCGTCTGACTGACGCAGATATGGGTCTCTATGCCCGTCACCAGGAGGCGCTTCCTCCCCGTGGCGGCCAGCGCCTCCGCGAACTCCGGCACGCCGAAGCAGCTGAAGATGCGCTTGATCACCGGCTCGTATATGGTGAGGGCCTCCTTGACCTCTTCAACCGTATACCCCAACCCCTGGGGGTAGTGCTCCGTGAGCACCACCGGGATGCCGAAGATGTCCGCGAACCTGAGCAGGCGCGCGATGGTCCCCACCACTTCCTCGCGGTTATGGATCATCTTCACCAGTTTCTCCTGGGGGTCGATGACCACCAGGATACTGTCGTCGGCATTGGCCAGGGAGGGATGCCTTTCCATGCTGACTCCTTTCTCGGTTCAGTCCTCGTCCTCGTCATTCTCGGTGATCTCCTCGAGGTAGTCATCCACCAGGCCGGAGACGTGGATGGCGGAGTTGAAGGCGGTGTCGCCACCCGTCCCCTCCGCGCGGGTGGTGTCGCCGCAGAGGAAGAAATTGTCCAGCGATGGGATGGTGAAACCGGGCCGGTCGTCCCGCGTCTGGCCGGGCCTCGGCAGGAAACCGTCCACCATGGACAGCCGCAAGGTGCGCTCCCAGTCCAGTGCATCCCAGATGCCCGGGAACATCTCCGCGAGCAGCGCACGCAGACGATCCTCCTCGCGCGCCATCTTCTCCTCGTTCTTTACCCAGGGCAGCGGTAAAGGATAGTACCAGGAGAGGAGCTGACGACCTTCCGGGGCCATCCCGGGATCGATGTTGGAGGTGAACTGGCCCATGCTCAGGGGTTCCGACGTCACCAGCAGGCCGCTCTTGTCCGAGACCGGCTCCTTGAGCCCGATATCCATGGAGATGCCGGCGGTGGGGACGAGTTCCCGCGCTTTCTTGACGAACTTCATGGGCAGGTCCTTTCCCCCGAAGAGGTCGGGGACGTTCTGAACCGGGATCGCGCTGACCACCGCATAGGCGGTGTAGATGGCGGTCTCCGTCTTGACCTGGCTCACCAGGCCCTTCTTTAGCATCAGCCGCGTGACCTTGCTGCCCGTCAAGATCTGTCCGTTCTTCTCGAGCTCTTCGCGCAAGCCCGCGATGATGCTGGGGGTGCCCCCCCTTGGATAGCCCACCTTCACCTTGGAACGCAGGGCCTTCTTCAGGTAGGCAGCCAGCTCTCCCGCGGAGGCGAAGCGCGGTTCCGGGGCGATGATCCCGATCCCCGAGATGATGCGCAGGATCTCCAGGGTCTCCTCGGACTTGCAGCCCGCTGTCAGGTCCTCCAGGGAGACCTGGTTCTTCTTGGCTGGATTGCCCATGACCAGCTTTACCAGGTAGCGCGCCGCGCTCAGCTTGGCCCGCAGGGGGAGCATGGGGGACTTGAAGATCTTGCCGACGTTGTTGGGCAGCGGGATGAACTCCCCCTGCCGCCACAGCTCCGGCTCACCGGGCTCGATGAACTCCAGCTCACGTCCCAGGCGGCGGAAGACGGCGGCCGCGGCGCCGTCGGAAGCGGAGCGGTTGGCATGCAGTCCGTATTCCACGGTATAGCCGTCCTTCTCCATGTAGCTGGCACGGCCCCCCAGGTGTCGGGACTTCTCCAGCAGCAGCACCTCGTACCCCTTGTGTGCCAGGATGGCGCCGGCCGAGAGCCCCGCGTATCCTCCGCCGATGATGATGACGTCATAGTCCATGAGCTTCCCTTTCCCTCAGCCGCCGCCCGCGGTGCCGGTGTTCCCGTATCTGGCGGACGAAAGACTAGTTACGTGCGAGAATTTGTTCGAAGAATATTAAACCACAAAAGGCCCGGCCAAGTCCGAAGTATGGCGCGGCCGTCCCACCCTCGCCACCCCGCCCGCCACCGCCATCATCATGCCGCCTGGCCTGGAGCCGAAGTGACGGCCGGCGGTGGCACCGGTAGGGCGTTTGCCTTATGATGAACGCGTTGCGCGCTTGCGAGGAGGTAGTCCCATGTCAGTGGAAAGGGTGAGCTTTTACGCGGACTGCGTGGAACCCGTAAGACTCGAGGGCATCCTCGAGATGCCGGAGGACGCGCAGATGCCTCCAGCCTGCATACTCTGCCATCCCCATCCCATCGGCGGCGGTTCAATGTACGTACCGCTGCTGGAGACCATGGCCCAGGACCTGGTCTCCCGCGGCTGGGCCTGCCTGCGCTTCAACTTCCGTGGAGTCGGGCTCTCGAGCGGCGTGTCCACCGGAGGGATCTGCGAGGTGGAGGATGTAGAGGGGGCTTACCGCTACTTGCTCGAGAGGCCGGACCTGGACGGTGCGGACCCGGCCGTGGCTGGATGGTCGTTCGGTGCCTGGATAGGGCTGAGATGGGCGGTGCGGGGAAGGCGGACGAGCAGGATAGCCCTGGTGAGCCCACCCATGGTGGGGTTCGACTTCTTTTATTTCCTGGACGAGGAGGGCGCGTTACCGCCCCAGGATGCCCTCATCGTCAGCGGCGCCCGCGACCAGTTCAACGACCTCACGAAGCTGCGGGAACTGTCCTTGCGCCTGGGGGCGGATCTGCGCATCCTGGAGGGTGCGGACCACTTCCTCTTCGGTCGCGAAAAAGAGATCGCCGCCATCGTCGCCCAACACTGGTCCTAACCCCTCTGTCTGCCCACCCCCGTCCGTTCCGTAACCCGCTGGAAAGGCTCATGCGTTGTGTTTCGCGCCTGCGGTGCGAAATGTCAAGGCTGAGCCCTCGACCGCATGCCGGGGCCAGCGATGCGTAGCGCCGTGGGCCAGCATTTATACTGGCCCCAGTCGCCGTCACATAAGCCAGAGGTTGGATCTATCGATCACCAAACGGTATGGCAAGCCCGAACTTCCGGGGTTGGCGCTCTCTCGTCGTCTGAGGGTCTTGTTTCTTGCATTCGTGCTGCCTGGATAGAGGTAGCAGCTTTTGGTGGAACGCAACAAACAAGAAGTCTGACCCTTACATTACCTATCAACCGCGCCCCGACCTGTGACCCGCCCTTTACCCCACGTTTCAATCAAAGTCCCAGGTGGGGATAATAGAAATAGGTGCTGTACATGCCGGAACAGGGGGGTGAAGCGCCATGGACCGCAAGGAGCTGTTGACAAGGGTCAGGGACGAAGCGGGGCTGGAGAGCCTCAAGCAGGCGGACAGCGCGGTGAGGGTGATAGTGGGGTTGCTCAAGACCATGCTTGCGGAAAACGTGGCCGGGATGGTGGAGGAATCGCTTCCCGAGGACCTGCGACGCGGCTGGAGGGTGGTTGATCCATACCCGGCGGATATACTCGAGAGGGAGGATATCTATTTCGAGGGTTCCGGCGAGGGCGAGACCGCCCAGTCCCCCACCATCACCCATGGCTGAACCGTTGCGGCCTTGTAGCATAAAACAACGCATCTACCAGCGAAAATCCGATTTGCCGGCCGCCTGTTCTTATTTGCATTATGGGGGGGTAATGGATATAATACTTTGGGTGCGCCGGAGGGGATAATAAGGCACCGACCACTCGCGATGAGGACTTCACCGGGGACTCCGAAGCCTCCTTACGGAGGTGGTGAGCCGTCGGTTTAATATATGTCAAAAATCGGTATATAGAGACCGCGAAAAGTCAAGGAAGGCAACCAGAAGGGTTTACCCGCGGGAAAAAGAGGAAAGGAGTTGCAGCATGGTTCCGAGTGATCTGGAAATCGCGCAAGCGGCGGAACTACTCCCAATCGTCGAGATCGCCAGGAAGATGGGCCTGGAGGACGACGAGATCGATCTCTATGGAAAGTACAAGGCCAAGATCGACTTTGACGCCGTCCTGGCCAGGCTTAAGGACAAGCCCAACGGCAAGTATATCGACGTGACCGCCATCACCCCCACCCCGCTGGGGGAGGGCAAGACCGTGACCTCCATCGGCGTGACCGAATCGCTCGCAAAGATTGGAAAGAACGTGGTGCTCGCGCTGCGTGAGCCCTCCCTGGGGCCGGTCTTCGGAATCAAGGGCGGCGCGGCCGGGGGCGGCTACTCTCAAGTGGTTCCCATGGAGGACCTCAACCTCCATTTCACCGGGGATATCCACGCCGTAGGCGTCGCCAACAACCTGCTGGCGGCGATGATCGACACCAGCATCCTGCTGGGCAACCCCCTGAACATCGACCCCCTCACCATCTCCTGGAGGAGGGTGGTGGACATCAGCGACCGCGCCCTGCGCGACATCGTCATTGGCCTGGGCGGCCGGGAGAACGGCTATGCACGCCAGACCGGTTATGACATCACCGTGGCCTCAGAAGTCATGGCCATCCTGGCCCTGGCCACCAGCCTCAAGGACCTGAGGGAGCGCTTCTCGCGCATCGTCGTCGCCTATACCTACGACGGCAAGCCGGTGACCGCCGAGGACCTCAAGGCGGCGGGGGCCATGACCGTGCTCATGAAGGAGGCCCTCAAGCCCAACCTCATCCAGACCCTCGAGCACAACCCCTGCATCATGCACGCCGGCCCCTTCGCCAACATCGCCCACGGCAACAACTCCATCGTGGCTGACTACGTGGCGCTGAAGTGCGGCGACTACGTGGTGACTGAATCCGGGTTCGGCGCGGACATGGGCGCGGAGAAGATGATGGACATCAAGTGCCGCTATTCCGGCGTGACCCCGGACTGCGTGGTCATCACCGCGACCATCCGTGCCCTCAAGATGCACGGCGGCGCCTTCGAGGCCCGGCCGGGCAAGAAGCTTGACGAGGAACTGGTGAAGAAGGAGAACATGCCCGCCCTCGAGGAGGGGACAGGCAACCTGGTCAAGCAGATCGAGAACATGAAGCTCTTCGGCGTCCCCGTGGTGGTGACCATCAACCAGCGCACCACGGACACCGACGCGGAGATCGCCCTGGTCAAGAGGCTGGCTGAGGCAGCCGGCGTAGCGGCCTGCGTGCCCATCGACGTGTGGGCCAAGGGCGGCGAGGGAGGCAAAGAGGCGGCGGAGGCCATCGTGGCCGCGTGCGACATGCCCAAGGACTTCAAGTACCTCTATGCCGACGACGCCCCCATCAAGGAGAAGATCGAGGCCATCGCGACCAAGATCTACGGCGCCGACGGGGTGGACTACACCCCCCTGGCCGAGCAGAAGATCAAGCAGTTCACCGAGGCCGGCTACGACAAGCTGCCCATCTGCATGGCCAAGACCCACCTGTCGCTGTCCCACGACCCCAACCTGAAGGGAGTGCCCAAGGACTACCGCCTGCCGGTGGTGGATATCAGGCCTTCTATCGGCGCCGGGTTCCTCTACCCGCTGTGCGGCGCCATGAGGACCATGCCCGGTCTGCCCAGCCGTCCCGCGGCGGTCGACGTCGATATCGACGAGAGCGGAAAGACCCTCGGGTTGTTCTGAGTCGCGCGACGCGCAAGCATGAAAGTCGGAAGCGATGCCCCGGTCCGAGGAGGGACCGGGGCATCTACCCGAGAAGAGACGTTGAGGTCTGGAGGCTGGTAAGTGGAGGGCAATTGCAGGGTCCTGTTCCTGCCTGACAACCGCTACACCGTTGTGGCCAAAGGGGACAACCTCCTCAGGGCAGCCATGGACGCCGATGTGCACATCAACGCGTCCTGCGGGGGTTCCGGGTCCTGCGGCAAATGCCGCGTGGTCATCGAGAAAGGGGAGGTCGAGCGCGACCCTAACCCCAAGCTCACCGAGGTGGACATCGCAAAGGGTTACGCCATGGCCTGCCAGACCAGGGTGCTGAGTGACCTCGAGGTGACGGTGCCGCTGGAGTCGCGCATCGGCGATAAGAGGATATTCGAGCGCGCGGAACCCACGCCCGCCCATGGCTACCTGCTGGCCGCGGCGGACTGGGAGGAGCGGTTGCCCGAGTGGGAGCTCGATCCTCCCACCCGCAAGGTGCACCTTGTCCTCGCCGAGCCCACCCTGGACGACAACGCCAGCGACGCCGAGCGCATCAAGCGCGGCCTGGCCGTGGAGGCGGGGCTGCGCGACGTGGTGGTGGATTATCCGGTGTTGCAGCGGCTCCCAAACATGATCCGACAGAGCAGCTGGGACATCACCGTGACCGTGCTCGATTCCGGCGACGAGCTGCGGGCCGTGCGCATCGAGCAGTACGACACCACGCAGCGGCAGTCGGCCATCGCCATCGACGTGGGCACCACCACCATCTCGGCGGAACTCATCGACCTGCGCACCGGCGAGGTTACGGCGCGCGCCTCGGATTACAACGCGCAGGTGGCCTTCGGCGAGGACGTGATTACCCGCATCATCTACGCCACCCGCGGCACCGGACTGGCAAAACTGCAGTCGGTGGTGGTGGGGACCATCTGGAACCTAATCAAGAACCTGGTGGAGCAAGCGGGCATCGAATACTGCAACATCACCCACGTGGTGGCGGCGGGCAACACCACCATCATGCACCTCCTCCTGGGGCTCAACCCGAAATACATCCGCGAAGAGCCCTACATCCCCTCGGGGACCATCTTCCCCTGGATCAAGTGCTCGGACATCGGGCTGCGCATCGCCGCCGGCGTCTACCTCTATCCGCTCCCCTGCGTTGCGAGCTACGTCGGGGGCGACATCGTGGCGGGCATCCTGGCCTCCGGGGTATTCAACACCGACAAGATGACCCTGTATATCGACATCGGCACCAATGGGGAGATGGTGCTGGGCAACCGCGAGTGGCTGCTCTCGTGTTCCTGTTCCGCCGGGCCCGCCTTCGAGGGTGGGGGCGTGAAGCACGGCATGCGCGCCACCGGAGGGGCCATAGAGCAGGTGCGCATCGACAAGGTGGGCTACGAGCCCATGATCATCACCGTGGGCAACAAGAAGCCCATCGGAATCTGCGGCTCCGGTCTCATCGACCTGCTCTCGGAGATGTTCCTCACCGGGCTCATGAACGAGAAGGGCAAGATCAACACCGACCTGCCCACTGAACGCGTACGCAGCAGAGAAGGCGGAGCCGAGTACGTCCTGGTATGGGCCGACGACTCCGCCACCCGACGGGATATCGTCATCACCGACGTTGACATCGACAACCTCATGCGGGCCAAGGCGGCGGTCTACGCGGGCATCGAGATACTGCTCTCCTCCATGGGTATGGACGCCACCATGATCGACGAACTGCTCATCGCGGGGGCCTTCGGGCGCTATCTCGAGGTCGACAAGGCAGTCACCATCGGCCTCCTCCCGGACATCGGATACGACAAGATCAAGTTCGTGGGCAACGGGTCCCTGTTGGGTGCGCACCTTTCCGCCCTGTCCAAGGAGATGATGGAGAAGGCCAACGACATCGCCCGCCAGATGACCTACCTGGAGCTGTCCATGAACCCGGCTTTCATGGACCATTACATGTCGGCGCTGTTCTTCCCGCATACCAACATGGAAGCCTTCCCGACCGTAAAGGACAAACTGGAGTCATACCGCTCGGTACAGCGCATGGCCAGGGAGGCCGGGGCCGGCGAAGGGAAAGGAAACTGACATGTCATACGTTATAGCCGTCGCGGGCAAGGGAGGCACCGGAAAGACGACCTTTTCCGCGCTGAGCGTGGGATGGCTGGTGCGCGCCACGGGAAAACCGGTCCTGGCGGTGGACGCCGATTCCAACGCCAACCTCGACCTGGCCCTGGGCACGCGGGCGGAGAAGACCATAGGCGGCGTTAGAGAGCATCTCACCGAGAACATCAAGAACATGCCGGCGGGCATGTCCAAGGACACCTGGGTCGAGATGCTGCTGCAGCAGGCGCTGGTGGAGGAGAAGGGTTTCGACCTCATCTCCATGGGCAGACCGGAGGGCCCCGGATGCTACTGCTACCTCAACAGTATCTTCCGCCGCTACCTCGATATCATGACCGGCAACTACGATTACGTGGTCATGGACAACGAGGCGGGCATGGAGCACCTGTCCCGGCGCACCACGACCGGCGTGGACATCATGTTCATCTCCTCCGACCCCACGGTGCGTGGGGTCGAGACCGCGCTGCGTATCCGCGACCTCGCCCGGGAACTGAAGTTGAACATCGCGCGCATGGCCCTGGTGGTCTCCAGGGTCCGTAACGGGCTCCCCGACAACCTGCGCGCCATCGCCGAGGCGGGCAATCTGGAAATCGCGGGGGCGGTGCCCGATGACGAGGTCCTGCGTGACTACGATGAGGCCGGCAAGGCCCTCTCGGAGCTACCCGAGAGTAGCAGGGCGCGACAGGGGGTGGAGGAGATACTCTCCGCCTATGTGAATACCGCTGCTGGCGGCGGGTAACGGTGCCCCTAATAATATGAATTTATTGTGGCGCAATGAACAAAATGATGAGATAATCTATGACTGGACCGGGGAGGTCTGACGATGTACGTAGAGAAGCCCATGATCGTATTTTTAGACAAGCTCGCCTCCAGGTCACCGGAGCCAGGCGGCGGGTCGGTTTCCGCACTGGTCGCTGCTCTTGGAGCCGCCCTGGTTTCGATGGTCGCCAACCTTACCCTGGGCAAAGAGAAATATGCCGATGTCCAGGAACAGGTGGAAGCGCTGCTGAAATCCTCAGAGAAACTCCGCGCTGACCTTCAGGGCCTGATACAGAAGGACACCGAGGTCTACGCGGACGTATCCGCCGCCTTCAAGCTGCCTCGCGAGAGCGAGGAAGAGAAGGAGGAGAGGGCGGCCCGTATCCAGGATGCCTTGAAACTGGCCACCGAGGTTCCCTTCGAGATCGCCGAGAAATGCCTCGAGGTGGCGCGCCTGTCGGAGACGTCGGCCCTCATCGGCAACGTCGGGGCGGTAAGCGATGCCGGGGTTGCGGTCCTGCTCGCCGAGGCCGCCGCGCAGAGCGCGGCCTTGAACGTGAAGATCAATGTCAACAGCATAGAAGACCGGGGGTTCTCGGACAGCAGGTGGGACCGCATCCGTGAGATCCTGGAGGAGGCGGCGGACCTGCGCGAACGCGTAGTGCAGATGACTTATGAGAAACTGGGTTAGGCGCGGGACGCGCCTGACCCGCTGCGAGCAGCCGGAGCGGGAGCGAAGGCGAGGAAGCGAAGCTATCTCGACCTAGAAGACGTTGCAGCAATGGGATGAGAACGAGACAGGACGGAACGCACGCCAAGACCTCGTTTGAAACACCCTGGGGCAACAGGTAGAGCTGAGCCGTGTTGAAGACCGCGATGGAGCTGGAAGGAGCGCGAGGCGAGGAAAGGAGCGAGGGATATGGCCTTGGTCATCGACTGTGTAGCCATCGGCGACGAGCTGATGAAGGAGATCGTCGCGGAAACGGAAGCCCTGAAAGCCAAGGGCATCACCCCCGGTATCGCCACCCTGCTGGTGGGCGATGATTTCGGGGCCAAGATGTACCGTGGGCAGGTGGAGAAATTCTGCGAGGAGGCGGGGTTCGGCTACATCAATGAGAACCCGCCGGCAGACGTGAGCGAGGATGAAGTGGTGGAGATCGTCAAGCGGCTCAACGCCGACAAGACGGTGAGCGGCATCCTTCCCCTCCGTCCCTTCCCGGAGCACGTATCCGACAGCGCGGTTATCAATTCCATCGACGTCAATAAAGACATCGATACCTTCCATCCCTTCAACATGGGCAAGCTGGCCCTTGGCGAGCCCACCTTCCCTCCCGCCACGCCATCGGCGGTGGTGGAGATCCTCGACCGCTACGCCCGTGACGTGAAGAAGATGGACCCCAAGGATTTCTACGAGGGCGCGGAGATATGCGTGGTCGGGCACTCAAACATCGTGGGCAAGCCGCTGGCCTTCCTCATGCTCAACCGCAACGCTTCCACCACCGTGGTACACGTCTTCACCTCCATGAAGGGCAACCTGGAGAAGCACACCAAACAGGCGGACATCCTCATCGTGGCCGCGGGCAAAGCCGACCTCATCGGGCCCGACCAGGTCAAGGAGGGAGCCATCGTGGTGGACGTGGGCATAAACCGCGTCAAGGTGCTGGACGAGGCGGGAGAGCCGGTACTCAACGACAAGGGCAAGCCCAAGACTAAGACGGTAGGGGACGTCTCCTTCGATGCCGTCAAGGACATGACCGAGGCCATCACCCCCGTCCCCGGCGGCGTGGGCTCGGTGACCAACCGCATGCTCATGAAGAACGCCCTGCGCGCCTGCAGGATCGCGAACGGGCTTGAATGATAAAAGACAACGCAGGCAGGAAGCCGAGAGAATATCATATTAAACGGCGGTAAAAAGATATCGGAAAGGAGAAATGAGATGGCATTCAATCTACCGACGGAGACAGCCAAGGGCAAAGTCCGCGAGGTAGAGTTGGGCGCTGGCGACAAGGCCAAGAAGGTAGGCGGGGAGAACGTCCTGCCCTTCCATCTCTGGGAAGGGGAGATGCCGAATAAGCCCATGGTCGCCGCCGAGGTGTCCGACGAAGTGGGAGAGCTAATCCCCGCTCTGGAGAAGGCTCTGGGAAGCGTGAAAGACGACCCCGTGGCCTGGGCCAAGAAGGCCGTGGACGAGTGGGGAGCCGACGCCATATTCCTGCTGCTCGCCTCCACCGACCCCAAGGCCACGGATGCCTCCCCGGATGCGGCGGCGGAGACGGTGCTCAAAGTCGAGGAGGCCGTCAACGTACCGGTTATCGTCTACGGTACCGAGGACCTGGACAAGGACGCGGAGCTGGCCAAGGTCATAGCCACCAAGGCCGAGGGCAAGAATCTGCTCATCGGCCCGGCCAAGGAGGAAAACTTCAAGAAGGTGGGAGCCCCTGCCATTGGTTACAAGCAGACGGTGGCGGGCATGACCCCCATCGACGTCAACCTGGCAAAACAGCTGAACATACTCCTCACCAACCTGGGCATGGAGGCGGAGAGCCTGGTCATCGACCCCACCACCGGCGCCCTGGGCTACGGCCTGGAGTACACCTATTCGGTGATGGAGCGGCTGAAGATCGCCGCCCTCATGCAGGACGACGGCATGACCCAGATGCCCATGCTGGCCAATATCGGCTTCCAGGCCTGGAAGACCAAGGAAGCGAAGATGTCGGAGGAAGAGTACCCGGAGTGGGGGGACCCGGAGAAGCGCGGCATCATGTGGGAGACCCTCACCGCCGTATCGCTGCTCCTGGCCGGGGCGGACATCCTGGTGCTCAGGCACCCCGAGTCCATACGCATGGTCAAGCAGTTAATAGCCGACCTGTCAGGATAGGCTTTGATATAGAAAACCGGTTCACGAAGGACCTGAGACAAAGTCCACAGGAGGAAGTACAGAAATGGCAGAATTCGAGGAGATGTCAGCGTGTGAGACCACGCTGGAGATGCTCAGAAAAGCGAAGGAGGATGAGCAGGAGACGGCCTTCGACCGCGTGCAGCAGCAGAAGGGATGCGCCTTCGGAGAGGCGGGGAGCTGCTGCCGCATCTGCAACATGGGCCCCTGCCGCATCAACCCCAAGAAACCCGACGAGAGCAGGGGGGTCTGCGGCGCCAACATGGACACCATCGTGGCGCGCAACTTCGCACGCATGGTGGCCGGAGGCGCATCGGCCCACTCCGACCACGGCCGCGCCGTGGCCGAGACCCTGATCATGGCCGCCAAGGGCGAGGCCGTCGACTACGGGGTCAAGGACCGCATCAAGCTGCTGGAGGTGGCCGCGGACCTGGAGATCGAGATCGGAGACCGCGAGATAAACGAAATCGCCCTGGAGGTGGGAGAGCGCTGCCTGGCCATGTTCGGGCAGCAGGAAGGCGAGCTGGCCTTTGCCCAGCGTGCTCCCGAGAAGCGCAAGGAGATCTGGCGCAACCTGGGTATCTTCCCCCGGGGCATCGACCGCGAGGTGGTCGAGCTCATGCACCGCACCCACATGGGGGTGGACCAGGACTACGAGAACATCCTGCTGGGATGTGCCCGCGCCGCCCTTTCCGATGGTTGGGGAGGCTCCATGATCGGGACGGAGCTGCAGGACATCATGTTCGAGACACCGGTGCCCATCGAGGCCAATATCGACCTCGGGGTGCTCGAGGAGGACCAGGTGAACATCCTGGTGCATGGACACGAGCCCATCCTCTCGGAGATGATCGTGCTGGCCGCCAACCTGCCGGAGATGCAGGAGAAGGCGGAGAAAGCGGGGGCCAAGGGGATCAACCTGGCGGGCATATGCTGCACCGCTAACGAGATCCTCACCCGCCACGGAATCCCCGTGGCCGGCAACGTGCTGCAGCAGGAGATGGCCTTGCTCACGGGAGCGGTGGAGGCCATGGTTGTGGACGTGCAGTGCATCTACCAGGGAGTGGGGCAGATCGCCAACTGCATCCACACCGATATCATAACCACCTCCCCCAAGGCCAAGATGCCATACGCGCGCCACGTGGAGTTCCACGAGGACCACGCCCTGGAGATCGCCAAGGAGATCGTCTCCTCGGCCATCGACAACTTCAAGAACCGGGGCAAGGTTGTCATTCCGGAGAAGAAGGAAGCCCTCATCGCCGGCTTCAACCACGAATACATCAATTACATGCTGGGCGGGAAGTTCCGCGCGTCCTACCGCCCTCTGAACGACGCCATCATCGACGGCCGCATCCGGGGCGTGGTGGGCGTTGTGGGGTGCAACAACCCCCGCGTCAAGCACGACGACATCCACGTGCGCGTAGTGCGCGAGCTCATCGCCAACGGCTGCCTGGTTGTCATGACCGGATGCGCCGCGCAGTCGGTGGCCAAGGCCGGCCTCATGCTCCCCGAGGTGGCCCGCGAGATTTGCCCCCAGGGGCTGTGGGAGGTCTGCGAGGCGGTGGGCATCCCGCCGGTCCTGCACTGCGGATCCTGCGTGGACAACAGCCGCATCCTCATCGCTCTCACCGCCATGGTGAACGAGGGAGGCCTGGGGGACGACATCAGCGACCTCCCCGCCGCGGGCTGTGCCCCGGAGTGGATGAGTGAGAAGGCCATCTCCATCGGGGAGTACTTCGTGGCTTCCGGAGCCGCCACCGTCTTCGGCGTCAGCTGGCCCACCCTGGGCAGCAAGAACGTCACCGAGCACCTGTTCGAGAAGTACAACGACATCTTCAAGAACAGCTGGCACTTCGAGGCGGACCCGGAGAAGATGGTAGGCAAGCTGCTGAGCCTCATCGACGGCAAGCGCGAGGCGCTGGGCATCTCGGCCAAGCGCGAGAGGGTGCTTTACGACATGGCAATGCGGAGGGAGTTGGAGATCTAATGAGTAGGATAATCGCAACCGGAGCCATCAAGGGGGCCTACAAGGAGGTGGCCGAGGCCGAGCGCATGTTCAACGAGACGCTCGAGGCGGCCGGCGCCACCGCCGCGGTTGAGTTCCCCAATACGGGCTACTACCTGCCCATCATCTACGCCCTCTCCGGTCACAAGGTGGAGAAGGTGGAGGACATGGCCAAGGCGCTGGAGCTGGCCAAGGACCTCCTTCCCCCCGTGCCGCGGCAGGGCCACTGGGTGCCCTACCTGGGCCATACCATGGACGCGGGTATCGCCACCCTCTTCGCCGGGGAGATCATCGAGGGGTGCAAGTACGTGACCAACCCCCCGGTGGACGACATATGGCTGGGGGCCGCGGACGACGTGATCATGCGCGAGCGTGGCGTGGAGTTCGTGGACGGCAGCGCCCCGGGGTTCTGCGCCCTGGTGGGTCTGGCCTCAAGCGCGGAGATGGCCGATAAGATCGTGGTGGAACTGCTGGAGAAGAACCTGTACGTGTGGATGTCCGGCCACATCGACGGCAAGACCATCACCGAGCAGCTCATGTCGGTGGACCGCCAGCTGGGTTGGGACACGCGCATCGTGCCCTACGGCAAGGAGATGTCCTCGGCGGTCTATTCCCTCGGTTTCGCGGCCAGGGCGGCCATGTCCTTCGGCGGCGCCCAGCCGGGCGACTTCAGCAAGATCCTGCGCTACAACAAGAACCGCATCTTCGCCTTCGTGCTGGCGCTGGACTACGTGGACGAGCAGAAGTACGCCTACGCGGCGGGGGCCATCAACTACGGCTTCCCCACCATCGCAAACACCAAGATCCCGGAGATCCTCCCCACGGGCATCTGCACCTACGAACACGTGGTATCGGACATACCGGAAGAGGACATCGTCCAGAAGTGCGTGGAGGTCAGGGGCCTCAAGATCCAGATCGCCCAGATCCCAATCCCCATGGCCTATGGCCCCGCCTTCGAGGGCGAAGTCATCCGCAAGGACGATATGTACCTGCAGTTCGGGGGGAACATCACCCCTGCCTTCGAGTACGTGGTGATGAGAGAGATCAACGAGATCGACGACCACGACATCCAGGTCGTGGGCCCGGAGATCGACGACGTGGAGGAGGGCAGCGCCCTTCCCCTGGGCATCGTGGTGGAGGTGGCCGGGCGCAAGATGCAGGAGGACTTCGAGTCCATCCTGGAGCGCCAGATCCACCACCTCATCAACGGCGCCGAGGGCATCTGGCACATGGGCCAGCGCGACATCGTGTGGACTCGCATCAGCAAAAAGGCCCAGTCCAAGGGGTTCAAGATCCGCCACTACGGCGAGATCATCCATGCCAAGCTCATCAACGAGTTCCCGTCCATCGTGGACAAGGTGAAGGTGACCATCTACACCAACCCCGAGGACGTGGAGAAGTGGGAGGCCACGGCCCGGCAGGCCTACCGCTACCGCGACGAGAAGACGGCGGGCATGACCGACGAGTCCGTGGACACCTTCTATTCCTGCACCCTGTGCCAGTCCTTCGCACCCACCCACGTGTGCATCATCTCGCCCCAGAGGCTGGGCCTGTGCGGTGCCTACAACTGGCTGGACGGCAAGGCCGCCTACGAGATCGACCCCACCGGGCCCAACCAGCCGGTGAAAAAGGGCGACTGCGTCGACGAGGTCAAGGGCGCCTGGCCGGCGGTGAACGAGTTCGTCAAGGAGAAGTCGGGATCCGTGGTGGAGTCGGTGTACATGTATACGATGATGGAGGACCCCATGACCTCGTGCGGGTGCTTCGAGTGCATCGTGGCCTTCCTGCCCATGTGCAACGGCGTGATGATCGTAAACCGCGAGCACACCGGGGACACCCCCTGCGGCATGCCCTTCTCTACCCTGGCCAACACCGTGGGCGGCGGCAACGTGACGCCGGGATTTATCGGCATCGGCAAGGTCTACATCACCTCCAAGAAGTTCATCTCCGCGGACGGAGGCTTCAAGCGGGTGGTGTGGATGCCCAAGGCGCTCAAGGAGACCCTGGCCGAGCAGCTCGCCAAGCGCTGCGAAGACGAGGACATAGGCGACCCCGATTTCATCAACAAGATCGCCGATGAGGAAGTGGGCACTACGGAGGAGGAACTCCTTCCCTGGCTGGAGGAGAAGGGGCATCCGGCCCTGACCATGGACCCCATGTTCTGATAGAGATTGCGGGAGGGGATTGTCGGAGTGGCCGGTTTTTCAAGCCCAGGGGTCAGGCACTCTGACTACCCCTCCCTCGTCTGGAATAACAAGGTGGGAATACCGCTGAACAAGTAGGAAGGAGTTATGACATGGGACTTTCGGGCTTGGATATCTTCAAAAAGCTACCCAAGACCAACTGCAAAGAATGCGGCTTCCCGACCTGTCTCGCTTTCGCCATGAAGCTGGCCGCGGGGCAGACGGCGCTCGACGAATGTCCCTACGTTACGGACGAAGTGCGAGCTGAGCTGGCCGAGGCCAGCGCCCCGCCTATCCGCGGGGTCACCGTGGGAAGCGGGGACGAGGCCTTCAAGGTGGGAGAGGAGCTGGTGTTGTTCCGCCACGAGAAGACCTTCTTCAACCCCGCAGTCTTGGGCGTCCTGATAAGCGACGACATGGACGATGCAAAGGTCGATGCCCTCGTGAAGCAGGCCAACGAGTGCGAGCACGAGCGCGTGGGCGTCATTCTCAAGGTAGGGGCCCTGGCACTCAAGGCCGCTTCCGGCGACGCCGGCAAGTTCAAAGCCCTGGTGGAGAAGGTCAAGGGCGCTTCGGCCAAGCCCCTAATCCTCATCTCCGAGGACGTGGAGGTCATGAAGGCCGGAGTGGAGGCCGCGGGCGATTCCCGGCCGCTGCTCTATGCCGCCACCGAGGCAAACGCCGATGCCATGGGCGCGCTGGCCAAGGAGAAGGACCTGCCCCTGGCGGTAAAGGCGGCCGACCTGGACAAGCTGGCCGAGCTCTCGGACAAGCTCACGGGTATGGGACTCAAGGACCTGGTCCTCGACCCCGCGCCGCGCAAGCCGGGGGAGACCTTCAAGGACCTGGTGGCCATCCGCCGCGCGGCCCTCAACGACAAATTCGCGACCTTCGGCTTCCCGACCATCACCTTCCCGGTGGAGGAGACGGACGATGAGCTCTACGAGACCGCCTTGGCCGGCATGTACATCTGCAAGTACGGCGGCATCGTGGTGCTCTCCCATGCCGAGCAGTGGAGGATGTACCCGCTGCTGGTGCTGGGCCTCAACGTATTCACCGACCCCCAGCGCCCCATGGCCGTGGACTCCAAGTGGTACGAGATCGGGTCCCCGGACGAGAACAGCCCGGTGCTGTTGACCACGAACTTCTCCCTCACCTACTTCATCGTCTCCGGCGAGATCGAGGGGAGCAAGATCCCGGCCTGGCTGGGGATCGTGGACGTGGACGGGCAGTCGGTGCTCACCGCCTGGGCGGCTGGTAAGTTCGTCCCCGAGGTCATCGCCAAGTTCGTCAACACTTCGGGCATCGCGGACAAGGTAAAACACCGCAAGTTGATCATCCCTGGTTACGTGGCCCAGATCTCGGGCGAGCTGGAGGAGGAGCTCCCGGATTGGGAGATCATCATCGGCACCAGGGAAGCGGCGGACATACCCGCCTTTCTGCGCCAGTTCTCGACCACGTAGGTGGAGCGGGAGAGCAGGCGGCGGCCCGAAGAGATGTGTCCCGGAGCGATAGTGGGCGCCTTGTAGCGGGTGCCGCCGTGCCATAGACGCGGTAAAGATCACAGTACGGAGGAGGAACGCAAGAGATGATCATCACTACATCGAAGCCGTTCGAGGAGGTATTAAAGCAACTCGAGGGCGAGGACAAGGTATTCATCATCGGCTGCGGCCTCTGCTCCACCACCTGCGAGACGGGCGGCGAGGAGCAGGTAGCCGAGATGAAAACCAAGCTCGAGGCGGAGGGCAAAACGGTCACCGGCACTATCGTATATGACGAAGTATGCCACGAGCTCAACACCAAGAGGAAGTTCAGGGAGAACAAGGAAGCGGTGGAATCCGCCGACGGTTTCCTGGTAATGACCTGCGGGGCGGGTTGCCAGTCCGTGCGCGAGTCGACCGAGAAGGGCGTGCACCCGGCAAACAACACCGTCTTCCTGGGCAACATCCTCAGGCAGGGCAACTTCACCGAGAAGTGCTCCCTGTGCGGCGACTGCGTGCTCGAGGACTTCGGTGCCATCTGCCCCGTGACCCGCTGCCACAAGGGCATCCTCAACGGGCCCTGCGGCGGCACCGACGAGGGCAAGTGCGAGACCGACAAGGAGAAGGACTGCGGCTGGACCCTCATCTATAACCAGCTGGAGAAGATGGGCAAGCTGGACCGCTTCCAGCGAATATACGGTCTCAAGAACTGGCAGGCGAGCATGAAGCCGGGCAGGGTCATATTCGAGAAAAAGGGCGAGGGGGGTGAATAGGATGACCATGCTCATGGAAAAGCATGTCAAGCCGGGCATAAAGGAGATCATGGAGTCCGGCACCTTCCTGGTCAGCGGGGAGATCGGCCCCCCCAAGGGCACCGACATCGACGAGATGATCGAGCACATCGATCTGCTCAAGGACAAGGTCCATGCCATGAACATCACCGACAACCAGTCTTCAGTGATGCGTTACCCGTCCCTGGGTACCGCCCTGATCATCCTGGAGCATGGCGGTGAACCCAACCTGCAGGTGACCTGCCGCGACCGCAACCGCCTGGCCATCGAGGCCGACCTGCTCTTCGCCTACACGCGCGGCGTGCGCAGCGTGCTCTGCCTCACCGGCGACTCCGTCCCGGTCGGCGACCACAAGGAAGCCAAGGCGGTCTTCGACTGCGAGAGCGTTCAGCTCCTGCAGCTCATCCGCAACATGGAGGAGGGCAAGGACTCCGGCGGCAACGAGTTGAAGGGCGGCGTGGAGTTCTACAAGGGCGCCATCGTCACCCCCGAGGCGCATCCCATCGAGCCCCAGATGCTCAAGTTCGCGAAGAAGATCGAGGCGGGAGCCCAGTGGTTCCAGACCCAGGCCGTCTACGACATGGACAACTTCAAGCGCTTCATGGAGAAAGCACGCAAGATCGACGACAAGGTCAAGATCTGCGCGGGACTGGTGCTGCTCACCAGCATGGGCGCCATCAAGTACATGAACGCCAACGTGCCCGGCGTGTTCGTGCCCGATAACCTGGTGCAGGAGATGGCGGACGCCCCCAAGGGCGAAGCGCTGAACACCGGCATCAGGATCATGGCCCGCCAGATCCGCCAGTGCATCGACGAGAAGCTCTGCGACGGCGTGCACATCATGGCCATCGGGAAAGAGGGCGTTGTGCCCCAGATCCTGGATGAGGCCGGAGTGGACATCTCGAAGATGTAACGAAGAGCGTTGGCCCTGGAAGCACGGGTATGCTCTAGCGCTACAGGATCGAACAGACCTGACGCTGGGTTTATGTAATGGCGATCGGGGCCAGTATAAATGCTGGCCCCGACCTACGGTGAAAAGACCGGGCGTGGGTGAGCAGACCAGCGGGTTACAGGTCGGTACGGTAGGCTTAAGTAATGGCGACTGGGGCCAGTATTAATGCTGGCCCCACCCTATGGGAACAGAAGGAGCGGGGCGGGAAGACCGGCGGGTTACAGATCGAGGCGTTGGTGGTAGGTTATGGGAAACTGGAAACCTTCCATGATGGCCACGGCCATTGGCAGCCTTCCTTACACGGATCCGCAGGAGGCCTGCGGCATGACCCTGCGTTATCTCAGGGAGGCACCGGCCTGGCCTCAGCTGCCGCGGCGCGATTTCAGGGAGAACATGTACGCTCAATACAGCGAAGGCCTCCCCGGCGTCGTGGTCGACACGGAGAGGCGGAAGGTGTTCTGCGACACGTCCGGCGACCTGCTGCCTGGCATCGAGGAGGTTTACCGCGCCTACCTCGAGGGAGACCTGGACCCCTTCAGGGTGTCGGAGGAGTACGCAGCAGGGCTGTACGCCATGGCGGAGATGCTCAAGCGGGAGGGGAAGGTGTATCCCCTGCTCAAAGGGCAGGTCACCGGCCCCATCAGTTTCGGCCTCACGGTGATGGACGAGAACAACCGGCCTATCCTCTACAACGATGAGCTCGCAGGGGCCATGGTCAAGCTCCTGAACCTCAAAGCGAGGTGGATGGAGAGTTTTCTGAGGGAGACCGGGGCTTCGGAAGAGGTGCTCATCTTCTTCGATGAGCCCTACCTGGTCTCCGTGGGTTCGGCGCTGGTCAGCGTGGGCCCGGAGCGGGTCGTGGACTCCCTGCGGCAGTGCGCGGAGGGGCTGACCTGCCTCACCGGCACGCATTGCTGCGGCAACACCGACTGGAGCCTGCTCTTCCAGGCCGGCCTGCGGGTGGTCAACTTCGACGCCTACAGCTACATGGAGAGTCTGGCCCTGTACCCCGGGGAAGTGGCCGCCTTCCTGGAGGGTGGAGGCGTGCTGGCCTGGGGCCTGGCAGTGAACAACCAGGAGATCGACGGGGAGGACGGGGAGAGCCTCGCCCGCCGTTTCGAGGCGGGCGTTGGGCTGCTGGTATCAAGGGGAGTCCCGCGCGACCTCCTGCTGGAAAGGGCCATGTTCACACCCGCCTGCGGCCTGGACGGCGTGACCCCGGCGCAGGCGGAGAGGGCGTATAGCCTGACCGCGCAGCTCTCTGAGAGGTTGCGGGGATGAGGGCGCAACGGCTGAAAGAGGAGATGGAACTTGGGAGACGCGGAACGCAGGGCCGGTAGCCGCAGGCAGCCGCATAACGATGTCCGTATGCCGCGCTGGCTGCACCGCCCGATCCATGCCGGCAGGAACCTGCACGAGGTGGACGGTATCCTGAGGGAAAAGGGGCTGCATACCGTGTGCGAGAGCGCGAAATGCCCCAACCGCATGGAATGCTTCTCCAACCGCACCGCCACCTTCATGCTCCTTGGCGAGGTGTGCACGCGTGACTGCGCCTTCTGTTCGGTGGCCAAGGGCGTGCCGGGCGAGGTCGACGCCGGGGAACCGCAGCGGGTGGCCGAGGCGGCAGCTTCCATGGGCCTGCGCCACGTGGTGATGACCAGCGTGACCAGGGACGACCTTCCGGACGGGGGCGCCGGCCACTTCGCCGCCGCCGTGCGCGAGGTAAGGCGGCGCCTTCCCGGGGCTTCGGTGGAGGTGCTGACCCCCGATTTCCGAGGCGATCTCGAAGCCCTGAAGGTGGTGCTGGCCGAAGGGCCGGACGTCTTCAACCACAACCTGGAGACGGTGGAAGAGCTGTACCCACGTGTCCGGCCCCAGGCAGACTACGGCGCTTCGCTGGAACTGCTGCGGGAGGCGAAGCGCATCGCGCCCGCGAGCAACACCAAGAGCGGGATAATGGTAGGGCTGGGGGAAACGCGGCACCAGCTCGGCCGCCTCCTTCGCGACCTGGCGGACGCCGGCTGTGATATGCTCACCATCGGGCAGTACCTGCGTCCCTCAAACGGGCAGGTAAGGGTGGACCGGTTTCTCTCCCCGCTGGAATTCGATGAACTGGGCGCCGAAGCGGCCGGGGCGGGGATAGGCCAGGTCGCCTCCGGACCTTTCGTGCGCAGCTCGTATCGTGCGAGAGAGCTCTTGAAAAAGTAGGAAAAAAGCGGGTCGCAACGCCGACCAAGGGTTAACCAAGGAGGAGGAAGAAATGCTGATCATCGGCGAGAAGGTCAACGTGATGATGAAGGCCATCGGGGCCGCTATCAAGGACCGCGACAAGAAACCCATCCAGGAGATGGCCCTGCTGCAGGCCGAGGGTGGGGCCAATTGGCTGGACATAAACCTGGGTCCTGCCACCAAGGAAGGCCCCGAGAAGATGCGGTTCGTGGTAGAGGCGGTGCAGGAGGTCACCAACCTGCCCCTGGCCCTGGACACCATGAACATCGATGCCATGAAGGCCGGCCTTGAGGTGGTCAAGGGAGAAGTGATGATCAACTCCATCTCCTCCGGGCCCGAGCGCATCGAGAAACTGATGCCCATGGCCGTCGAGCACAACGCCTGGGTGGTCGGACTGACCCTCAACGCCCAGGGCAATGTGCCCCGCGACGCCGATGAGAGGGTGGAGGTGGCCTATAACATCCTCATGGCCGCGCAGGAGTACGGCATCCCCATGGAGAAGATCCTCATCGACCCCATCGTCCTCCCCATCAGCGTGACCCAGGACCAGACGCATGCGCTGGTCGATTCCATGGACATGCTGCAGGGCGTGTTCGCGGAGTTCGACCCGCCTCCGGGCACGGTGGTAGGGCTCTCCAACGTCTCCAACGGCGTGCCTGACGAGGCCCTGTGCAGCCTTATCAACCGCACCCTCCTCGCGGTGCTCATGGCCAAGGGACTGACGGCGGCCATCGTCGATCCCAATGACGAAGAGCTCATGGGTATCATGAACAAGAACGAGGAGTACCAGATCGTCGAGAAGATCGTGAAGGGGGAAGCGGTGGACGAGAGCGATCCCCTCACCATCAAGCTGCTCAAGACATGGAAAGTGCTCACGGAGGAGACCCTGTACGCGCATTCATATCTGGAGCTGTAGGAGAAGAGTAACGTCGGTCCTGAGGGGACCGTCGGGTCACAGTCCGTGACAAGAGAGGCAGGTAATGGGAAATGGGGTCAAGCCTCACAGCGTTCTTGGCACACATTATAGGTTTGAGTGCTGGGAAGCAGGGTTGGAATCCGTCCCCTGTACCTGCAGCGTATAACGTGGGCCTGACCCCATCCTGCGGGGAAAGGAACGGACGTGGGTTATAGGCAATGGCGACCGGGGCCGGTATAAGTGCTTGCCCGCACCCTACGGGAAAGGCGGAGCGGAGTGCGCGGACCGACAGGTTACGGGGCGAGGCGTGAGTATATGTAATTGGAAACGGGAGTCAGGCCTTCAACCGCTCGCCTGCGGCTCGCGACATAACGCCCGACCCCACCCCGCGGGGAACAGGACGAGCGGAAACGGGAAGACCGTAGTGGGAGGAAACGGGAGAATAAGATGAACGACGCAGCCTGTGAGTGCAGCAAACGCTTCGCGGACCCGGACGACCTGGCCCCCCTGCAGGTCATCCTGGAGAGGTACAGCGGGGAGAAGGGCGCGCTCATCCCCATGCTCCAGGACGCGCAGGAGGCCTACGGCTACCTGGACGAAAAGGTGATGCGGGCCCTGGCCAGGGGGGCGGGATACCAGTTGAGCCAGGTCTATGGCGTGGCAACCTTCTACACCCAGTTCAGGTTGGAGCCCATCGGCGAGCACCTCATCCGCGTCTGTCACGGCACGGCATGCCACGTGGCGGGAGCGGAGCTGATCTCGGAAGAGATCGCCAACCTCCTGGGCATCAAGGACGGCCAGACCACCCCGGACATGAAGTTCACGGTGGAGTCGGTGATGTGCGTGGGGGCCTGTTCCCTGTCGCCCATCATGATCGTGGACGAGGACACCCACGGCAAGCTGAAGCCGGCCAATATCCGCAGGGTGCTCAAGAAGTACCGGGGCGATGGCGGGGAGGCGGAAGAATGAGCGCGGGCGGCAAGACCAAGCTGGTGCTGGGCTACGGCACCTGCGGCATCGCCGCCGGGGCCGCGGCGGTCAAGGAAGCCCTGGAAAACGAGCTGGCAACGGGCAAGTACCAGGCCTACCTGGATATCGCGGGATGCATGGGCGTGTGTTTCCGGGAACCCGTGGTGGAGGTGACCACCCCGGAGGGCCTGTCCATCGTCTACGGGGACCTCACCGCCAAGCGCGTCCCGCAAATGCTCGAGGCGGTGGCGGGGGGCGAGGTCATAGATGACTGGGTGGTGCAGCGCTCGGACGACGCCGAGGCCGCGGAGGGCGATTTCCTCTCCAACCAGCACCGCATAGTACTGCGCAATTGCGGCAACATAAACCCCGAGAGCATGGAGGAGTACATAGCCGCCGGCGGATACGAGGCGGCCCGCAAGGCCTTGACCTCAATGTCCCCGGAGGACACCATCGACGAGGTGGCGAGGTCGGGCATCCGCGGCCGCGGCGGCGCCGGCTTTCCCACCGGCACCAAGTGGGGCTTCGCGCGCAAGGCGGCCGGGGACCAGAAGTACCTGGTATGCAACGCCGACGAGGGCGACCCGGGCGCCTTCATGGACCGCAGCGTGCTCGAGGGCGACCCCCATGCGGTGATCGAGGGCATGATCATCGCCGGATACGCCATCGGGGCCACCCAGGCCTACATCTACTGCCGCGCCGAGTATCCGCTGGCCCTGAAGCGGCTGGAGATCGCACTGGCAGCCTGCCGCGAGTGGGGGTACCTGGGCAAAGGCATCTTCGGCACCGACTGGGATTTCGACATCAAGATCAAAAAGGGTGCCGGCGCCTTCGTGTGCGGCGAAGAGACGGCCCTCATTGCCTCCATCGAGGGCAAGCGGGGCATGCCCCGCCCGCGGCCGCCCTTCCCGGCCAACGAAGGCCTGTGGGGCAAACCCACCAATATCAACAACGTGGAGACCCTGGCGGCCATCCCCTGGATCATCGCCAACGGCGGCGACCGCTACGCCTCCGTGGGCACTGAGAAGAGCAAGGGGACCAAGGTCTTCTGCCTGGCCGGCAAGGTGCGACGCAGCGGCCTGGCCGAGGTCCCCATGGGCTACACCCTGCGCCAGGTCATCTTCGACGTCGGGGGGGGCGTGCAGGCGGGAAAAGAGTTCAAGGCGGTGCAGATGGGAGGGCCCTCGGGGGGGTGCCTTCCCGCCAGCCTCCTGGACACCCTGGTGGACTACGACGCCATCACCGCCACCGGGGCCATCATGGGCTCCGGCGGCATGATCGTGGCCGACTCCTCCACCTGCATGGTGGACCTGGCCCGCTATTTCCTCTCCTTCACCCAGGAGGAGAGCTGCGGCAAGTGCGTGCCGTGCCGCATCGGGACCAAGCGCATGCTGGAGATACTTACGCGTATCTGCGGCGGGGAAGGCGAGCCGGATGACCTGGAGCGTCTGAGCACCCTGGCCGCGGACATCAAGGCCGCCAGCCTGTGCGCCCTGGGCGGCACCGCCCCCAACCCCGTGCTCACCACCATGAAGTACTTCCGCAACGAGTACGAGGACCATATCTTCAACAAGAAATGCACCGCCGGGGTGTGCCCGGCGCTCATCACACTGCGCATCCGGGAGGACACCTGCACCGGGTGCGGCGCCTGCGCCAAGATATGCCCGGTGGAGGCGATTGCGGGGGAGAAGAAAGAGCCCCATTCCATAGATCCCGATAAATGTATTCGCTGCAAGTTATGCCTCTCCCGCTGCCCGGAAGAGGCCATCTACGCGGAATGAGGTGGCAGGAATGGAACAGGTACACCTGAGCATCGACGGCAAGGACATCGTGACCACCTCCGACCGCACCATCCTGGAGGCGGCGAGGGAGAACGGCATACGCATCCCCAGCCTCTGCTACGAGCAGCGCATGGAGCCCTACGGGGCGTGCCGCATCTGCCTGGTGGAGGTGGAAGGGGCCAGGGGACTGCTCCCGGCCTGTTATTCAACGGTAACCGACGGTATGGTCGTGCGTACAGCCACCGAGGAGCTGGTGAGGATACGCAAGACCATCCTCGAGCTGATCCTCTCCGACCACCCCAAGGACTGCATGACCTGCGAGAGCACCGGCGACTGCGAGCTGCAGGACCTGGCCTACGAGTACGGCGTCAAGGACGCCCGCTTCAAGGGCGAGGAGCACCACTACGAGGTGCTCACGGACAACCCGCTCATCGAGCGCGACTACGACAAGTGCATCCTGTGCGGCCGCTGCATCCGCATCTGCCGCGAGGTACAGGGCGTGGGAGTGTACGACTTCGTCAACCGCGGCTTCGAGGGAGTGCCCGGGATCCCCTACAACGTGGGGATGGAGAAATCGCCCTGCGAGTTCTGCGGCCAGTGCGTGTCCACCTGTCCCACCGGCGCCATAACCTCCGTTCTCTCCAGGGGCAAGGGACGTTCCTGGCAGGTGCGGAAGGTCAGGACCACCTGCGCCTACTGCGGATGCGGCTGCCAGCTGGACCTGCACGTGCGCGACGGAGAGATCGTCGAGGTATCATCGCCGGTGATGGTGGGACCGGGCCAGGGAAACCTCTGCGTCAAGGGGCGTTACGGCTATCCCTTCGTCCATCACGAGGACCGCCTTACCGTGCCCCTGGTGAGGAAAGACGGGGAGCTCGTCCCCTCCACCTGGGAGGAGGCCCTGGGGGCGGTGGCCAAGCATATCGAAAAGGCCATGGACGGCAAGGGGCCCGACTCCGTGGCCTTCCTGACCTCGGCCCGCTGCACCAACGAGGAGAACTACCTGCTGCAGAAACTGGCCCGCGCGGTGGTCGGCACCAACAACGTAGACCACTGCGCCCGGTTATGACACAGCTCCACCGTCGCCGGTCTGGCGACAGCTTTCGGGAGCGGGGCCATGACCAACTCCATGGAGGACCTGGAGAAAGCGGGTTGCATCCTGGTGATCGGCTCCAACACCACCGAGGGGCACCCCATCGTCGGCCTGCGCATAAAGAAGGCGGTGATGCAGAACGGCTGCAGCCTCATCGTGGCCGAGCCGCGCCACATCCGCCTCTGTTACTATGCCGAGCAGTGGATCCAGCAGAGGCCCGGCACCGACGTGGCCCTTCTCAACGGCATGATGAACGTCATCCTCGCGGAGGGCCTCGCGGACGAAGGATTCATCCGCGAGCGCACCGAGGGTTTCGAGGAGTTCAAGAAGGTGGTGGAGGAGTACGCGCCGGAGCGGGCCGCTGAGATCTGCGGTGTCGATGCCGAGGACATCCGCCGCGCCGCCCGCACTTTCGCCGGCGCCGACAGCGCAGCCATCGTCTACGCCATGGGCATCACCCAACACACCACCGGCGTGGACAACGTGCTAAGCCTGGCCAACCTGGCCATGCTCACGGGCAACCTGGGCAAGGAAGGCGGTGGCGTCAACCCGCTGCGTGGGCAGAACAACGTGCAGGGGGCCTGCGACGTGGGTGGTCTCCCCAACGTCATCACCGGCTACCAGTCCGTCTCCGATGCCGCGGTCAGGGACAAGTTCGAGGCCGCCTGGGGCGTGGGTTACCTACCCGGCAACCCCGGCCTGACGCTGATGGAGATGATGGACGGCGCCCACAAGGGGGACATCGATGTCCTGTATATAATGGGGGAGAACCCGGTCATCTCCGACCCCGACGTGGAGCACCTGAAGGAAGCGCTGGAGAAGGTGGACTTCCTGGTGGTGCAGGATATCTTCCTCACCGAGACCGCCCGCTACGCTGACGTGGTGCTGCCGGCCGCCTCCTTCGCGGAAAAAGAGGGGACCTTCACCAACACCGACCGCCGCGTGCAGAGGGTGCGCAAGGCGGTGGAACCCCCGGGAGAGGCAAGGGAAGACGCATGGATAATCGCCCAGATCGCCTCCCGGCTGGGTTACGACATGGGCGACGTCTCGGCTCCGCGGGTGATGGAGGAGATCGCCTCCCTCACCCCGTCATACGCTGGCATCTCCTACGCCAGGCTGGACGAGCTGGGCGAGCTGAGGTGGCCCTGTCCGGACGCGGGGCACCCCGGGACCCCCATCCTTCATATAGGCAAATTCACCAGGGGCAAAGGCCTCTTCAAGCCCGTGGAGTACAGGCCGCCGGCGGAGGTGGCCGATGACGAGTTTCCGCTGGTGCTGACCACCGGCAGGCTGCTCACCCACTATCACACCGGGACCATGACCCGACGCGTCAAAGCCCTGGACGAGCTGGCGCCGCGCAACCAGGTCTGGGTGAACCCCGCCGACGCCGAGAGGCTCGGGATCGTGGAGGGCCAGGAGGTGGCCGTGCAGTCGCGACGGGGCGCCATCAAGCTCGAGGCAAAAGTGACAGGAAAGGTGGGGGAGGGCGTGGTCTTCGTCCCCTTCCATTTCGGTGAATCGCCCGCCAATGCCCTGACCAATCCCGCCCTGGACCCCGTGGCGAAGATCCCGGAATTCAAGGTGGCGGCGGTGCGTATCCTGACTGGGAAATCCATGTCTGCCCTGGAATACACTACAAGCACGATGTGAGTCCGGCAGGCGGCGATCAAATAGGGCTATCTTGCTGACCTGCGATTGTTTCGATGGTAGAATAGTAGCGGACTGGGGCGCGGCAGGCTAATGATCTGATTACCGGCTGGTTCCGGTTCCGTAAAGGGGCCGTAGCGGATCGCGGAAACGGGAGAGATGCTATATGAATCTATACCAGAATCTCGTGAGGACGGCGGAGAAGAACCCCGAGGCTACAGCCCTTTTCTTCGGGCATGACACCATATCCTACGGGGAACTCCTCGCCCGCACCAACCGCCTGGCCAACGGCCTGCGCGGGCTGGGCGTGGAACGGGACTCCAAGGTGGCGATCCTCCTCCGCAACGTACCCGAGTTCGTCATCTCCTACTATGCCATCCTCGCCCTGGGCGGCACGGTGGTGCCGTTGTGTTACATGTGCCTGGCCGAGGAGGTTGAGAAGATCGTGTGCGATTCTATGGTGGAAACGCTCATCACCAACTTCGAGTTCGACGACCTCGTGAAGGACCTGCAGTCGTCCATGTGCTCGCAGATAGGCCGGATCATCGTCAAGGACGCACCCGAACTCGAGGGCGTGATCCAGTACGAGAAGGTGGTGGAGGGACAGTCCGACAAGCTGGACGCGGCGGACCGCGCCGAGGACGATGTGGCGGCGATTCTCTATGCCCCCACTTCGTCAAAGGTGGTAAGGGGATGCATGCTCACCCACCGCAACCTTGACTGGAACACGGAGGCCTTCTCCAGGCAGTGCGACCTCGGCAGCGACGACGTGATCATGGCGGTGCTCCCCTTCTTCGCGGTCTACGGGCAGAGCTGCGTGATGAACACGGCCATCAAGGCTGGAGCGAGCCTGGTCCTGCACGAGTCCTTCATCCCCGGCGAGGTCCTCAAGGCCTTGCAGCACGAGCAGGTGACGGTCTTCTTCGGGGTACCGACCATGTTCGTATATATCCTCAACCACCCCCTGATCTACCAGTACGACCTGGGTTCGGTACGGCTGTGGTTTACCGGGGGCGCCCCCTTCCCGCGCGAGGTCATGGACCGCTGGAACAACGAGTTGGGATCGAGGATCTACGAGGGATACGGACTCACCGAGGCCGCGCCGCTGGTAGCCATGCAGCCCCTGGACGGGCCATACAAGATCGGCTCCATCGGAGTCCCGCCCGAGGGCGTCGAGCTGAGGGTCATAGACGAGGAGGCCAGGGAACTGGCCCACGGCGAAGTGGGGGAGCTGATAGTGCGCGGCCCCAACGTAATGAAGGGCTATTACAACAAGCCGGAGGAGACGGAGAAGGTCCTGCGCGACGGCTGGCTCCACACCGGCGACATGGTCTATATCGACGAGGACGGCTTCATCTTCATCGTGGGACGCAAGAAGGACCTCATCATCCGCGGAGGCTTCAATATCTATCCCCGTGAGATCGAGGAGGTCCTCACCTCCCATCCCCTCATCTCCGAGGCGGCGGTGGTGGGTATCCCCAACAAGTACCTGGGCGAGGAAGTGAAGGCCTACGTGAAACAGAAGCCGGGGTCCAACCTCACCGAGGAGCAGGTGCTGGAGTTCTGCGAGGAGAAACTCCCTTACTACAAGACGCCCAAGTTCATCGTCTTTGTCAGGTCCTTCAAGAAGGACCCCTCGGGGCAGATCCTGAAAGACCTCATCGAGGAAGAGGAATAGGGTTACCGGAAGCATCGCCCGATGGCTTCCGTGATAGACCGGCTGCTGGACTGGCTCATGCCCCTCTTCTCCAACTGGGGCTATCCCATCGTGTTCGCCGGTGTCTTCCTTGAGAGCATCTTCCTCACCGGGTGGATAGCCCCCGGCACGACGGTCATCCTCATCGGTGGCTTCTTTGCCTCCCAGGGTGATCTGAACATCTATATGATCTGGGTGACCAGCGTCGTGGCCGCTCTCCTCGGCGACAACGTGGGCTACTTCATCGGCCGCAGGATGGGCCGCCGGGTGATGGAGCGTTACGGGGAGAAGCCGAGACCGCCGCGGGGACTGGAGGCCAGCCAGCGGTTCTTCGCCCGGTATGGCGGCGTCACCGTCCTCTTCGGTCGCATGGTCTCGGGCGTCGATGCCTTCATACCGCTCACCGCCGGCACCAGCGGCATGCCGCACTGGAAGTACATGGCCTACGATTTCCCGGGGGTGATGCTGTGGTCGGGCATCTTCTGCGCCCTTGGCTATTTCTTCGGGGAGCACTGGGAGACCATCGACAAGGTCATCGGATGGCTGGGCTGGGGTTCCCTGGCGGTCATAGCCATGGTCGTAACGGTCTTCATCCTCTTCAGGCGACGCTCCCGCAAGAGGGAGCAGGCGGGCCGGCGAGACGGAGACGCCCGGTCAACATGAACGTCCTCGGGGCAGCGAATTTACTTCGCTTCCGGCCATATGCTAGAATCACGCTAATTCCGGATCATCCAGGCTGTTCGTCAGGGGTAGGCGCAGCCGTTCTCGGGAGAGATGCCATTGGCTGGAGGCTATACGTTCAAGGGTAAGCTCCTGCTCAGCATCATCCTTTTCGCTTTCTGGGTGGTGCTGACCGCGACGGCGGTCCTATACGACCTCGTCCTGGGGGCGGTCTGCTCGGCCTTCGTGGCCGCCCTTACCGTCGCCCTGCTGGGGAGAGCCCTTGACCCCGACATCACGCCCACGGTACTGCTCCGGCTCCCCTGGTTCATCCTCAGGCTCATCTGGGAGATAATCAAGGCCAACTACGATGTGGCAAAGATAATAATAGATCCCAGGCTGCCCGTGGACCCCAGGATCGTCGAATACCATACCTTCCTGCCCGGCGACCTTCCCCGCACGGTCTTCTCCGATTCCATCACCCTCACTCCCGGCACGGTCACCGTGGACCTCGACGAAGACGTGCTCAAAGTCCACTGCCTCTGCCCCTATCACGAGGAGGGGTTGTCCGGCCTGGAGGAGATGGTGGCATGGCTGTTCGGGGTGAAAAAAGATGGATAGCTTCCTCACCGTCATCGCCGTTATCCTCAGCCTCAACGCCGTTATCTGCCTCTATCGCGCGGCCATAGGTCCCACCACCCAGGACCGCGTGCTGGGCGTGAACATCGTGGGCACCAAGACCCTGGTGGTGGTGGTATTGATCACCTTTATCCAGGCCGAGAGCTTCTTCCTGGACGTGGCCATCGTCTATGCCCTGCTCCTCTTCGTGGTGACCGTGGCCCTGTCGCGTTACCTGGAGGCGGAAGGGTGGGAGGAGATGAGGTAGATGGCCAGGAACATCGTGGCGGCCGCCTTCTGCTGCATCGGCACCTTCTTCTTCCTGCTGGGGACCACGGGGCTGCTGCGCATGCCGGACATCTTCACCCGTCTGCATCCTTCTACGAAATGCGACACCCTCGGGGCCTGCTCGGTGATCATAGGCATGGCCGTGTACGCCGGATGGTCCTGGGACATGTTCAAGCTCGTCCTCATCGCGGCTTTTCTGCTGCTGTCCAGCGCCACCTGCGGCCATGCCATCGGGCGTTCCGCCCTCAAGAGAGGCATCGAATACTGGAAGAAAGACGGCGGGGGGGTGGACGATGGGCACGGCGCTTAACGTCGTCTTCATCACGCTCCTGGTGGCCACCGCCCTGCTGGCGGTCTTCGCGCGCGACCTGCTGGCCGCGGTGATCATCTTCTCGGTGTACAGCCTGATCATGGCCCTGATGTGGCAACGCCTGCAGGCCCCGGACCTGGCCCTGACCGAGGCCGCCGTGGGTGCCGGCGTGACCACGGTGCTCTTCGTGGTGGCCATCTTCAAGACGCGCCGCAGGGAGGAGGAGGAGGAGGATTGAAGAAGGTCACCGCGCTCATCTTCATCGCGGCGCTCTTCGCGCTCCTCCTCTACGTGGTGGCCAGCATGCCAACCATGGGAGACGCGGACAACCCCACGAACTCCAGCGAGGTGATCAAGCGTTACCTCGAGGGGGCGGAGGAGGAGACGCACACGGAAAACGTCATCACCGGCATCATCCTCAACTACCGGGGCTACGACACCATGGGGGAGGTGTCGGTGATCTTCTGCGCACTGGCTGCGGTCCTGGCCGTGCTGGGCAGGGAGAAGCGGGGAAAGATCTACGCCTACACCGACCGTTCCGGGGTGCCGCCTTCGGTCATCGTCAAGACCATGGTGGCATTCCTGGTGCCCTTCATCATCCTCTTCTCCATCTACACCATCCTGCACGGGGAGGTATCTCCGGGTGGCGGCTTCCAGGGAGGTGCCATCGTAGGGGCGAGCATGATCATCTTCACCACCATCTTCGGGCTTTTCGCATCGTCCGAGCGTATCCCCCAGAAGGTGCGCGCCCCCCTGGAGGGCTCGGCGGTGATCGCCTTCTTTGTCGTGGGGGTGCTCGGGCTGATAGGCGGAGGCAACTTCCTCACCTATGCCTGGCCGGACATCTCGTCCAGCCTTCAGCCTGCCGTGGTGGTCTGGCTCACCATCCTGGTCGAGATAGGGATAGGCCTCGGCGGAGCCATGGTGCTTATCTCCATCCTGTTCAGCATGATACGGGAGGAGGAGGAGATTGCAGCTGCTCCGTAACTACCATTACGTCGCGGCCATGCTGCTATTCTGCATCGGCCTCTATACGGTCATCATGCGCCGCAACATCATCAAGAAGCTCATCGGCCTGAACATCATGGAGACGGCCGTGTTCTTCTTCTACATCTCCCTGGGATACCTGGACGGGGGCATCGCGCCGATCCGCGTAGGTGGCGCCGACCCCTCCCGCATGGTCAACCCCATACCCCAGGCCCTCATCCTCACCGGCATCGTGGTGGCGGTGAGCGTCACCGCCCTGGCCCTGGCGCTGGTCATCCTGCTCTACCGCCAGTACGGCACCCTGGACGTGGACCGGCTCTTCCGGGACGAGGGGGAAGCCGAAGCAGGCGAGGGGAAGGGAGAGGCCGCATAGATGGGCGCCTACCGACACTTTCCCATCCTCATGATCACCCTTCCGCTGCTGGGCGCGGTGTTCATGCCGCTCATGGGTTACCTGCGCGCGAAGTGGGTGCCCTGGACGGCGGCGCTGCCACTTGCCGCATCGAGCGTGCTGGGCGTCCTGCTCATCGGCAAGATACCCGCGGAAGGTTACCTCGGCTATCACCTGGGGAACTGGGAGCCGCCCTGGGGGATCGAGATCCGAGTGGACTTCATGGGTCTTTTTCTCATGCTGATAGTCTGCGGCATCACCCTCCTGTCCATGGTCTATTCAAGGCGCTATATCGCCGCGGAGGTCTCGGAGGGACGGCAGACCGCCTACTACACCCTCTTCCTGCTCATGTCCGGAGCCATGCTGGGGTTCACGGCCACGGGGGACATCTTCAACCTCTTCGTGTTCATGGAGATCCTGGCGCTCTCCTCCTACGCGCTGGTGGCCATCACCGGCAACCGCAACGCGGTGCGCGCCGCCTTCAAATACCTGCTCATGGGGGCGCCATCGTCCATCATGGTGCTGCTGGCAATAGGGTTCCTCTATTCCGCCACCGGGACCCTGAACATGGCCGACCTCTCGCGGCGCATCGCGGAGTCGGGATATACAGAGGTACTCATCGTCTCCTATATCCTCTTCGTCATCGGCTTCGGGGTGAAGGCGGCCCTCTTCCCCCTGCACATGTGGCTCCCCGACGCCCACTCCATCGCGCCGTCGCCCATAAGCGCCCTCCTCTCCGGCCTGCTGGTGGAGGTGAGCGCCTTCGCCATACTGCGCATAAGCTTCTCCGTCTTCACCAGCGGCGCGGAAAACCTAATCGGGGGGACCATGGACGCCGCGGGCATCTTCGCGGCCGCGGCGGTGCTCTTCGGGGGGATCATGGCCGTCCTGCAGAAGGACCTGAAGATGATGATCGCCTATTCCACCATCAGCCATATCGGCTATATCTTCCTGGGAATCACGGCCATGACCGCCGAGGGGATCACCGGGGCCATGTACCATATGCTGGACCACGGCCTTGCCAAGGCCTGCCTCTTCCTCTGTGCCGGCAGCTTCATCTATGTCAAGGGCTACCGGCGCATCGAGGACCTCAAGGGGGCATGGAGGCAGATGCCCTGGACCTGTTTCGCCTTCGCCCTGGCCGCCCTCTCGGTGGTGGGTATCCCGCCCACGGCCGGGTTCATCAGCAAATGGTACCTGATCCTGGGAAACATCGAGGGGGGCAATTACCTCTATGTCGTCATCCTGCTGGCGGGAAGCATTCTGGCGGCGGTGTACTGCTTCCGGGTCATCATCTACATGTTCTTCCTGCCCGGCAAGGAGGGGGCCTGGGAGGGGGAGTTCAAGGACGCCGCGCCCTCCATGCTCTCGCCGGTCTGGATACTCTCGCTGGGCACGCTCTTCTTCGGCGTGTTCTCTTATCTGGTGATACCATCGCTGCTCAAGGCGGCGGAATTCTTGCTGTGAGAAACGAAGGGGGTAGTCGATGTCGGACTCGAGCAACTTCTCGGTAGTACCACTGGTGGCCATGCTGCTGCCCTGGGTCTCGCTGCTGGCCATCCTGGCCATGCCCAAGCGGAACAAGCAGCTGCGATTAACCATCTGTTTCCTGGGAACCCTGGCCACCTTCGGGGTGGTGCTGTCCCTGCTGCCCGGCATCCTGGACGGCAACACCTACACCATCAAGCTGGCCAGCGTGGTTGAGGGCCTGGAGATGCGCCTCACCGTGGACACCCTGGGGTATTATTTCTCGCTCATCCTCACTTTCCTGTGGATGCTCTCCACCCTCTATTCCATCTCCTATATCGACCACAAGGAGAACCGCTTCTTCGCCTTCATGGCCCTGTGCGAGTCCTTCATCCTGGGCTGCGCCTTCTCCGCCAACATGTTCACCTACTTCATCTTCTACGAGATGATGACCTTCGGCTCCTACCCCCTCATCATCCACGAGGAGACGGCCATGGCCCGACGGGCCGGCTACAAGTACCTGGTGTACGCGGTGGCGGCGGGCACCGTGCTCTTCTTCGCCATCGTGGCCCACTACTTCTGGGGAGACGGCCAGCTGGGCTTCGGGCAGTACGGGGTGCTCAGCCTGGAGTTCGCTAGCCGCGCCGCCCTCATGGCCATCTTCTTCACCTACCTGGCGGGGTTCGGGGTTAAAGCGGCCATTATGCCGCTGCACGGCTGGGTGCCCGACGCCCACCCCGCCGCGCCGTCGCCCGCCAGCGCCCTGCTCTCCGGCGTCATCCTCAAGGCGGGCGCTTTCGGCATCATCCGCGTGGTCTTCAACGTCTTCGGGGTGGACCTCATGCGGGAACTGGACGTGTTCATCGTCATGGCCGTACTCGCCTGCATCACCATCGTGGTGGCGTCGGTGTTCGCCCTCACCCAGGACAACCTCAAGCGCCGGCTGGCCTACTCAAGTATCGGCCAGGTCTCCTACATCATCCTGGGACTGGCCATGCTGGCCCAGGACGGCGCCCTGGGGGGTGTCATGCACCTCACCCACCACGCCATCATGAAGGGATGCCTCTTTCTCTGCGCCGGGATCATCCTGGTGAAGACGGGTAAGAAGAACATCAGCGAGATGAAGGGGGTGGGGTACAGATTACCGATAACCATGATCTGCTTCTCGGTATGCGCCCTGGCCATGATGGGCACCCCGCCGTCGGTGGGCTTCATCACCAAGTGGCTGCTTGGGAGCGGGGCCCTGGAGGCGGGCCTGCCGGTGTACGTGGTCGTGCTGCTGGTGAGTGCCCTCCTCAACGCGGCCTATTTCCTGCCCATCATCTACATCGCCTTCTTCCGCTGGGAGGGTGACGAGGAGGAGGGCCACGGAGAGAAGCACCGCCCCAAGCTGGTCTTCGGCAAGGAGGCGGACCACAAGCTGGTGGTGCCGGTGGTCATCCTGGCCTCACTGGCCATCATCGTGGGGATCTGGGTGACGGTGCCCGGGTTCCCGTATTCGCTGGTCAACCCAGTTGTGGAGGACATCTACGGCAGCAGGGTATCCGGACATGTCTATGTGGACGAGAACGAGAACGGCAGGTATGACTCGAGCGATCCGGCCGCGGACGACGTGGCCGTCCGGCTAGTGCTGGATGACGAGGTCGTGGAGACCGCCGTCAGCGACGGGGACGGCCGGTACGAGTTCGAGCAGGTCGAGGAGGGGACCTACGAGATCGAGGCCGGGGAGGAAGGCACGTCCGCGGCCAGCTCGGCGACGGTCAGAAACGTTGAGGTGACGTCCGGAGAGGACGTGGAGGTGGAGAAACCATTGCTGGTCCGACCATGACTGCGATGAGGTAAGAGCTTGCACGAGACGAAGGTAGCGATACTGGCGTTCTCCGCGCTGCCCTTGCTGGCCATGGCCTTACCCGTGCTGGGGGCGGCCTTCGCAGCGGCGGCGGGGGAGAGGCGGGCGCGCCTGCGCAACTGGGCCGCGGTGGTGACCACCGCCGTGACGCTGTTCGCGGCGGTGCTCATACTCACAAGGGTGCTCTCCGACGGACCCCTCTACTTCAACCTGGACATCATGGCCATCGGCGACCGCTACATCTGCAACCTCGAGGTGGACGCCATCGGGGCGTTCTTCGTCTTCTTCGCCGCCATACTTTGGTTCGCCGCCTCCCTGCACGCCTTCCGCTACATGGAGCACGAGCAGCGCCGCACGCGTTTCTTCTTCTTCATGCTGCTCACCGAGTCCGCGACCCTTGGCGTCTTCATGGTGCAGGACTTCTTCAGCCTCTACCTCTTCTTCGAGGCCATGGGCTTTCTCGCATACGTGCTGGTCATCCACTCCGAGACGGAAAAGGCGCGTTCGGCGGCCGCGAAATACATCTGCATGACCGTGGTGGGGGGCCTGAGCCTCATCGGGGGGATACTCTTCTACCTGGGCGGAGCGGGGACCGTCGCCTTCAAGCCCGAGGCGGGCAGCGCCTGGCTGAACGGGCCCTTCCAGGTGGCCGCGCTTGCCTTCCTCATCGCCGGGTTCGGGGTCAAGGCGGGCATGGTGCCCCTGCATATCTGGCTGCCCGACGCCCACCCCGCCGCGCCTTCGCCCGCCAGCGCCCTGCTCTCCGGGGTGATGATCAAGGCCGGGGCCTACGGCATCCTGCGCACCGCCCTCACCTTTTTCCAGCAGCCCCCCATGGAGGCGGAGGCGGTGAGCGGCGGCCACGCAGCGGAGGGGGCGGCACACGCGGCGGCCGGGATAGCCGGAGACGTGCGCGCGCTGGGTTTCACCATCTTGTGGATCGCGGTGGCCACCATGTTCGTGGGCATGCTCCTGGCACTGGTGCAGAACGACATCAAGCGAACCCTTGCTTACTCCAGCGTGAGCCAGATGGGATATATCCTCTTCGGCATCGGCTGCATGACCTACCTGGGCGCGGAGGGCGCCATGGGCATGGCGGGAAGTCTTTACCACATCATCAACCACGCCTTCTTCAAGGGCTGCTTCTTCCTCGCCGCGGGATCCATCCTCTTTCGCGCCCATGAGCTGGACATGTTCAAGCTGGGGGGCCTGTGGAGACGTATGCCCCTGACCACCGTTTTCTGGTGCATAGCCGCCCTGGGCATCATGGGCATCCCGCTGTGGGGAGGGTTCGTCTCCAAGACCCTGCTGCACCACGCCGTGCTGGAGTCGCATGAGGTGGCGCTGCACGCCGGGCTGGCCACGGCGGGTTGGGTCAAGGCCGCGGAGATCATGTTCATCATCACCAGTGGCGGGACCATCGCCTATATCACCAAGATGACCTACTACACCTTCTTCCGACGCCCCGACCCGGAGCATGCCCACCATCTCGGGCACGTCGAGGAGGCGCCGGCCTGGATGCTGGCCGGCACGGGGCTGCTGGCGGCGGGGGTGTTGTTCAACGGCCTCTTTCCGGGCGTGATCCTGGCCAGGCTCGTGGGGCCCACGGTGCAGACGGTGCCGGGGTTCGATGCCCACATGGCCGCCCACGTATCGGAGGTCCCTATCTTCGTCTGGGAAAACCTCAAGGAGATATTCGTCCCCCTGGCCATCGGGGTCACCGTGTTCGCCCTGGGGGCATGGCCGGACCTTTTCGGAAGAAAACGGCGGGGCCCGGACCTCTTTCAGGTGCGGCTGCCGCGCTGGCTGGGCGTCGATTACTGGTACGTGCGGGGCGCGAAGGGCTCCCTGGCCATGCTCTTCGCGGGACAGAGGACATATGCTCCCGTCAAGGCGTGGGTTATAGGCGTGCTCAAGCGCGGCGCGTCCGGGACGGTACACGGCGTCAGGGACGTGATCGTGCCCGCCATCACGGAACGGCCCTACGTGAGGATAAGAGACGGCACGCTCGCCCTGGCCGGCGAAGCGAGGGAGAAACTGCTGCCGAGGGTCAGGGAGTACCAGGGCGATATCGCGGTGGGGGCCCTCGTCCTCGCGGTGTCGCTCACCGTCTTTCTTATCATGAGGCTGCTTTGACATCACCGCGCATGAGCGGGCGTTTACGGGGGTGAAAGAGCAGGGAATGGCAATGCGACGAAGAGGACGCATCGGGAGAGCATGGAGGAAATGAACTTGTTCCATGTACTGGGAGCAAGGGTGGTGATGGCCGCGGATGGCGGCCTCACCAGGGACTTTTATGCAGTGATGGTCGCCGCGCTGGCCGGGATCGCGGTGCTCATCTACGCCGCCTCCTCCGATCTCTTCGAGCTGAAGCTCTTCAAGTTCGATCCCCGCGCCGCGAAGCTGCCGAGGGAGACGAGGGTGGAGTACTGGTATACCCGGGCCGCGAGGAGGTTCTGGTCCTGGCTGTCCGTCAAGCCGCCCAAGGAGACTCGCGTGGACTACTGGTATACCCGGGCCGCGAGGAGGTTCGAGGTGTTCCTCGCCGAAGGTGGCTGGCGTTACGCCAAGGTGAAAAAGCAGGCTGGGGTCAGGGTGAAGAGGGACTGGAGGAGCATGCGCAAGCAGACGCGGGCCGTGCTGCCCGACGCGGCCAGAAGGCTGAACCGCGATGTCGCCCTGGGGGCGCTGGCCATCGCCATAGTGCTGGTAGCGCTGCTGGTGGTGAGCCTGCTTTAGGAAATACGGTGAAGGCGGCCCGCCTGGGCAGGCGGGCGGAGTGCGACGACAGGGGGAGATATGAGAAGAGCCGTACCTCTTTTGGTGTTCGCCGTGGCCGTGCTATTGTTATTGGGAAATCTCGCTCCGGCCCTGGCGCAGGAGGGTGACGACGTCGGGGACGGAGGGGGCAGCAGCCTCCGCCTCATCGTTATCATCGCCGCCATCTGGCTGGTGATAATCGCCGCCATCGTCACCGTGGTGGTGGTGACCAGGAAGCGGTCGGGGGAGGAGGACAGGGAGAGTCGTGAAGGTTAAGGAGCCGGCGCGGCCGGAGAGGAAAGGTGGTATTGCATGGAAGAGAAGCTGAACGTTGCATCCCGGTGGCTCACGGCGCTGGCCGTCATCCTCATCCCGTTGACGGTGATAGCCCTCGTCTCGAGCGTCTGGGGCCTGAACTACCAGTTCGATACGAACCAGTGGACGCGCTACCTCCTGTTCGCGTCCTGGATAACCCTGGCCATCTCCGCGATCATCGGGATGACCAACCTGATCAGCCCGCCCGAGCTGGAGTCCGAGAAGGCGCCGGCCAAGGTGAAGGAAAAGTCCCCCGCGCCGGTGTCCGAAGGGGAAGAGGGCGAGGACGGAGAGGAGGCCGGGCAGGTAGAGGTGAAGAAGGCCAAGCCGGCCTTTAACGCCGCCTATGCCTTCACCCTGGCGCAGGCGTGCTTCTTCTCCCTGGGGATCATCCTCTACGTTGCCTTTATCTCCTGGATGCTCCTGGGCCTGCAGGCTTACCCCGCATCGACGGGGTTCTGATCCCTCCCGGCTCATGGGGGGCTACCTGCACCGTTTCTATCGCGACAACATGCGTGCGGAAGGCCTTGTTTCCTTCCGGGTAGTGGTGAAGGAGAGCGACCTCTTCATATTCGCCGAGCGCGACCTCGCCGCCGAGGCGCGCTCTTCGCTGCTCAGGCACCGCGGCGACCTCGAGGAGTTCATCGCGCGCCAGCCGCGTTTTCGCACCTCTTTCAGGCCCTACGAGGTGCCACCCGGTTCGTCCCCGGTGGTGAGGGCTATGGCGGAGGCGGCCACGAAGGTGGGGGTGGGGCCCATGGCGGCGGTGGCGGGGGCCCTGGCCGACCTGGTGGCGGAGGACCTCTCGGTTTTCTCCACCGAGGTGATCGTGGAGAACGGCGGGGACATCCACCTGCGCTCGGCGCGGGAGCGGAGCATCGGCGTCTTCGCGGGGGAATCGCCCCTGAGCGGCCGCCTCTCCATAAGGATGTCGCCTACACCACCCGGGGGAGTGGGGATCTGCACCTCGTCCGCCACGGTGGGGCCGTCCTACAGCGCCGGGGGCGCCGACTCGGCCCTGGTGGTGGCGGAGGACGCGGCACTGGCGGACGCGGCCGCCAGTGCCCTGGGCAACCGCGCCAAGGACGCCGGCCATATCGAGGAGGCACTGGCCTCCGTCGCTTCCATCGCCGGGGTGACCGCTTGCCTGGTAATCATCGGCGACCACCTTGGCGTCCGTGGCGATATCGAACTCGAAAATACCTGAATCGCCCGACAGTATGCATCGCGTAAATCGTTTCTCATCACATAAGACTTACGCCTCGATCTTCTATCCGCCGGTCTTCACGCCACGCCCCGCCTTTTCCCCGTAGGGTGCGGGCCAGCATTTATACTGGCCCCGTTTCCCATTACATAAGATCAGCGCTGGATCTTTAGACCCCCAAACGTTATAGCAACCGCGTTCTTCCAGGGTCGACGTTCTCTCACGCGAGCAGCGACGCCACCGTGTCGAGCAGGAGATCCGGCTCAGCCGGTTTCTCCAGGTAGGCGGAGTAGCCCATGGCCTTGCCCGTCTCCAGCTCGTACCGGCGCCTGCTGACTTCCTCCCGTACCGAGGTGAGGACGATGACCGGAGTATTCGCCCATGGCTCGTAGGCCGGATCGCGAAGCGCCGTAAAGAACTCAAAACCGTCCACATTCGGCATGAGCAGGTCGAGGATGACCAGGTCCGGCCCTTCGCTGCGCAGCTTCTCCAGTGCTTCGCCGCCGTCCCTTGCCGTCACCGTCTCATACCCCTCGTCCTCCAAGAGCATGGAGAGTACCTCTATCACATCGGGATCGTCGTCGGCGAGCAGTATCTTTCTACCCATGGTCTACCTCCAGTGCTCCGCTACCGGCTTTCCTCTCCTCGACCGCCGTGCTGAAACGCACGGTGCTATCTCCGTCCAGCATCCAGCGCTCCTCGAGCAGGCAGGTCACCCCAACGGGGATGGTGAACGAGACCCGCGTCCCTTTTCCCGTGGAAGGCACCGGGCTCTCGAGGAAGATGTCGCCGTGGTGCATGGCGACGATGCGTTTGCAGATGGACAGGCCCAGGCCCGTCCCCTCGGGTGATTCAAGATCGCCCCTGTAGAACTCCTCGAAGACGTGGGGGAGGTGCTCGGGCGCGACCCCCGATCCGTCATCCTCCACGGCGACGGTCACCGTGTCATCCTGCCGCCGCGCGCGGATGGTGATCCTGCCGCCGCGCGGGGTATGGCGCACCGAGTTGGAGACCAGGTTGAGGATGAGCTGCTGCAGGCGGATGTCGGAGGCGAACACCTCCGGCAGGGGCCGGTGGATCTCCGTGTTCACGGTGATGCTCTTGGGCGAGGCGAGTTCGTGCGCCATCTCCACGGCCGCGCTCAGCACTTCCTCCCAGGAGACGGGCTTGAGTTCCTTGATCACCTGGCCGCTCTCCAGGCGCGATAACTCCAGGAGGTCGCTGATGAGTTCCATCATCCCGTCCATGCGCTCGATGCTGCGGTGGATGCCCTTGACCATACGCTCGTCCAGGCAGTCGGCGCCCTTGCGCAGAAGCAGCTTGAGGTAACCCTCCACAGCCACCAGGGGCGACTTGAGGTCGTGGGCGACCATGGACAGGAAGCTGAGGAAATTGCGGCGCTCGTCGTGGATGCGGGCCAGGTCGCGGCGGGCTTGGTCGGCATCGCTCTCCAGCCGGTCGCGTGTCTCCGCGCTCTGCAGGATACTCCCACTCAGCTCGGCTATGGACTCGAGGAACTCCAGGTCCTCACGGTCAAAACTCATGGCCTCGGCGAAGAAGAGACACATGATGCCCCTGACCTGTCTCGGTTCGCCGAAGGGGAGGAAAACGATGGAGACGACCCCCTCCCTCCGCAGCTCTTCCCTGTGGTTCAGGCGCGGATCGCTGGCCGCATTCAGGACGAAGAGCGGAGTTCCCTTGAGTACATGGTGCAGTGACGCGTCAGCCAGTATCTGCCCCTGGCGCACCCAGCTCTCGTCTATGCCGCAGCTGAAGCGGGGCAGCAGGACCCTGCCGTCTCCGCTGAGGGTGTGCAGCGAGCAGCCCTTGGCGCCCATGCCCCGGGATGTAGCCTCGACCAAGGCGCGGACGATGTTGTCCGCGCCGCCCGCCGCGGTGACCGCCAGGGCGATCTCGCGAATGATCTCGTGCCGCAAATGATCACCTTGCCCGTGGTATGAAGACAGCTGCCCCGCTCCAGCGATTATCTTATATTAATACAAATGCCCGGCTCTAGCACTGGACTCCGGACGTACCCGTGCCAGGCCTGGGACAATGGGGTCAGGATTTATCCTGACCCCACTTCACATTACCTGAGAACAGCTTAGTGGGCGCATCATGCTTGGACTAATCCATGCAAGGCACCGTCGCGGCGCTGCCACTTCAGCGGTGCATTCCATAGAACGTGGGTGTGGTACACTGCCTCAACGCGGTCTGATATATTACAGGAGGAAAACGGCGTCCGCAGACGGTGGCGCCACCCGACGGTCCCGCGGGAGAGCACGCTCATGGATGTGGAAGAGGCGCGCGCGGCAGCGGAGAACCTGCGCGAGGAGCTTAACTATCACGCGTACCGCTATTACGTCCTCGATGACCCCGTGGTCTCGGACGAGGAATACGACACCATGATGCGCGAACTCATGCGCATCGAGGAGGAGTTCCCCGAGCTGGTGACGGCGGATTCCCCGACCAGGAGGGTGGGGGCGCCACCGGGGGAAGCCTTCCAGCCCGTGCCACACCGGGCGCGCATGATGAGCCTCGACAACGTCTTCGACCCGGACGAGCTGGCCGGCTTCATCCGCCGGGTGGAGAACGCGGTAGGGGAGACGGATTACGTCTGTGAACTCAAGATCGACGGTGCCGGCATCGCCCTGACCTACGAGGACGGAGTGCTTGTGCGCGGCGCCACCCGGGGGGACGGGATCACCGGCGAGGACGTCACCGCGAACCTCAAGACCGTAAAGGCCCTACCCCTGCGCCTCCTGCACGAGAGATCCGTGCCCTACCTGGAGATAAGGGGCGAGGTCTTCATGCCCAAGGAGTCCTTCCGAGAGCTCAACCGCCAGCGCGACGAACTGGGGCAACCCGCCTTCGCCAATCCCCGCAACGCGGCGGCGGGGTCGCTGCGCCAGCTCGATCCCCACGTGACCGCGTCGCGCAACCTCGACCTTATCTGCTACGAGATCGGTTACATGGAGGGGAAGAGACTGTCCACGCACCGCGAGGTGCTCGAGCAGATCGCGGCCTGGGGTTTTCACGTCAGTGAGCAGTGGAGGACCGCCGCGAACGCCGCGGAGATCGAGGGCTTCTGCCGCGAATGGATGGAGAAACGCGATGAGCTGCCCTACGAGGTGGACGGGGCCGTTATCAAGGTGAACCGCCTGGACCTGCGCGAACGTCTCGGCGCCACCAGCAAGGCGCCGCGCTGGGCGGTGGCCTACAAGTTCCCCGCCGAGGAGAAGACCACCCGCCTCCTGGACATCGAGATCAACGTGGGGCGCACCGGCGCCCTCACCCCGACGGCGGTCCTGGAACCCGTATTCGTGGGGGGGTCCACCGTCTCCCGCGCGACCCTGCACAACGAGGACGAAGTCAGGCGTAAGGGCATCATGATCGGCGATACGGTACTGGTGCACAAGGCCGGGGATGTCATCCCCGAGGTGATAAAACCCATCACCGAGCTGAGGGACGGCACCGAGAGGGATTTCATCATGCCCGCGCAGTGTCCCGCCTGCGGGGGGCGGGTCTACCGGCCCGAGGGCGAGGCGGTGGCGAGGTGTATCAACGTGGATTGCCCCGCCCGCCTCTTCGAGAGCGTACTGCATTTCGGCTCGCGCGGCGCCATGGACATCGAGGGCCTCGGCCCCGCGACCATCGCGGAGCTGATGGAGAAGGGGTACGTGCGCAACGTCGAGGACATCTACTATCTCGGCGAGGAGCAGCTCTACGCCCTCACCGGTTTCAAGGACAAGGCGGTGGCCAACATGATGCAGTCCATCGCCGCCAGCAAGGGGCGGCCGCTGTCGAGACTGCTCTTCGCCCTGGGCATCCGCCATGTCGGTTCCCACGTGGCGGAGGTGCTGGCAGGGCGCTACCGCGCCATGGACGCGCTCCTGGCCGCCGGCGAGGAGGAGCTGCGGGAGATCGCCGAGGTCGGCCCGACCATCGCCGCCAGCGTCACGGCCTTTTTCGCAGAGCCCCGCAACCTGCGTCTCATCCAGAGACTCAAGGAGGCGGGGGTGAACATGGCGGAGGAGGTGCGCGAGGGCCCGCGCCCCCTCGAAGGCCAGACGTTCGTTCTCACCGGCACCCTGGAGTCCATGACCAGGGAGGAGGCGCGCCGGGCCATCGAGGAGATGGGGGGGCGGGTGTCCTCCAGCGTGAGCCGCAAGACCGATTACGTGGTCGCGGGTTCCGACCCGGGGAGCAAATACGACAAAGCCCGCGAGCTGGGTGTTAATATCATTGGTGAGAGCGAGCTTGAAACCATGCTGCAAGGGCGGGCCCGAGGGGCGGTGAAAGGAGAGAGATGATCGAGAGCAAGGACGTGGAGTACGTGGCCTGGCTGGCCCGGCTGGACCTCTCGGAAGAGGAGAAGCAGAGGTTCACCCGGCAACTGGGGCAGGTGCTCGAGCACGCGGAGAAGATAAGGTCCCTGGACACCGGGGAGGTGGAGCCCACCTCCCATCCCATCCCGCTCAAGAACGTCATGCGCGATGACGTGGTGCGCCCCTGCCTCACCCAGGAGGAAGCGCTCTCCGCCGCTCCGCGCGCCGAGGGCGGCTATTTCGTGGTGCCGAAGATCCTGTGAGGAGGTGGAGGAGGCGGGATTGAGTCCCTACCTTGCGCTGGCCACGTCCCTGGTGCTCCTGGGCATCGCCATCTGGATATGGGAAGCTGGCCATGACTATGACGAGCCGGCGCGGCTCCTGCTGGTGTGGCTCGTCTTCAGCGCCGCGACGGCCATGTTCGCCGCGGCGGGCATGTGGATAGGGGATGCGACGGTGAGCCTCTCCTTTACGGCCGTCGCGCGCATCCTCTTTCTGGTCGTTACCTTCCTGCTCTTTCTCTTTGCCCGCTCCTTCAGCGCCCGGGCGGATTACACGGTCCTCTTCTGGTCGGTCCCGCTCCAGTTCGGCATGGCGGTGATCATGGTGAACTGGCAGAGCATGTTCGAGTCAAACGCGGATATCTGGGTCATGCGCACCTGGAACCCGGCCGCCATGTGCGTCATGGCCGTGGGTTGGTTCTACGGCATACTCTCGCTGGTCTACGCGGTGATACTCTACCTAACCCTGCGGCGCGAGGGCCGCGATAAGGAGAAGAGCAGGACGCTGATGATGATAGCCGCCATGGCCGTGCTCTTCGTGGCCGGCGCGGCCAGGAACGTTCCAAGCGCGGCGACCAGCTACGCCACGAGCGCCGTATATCTCGGCTATCTGTTGGGGCTGTTGATGCTGCTGTGGGCTTTGCGCGGTCCCATCGTGTTCAAGTCCACGAGGAGATAAAGGAGCAGGAGGAGTTGGAACCGTACTACGACATGAAGGCATGGCAACTGCGCGAGATGATCGCCGCGGGAGAGGTCAAGGCCGCCGAGGTCCTGGAATCCGTGCTCGGCCGGTTGGAGCAGGTGGAGGAGAGGGTGAGGTCCTATATCACCCTCACGCCGCGGGAGGCACGAGCGGCGGCGGAAGCCGTCGACGGAAGCGGCCGGACGGGCGCCGTAGCCGGCGTCCCCATGGCGGTGAAAGACGTCTTCTGCACCCGGGGTGTGACTACGACCTGCGGCTCGCGCATACTCGAGGGCTACGTGCCCGTATACGACGCCACCGTGCTCGGCAGGCTATATGCCGAGGGCATGGTCATGGTGGGCAAGGCCAACATGGACGAGTTCGCCATGGGCTCCTCCACCGAGAACTCGGCCTTTGGGCCCACCCGAAACCCGTGGGACCTGGACAGGGTACCCGGCGGCTCCAGCGGCGGCTCGGCCGCGGCGGTGGCGGCGGGGGAGGCCGTCTGGGCCCTGGGCTCGGACACCGGGGGCTCAATCCGCCAGCCCGCGTCCTTCTGCGGCCTGGTGGGGATGAAGCCCACCTATGGCCTGGTCTCCCGCTACGGGCTGGTCGCCTTCGCCTCCTCCCTGGACCAGGTGGGGCCGATAACCCGTGACGTCAGGGACTGCGCCCTGCTCCTCTCGCAGCTGGCCGGCCACGACCCGCTGGACTCCACCTCTCTGGCCGCCCCCGTACCCGATTATCTCGCGGAGATGGAGGGGGACATAAAGGGGCTCAAGGTCGGCGTCCCCAGGGAACTCATGCAGGAAGGGCTGACGCCGGGGGTGAGGGCGGCGGTGGAGAGATGTCTCGGACTCTTCGGTGAGATGGGCGCAGAGGTTGAGGAGGCCACCCTGCCCAACCTGGACTACGCCCTCTCCGCCTACTATATCATCGCCCCGGCCGAGGCCAGCTCCAACCTGGCCCGCTTCGACGGCGTCCGCTACGGGCTGCGCGTCGAGGGCGGCGACATGATGGAGATGTACGGCCGCACCCGTGCCGCCGGCTTCGGGCCCGAGGTGAAGAGGCGCATCATGCTGGGCACCTACGCCCTCTCGGCTGGCTACTACGACGCCTATTACGGCCAGGCCCAGAAGGTGCGGACGCTCATCGTCAGGGACTTCCAGGCCGCGTATTCGCGGTTCGATGTCCTGGTCAGCCCGACATCGCCCACCCCGGCCTTCGGCCTGGGCGAAAAGGTGGACGACCCCCTGGCCATGTATCTCTCGGACGTGTGCACCATCCCGGTGAACCTGGCCGGCATCCCGGCCATCAGCATCCCCTGTGGTCTGGAAGACGGCCTCCCCCTGGGCCTGCAGATCATGGGCAGGGTGCTGGGCGAAGCCACCGTCCTGCGCGCTGCCCGGGCCATGGAGGAAGCTCTCGATTTCCGGGAGCGGCCGGGGGCGGATAGGGGGGTGGGGCCGTGAGCGCATACGAGGCGGTTATAGGCCTGGAGATCCACGCGGAGCTCAAGACCCTCTCCAAGATGTTCTGCGCCTGCGACGCCTCCTTCGGGGGCGAGCCCAATTCCCGCACCTGCCCGGTCTGCCTGGGCTTGCCGGGGGTGCTTCCGGTGCTCAACCGCAGGGCGGTGGAGCTGGCCACCCGCCTGGCCCTGGCGCTGCATTGCGAGATCGCCACCCGCAGCATCTTCCACCGCAAGAACTATTTCTATCCCGACATGCCCAAGAACTTCCAGATATCCCAGTACGACCTCCCGCTGGGGGTCGGGGGCCACCTCGACCTGGAGATGGAGGACGGGACGGTGCGTGTGGGCATCACCCGCGTGCACCTGGAGGAGGATACCGGCAAGACCGTGCATGTCGGTGAGAGCGGCAGGATCCACGGCTCGGAATACAGCCTCGAGGATTTCAACCGCGCCGGGGTCCCGCTGCTGGAGATCGTCAGTGAGCCCGATATCCGCACCCCCGAGCAGGCCCGCGCCTTCCTGCAGGAGCTGAAGAGCATCATGGAGCACCTGGAGATATCCGATTGCAGGATGGAGGAGGGGAGCCTGCGCTGCGACGCCAACATCTCCCTTCGCGCACGCGGCTCGGACGGATTCGGGGTGAAGGCGGAGGTGAAGAACATGAACTCCTTCCGGGCCCTGTACCGAGCCCTGGACTACGAGATAGGCCGCCAGGAGGGCGTGCTCGCGCAGGGCGGCGAGGTGGTGCAGGAGACACGGCACTGGGACGCGGACGCTGGCGTGACCACGCCCCTGCGCACCAAGGAGTACGCCTTCGACTACCGTTACTTCCCCGAGCCGGACCTGGTGCCGCTGGAGCTGGACCGGGCTTTCGTGGGCGAAGTGGAGAGCGCTCTCCCCGAGCTACCGGCACAGCGGAGGCGGCGTTTCCGCGAGGACCTCGGCCTGCCAGAGCACGACGCGTCCCTGCTGACCTCCTCAAAGGCCCTGGGCGATTACTTCGAGGACACGGTGCGTGCCGGGGCGGACCCCAAGGCAGCCAGCAACTGGATGATGGGGGAACTTTCCGCCCACCTCAACGCTCAAAACATGGAGATCGATGAGGTGCGGGTGTCACCCGCCCAACTGGCGGCGATGCTGGCCCTCATCGGCAAGGGTGTCATTAGCGGCAAGATAGCCAAGTCGGTCTTCGAGGAGATGCTGCAGAGCGGCAGGGACGCGGAGGCCATCGTACGGGAGAGGGGCATCACCCAGATCAGCGACGAGGAGGAGCTGGCCAGACACATAGAGGAGGCGATAAGGGAAAACCCAGCCAGCGTCGAAGACTTTCGCAGGGGCAAGGAGAAGGCCCTCGGATTCCTGGTGGGACAGGTGATGCGCAAGACCAGGGGCCGCGCCAATCCCCAGGCGGTAAACGGAATGCTCCGCGACCGCCTGGAAAGGGAGGCATAGAGGCCGACCGAGAAGAAGGACCGGAGGTATGCCATGGATAACGAAGCGGAAAAGACCTGCGCGAACTGCGGCAAGCCACTGAAGGAGGGCGCGGCGTTCTGCACCGGTTGCGGTGCCGCCGTAGACGCATCCGCGGCCGCTGCAGCGGCCACGCCGCCGGGACCGGCGGAGCCCGCGCCGCCCGTGGAGGGCGCGCCGCCGGTACCGCCCGTGCCTCCCGCCGCCGGGGTGGAGGGCGCCGTGGTGCAGCCGGCATACGCGGCCGGGCCTGCCCCGAAGAAGAACAAGGCCGCCCTCATCGTGGGGATCTGCGGCGGAGTCCTGGTGGCCGCGGGCATCGTGGTCCTGGTGCTGTGGCTGGCCGTGTGGAGGGACGGCAGCGGAGGAGGGACCGGGGACCCCCTGGCCCTGGCGCAGAAGTACATGGACTCCCTGGAGCAGGGCGATATAGACGCCTACATGGCCTGTTTCCAGGAGGATTTTTTCATCGAAGAGATGCAGAACAACCCCTTCTTGGAGGAACTGGGGCTCACCGAGGAGGACGTCAGGGAATTCACCCAGATGGCTTTCGAGATGATGGAGGTGAGGTTCGAGGACGTCGAGCTGGAGGTGTCCTCGCAGCAGGGCGACGAGGCGACGGTGGTGACCACCGCCGGGACCGCGAGTATGACCGTGTTCGGCATGGAGGAGGAGGTCGACCTCGCCGATGACCCCCTGGAGTTCAACATGGTCAAGGACGGCGGCCGCTGGTATCTCACCGAGAACCCCATGGGCACGACCATGGGGAGCGACATGGACTTCGACATGGACGACTTCGAGGATATGGACCTGGAGGACTTCGAGGACCTGGATATGGAGGACCTGGAGGACTTCAACCTCGAGGACTTCAACCTCGAGGACCTTGAGCAGTACCTGCCCGAGGGCATGGACCTCGAAGAGCTCATGGACATGAGCCCGGAGGAGCTCGAGCAGATGCTGGAGGAGCTGGAGCAGCTCATGCAGGACCTCCCGCAGCCGGAGGAGAGCGGCAGCAGCGCCTGAGGCGTTTGAGCGACCGTGGTCCACGGCGGGCGGGGGAGCGTTCCCCCGCCCCTTCACATGCCCCGGGAGGACAGGCGCCGGGGGAATAAAATAAAAAAGAGGCGGGGCCAGAGGTCCCCGCCTCTTCGTACCTGTCCAGTCTTTTCTCAGGACTCGGATACCAGCTTCTCGTAAGCGGCGGCATCCATGAGGTCGTCAACGCCGGAGTCTTCCGCCAGCTCCACCTTGACCATCCAACCCGCCTCGTAGCAGTCCTCGTTTATGATCTCGGGGGCCTCGACCACTTCCTGATTGGTCTCGACGATGGCCCCGTTAACCGGGCTGTAAACGTCGGACACCGACTTCACGGACTCGATCTCGGCATAGGGTTTGCCCGCCCCTACTTCCGTCCCCTTCTCGGGGAGCTCGAGAAAGACGATCTCCCCCAACTGGTCCTGGGCGTAATAGGTTATCCCCAGGGTGGCCATGTTGCCGTCGATCCTGGCCCAGCAGTGCTCCGCGTGATACTTGAGGTCATCAGGGTACATCTACTTTCACCTCCACGTAGCTCGTTTACGACTATGACATAATATCGCAACCGCCCGGCACGCGCCACAGGGCGCTACTTGCGAGCCGGGGCGGCGTGGATGGCGCGGTCGTGGGCCGCCTCCGCCGCCTCCATCACCGCTTCCGCCAGGCTGGGGTGGGCGTGCACCGTGCTCCCGATCTGGCTGGCGGTGATGCCCATCTGGATGGCCAGGGCCAGCTCGTGGATGAGGTCGGAGGCGTGGGCGCTCATGATCTGGCAGCCGATGATCTTATCGGAGGACGCGTCCACCACCAACTGGATGAAGCCCTGTCCCTTGCCCATGGCCAGGGCCTTGCCCAGGCCGCCGAACATGAAGCGGCCGATGCGGGTCTCGATGCCCTGCTCTTCCGCCTTGGCCGGGGTAAGGCCGACGCTGGCGATCTCCGGCTCCGTGAAGATGCAGGCGGGGACGACGTTGTAGTTCATGACCGAGTCCATGCCCATGGCGTTCTCCGCGGCGCATATGCCCTCGAAGGAGGCCACGTGGGCCAGGAGGATGCCTCCTACCACATCGCCGATGGCGTACACGCCCGGCGCGCTGGTCTCCATGCGCTCGTTGACCACGATCTCGCCGCGCTTGCCCAGCTCCACGCCCACCCCGTCCAGGCCGAGGCCGGCCGAGTTGAGCGACCTCCCTATGGACACCAGGAGCTTGTCCGCCTCCAGCACATCACCCGTGGAGAGCTTGGCCTTCACGCCGTCCGGGCGGTACTCTACCATCTCGTCGATGGTGGTCTCGGTGAGTATCTCGATGCCCTTCTTGTTCAGGATCCGCTTCATCTGCTGGGAGACGCGGTCGTCCTCGGTGGGAAGGATACGCGCCATGAGCTCCACCATGGTGACCTTGGTGCCAAGGGCGTTGTAGATGGTGGCGAACTCCGACCCCACTACGCCGCTGCCCACGATGATCATGGTCTTGGGGATCTCGGTCAGCTCCAGTCCCTCGGTGGAGGTGAGGATGGCCGGCTGGTCGAAGTCGAAGGTGGGCAGCCGGGCGGGCTCAGAGCCGGTAGCCAGGATGACCTTCTCCGTCTCGATGACCTTCTCCCCCTCCTCCGTCTCCACCTTCACCCGGGTCGGCGACTCCAGGCTCGCGGTCCCCTGGATGTACTCCACCTTGTTCGCCTTGAGCAGTTGTGCGATGCCGTTACGCAGCTGCGCGCTGATCTTCTCCTTGCGCTCCACCATGGCTTTGAGGTCGGGCACCGGGTCCGAGACCTTGATGCCGTACTCCTCCGCCTCTTTTATGGTCTCCAGTGCCTCGGCGCAGGCGAGGAGGGCTTTCGTCGGTATGCATCCCCAGTTGAGGCAGGTACCCCCCAGGAGGTTCTTCTCCACCAGCACCACGCCGCTCCCCAGCTGGGCAGCCCTGATGGCGGCCACGTAGCCGCCGGGTCCGGCTCCGATAACCACGAGCTTGGCTTTCTGCGAATCTGCTGCCATGACATCCTCCTTCGAACGGTTCTGCGATTCCAGCGGGCTTGCCGCCCGTGATGGCCTTGAACATCCAGCATATTTTATCATTATCCGAGAACCGAGGGTAACGGTCCTCGCCCCTTTTGCTGGACCAGCCCGAGCCTCCAGGTAACGGTCCCGCCCGCAAAGCCTCACGGAGACCGACCTGGCAGTTCTCGGGCAGGTGGTAGCGCAGATGCCCAGCTCGGACCGATCCACTGTTCTCGGATGGGTTTCTTGTATAGGCGACACCCGCCGCGATTCAACCCCTGTCATCATCACTATGCACGGATCCTGGTCCATGGCCGGCCTGGTGGTTTGCAGGGCGGGTGGCAGCGCAGATGCTTCGCCCGGACCGACCCCCGGTTCTCGGACGGGGGTCTTCCCGCCCCGCCTTTTCCCCGTAGGGTGGGGTCAGCGTCTCGAGTTTCATGCCCCAGGAGTCTTCTTGATGCGGAGGTCAAGCTGAAACCACGCGACTTGAACCCATTACCTGGAATCAGCGTTGGATCTTCAGGCCCCCAAACGTTATAGCAGCCTCGTTCTTCCAGGTCAGACGTTCTCTTTACGAAGACCGTTCTGTGGTTGATAATGATAGCCGTTGCGAAAGGATCAGGACTGACGAGGAGAGCGGCGATGGGGATGACCATTGCGGAGAAGGTGTTCTCCAGCCACTGCGGCCGCGAGGTGCGGGCAGGAGAACTGGTGGTCGCCGAGGTCGATTTCATGATGGGCCAGGACGGCACCTCCCCCCTGGCCATCAAGGCCTTCCGCGAACTGGGCGGGGATAAAGTGAACGACCCGGCGCGGGTGGCCCTGGTCATAGACCACAGCTCCCCCAGCCCCCTGGAGGGCGTCTCCAACCTGCACGCCATGATGCGCGCCTTCGCGGCGGAGCAGGAAATCGGCATTTACGACATAGGGTGCGGCGTCTGCCACTGCCTGCTGCCCGAGCGGGGGCACGTGGCGCCCGGTGACATCGTCATCGGCGCCGACTCCCATACCACCACCTACGGGGCCATCAACGCCTTCTCGACCGGGGTGGGCTCCACCGACCTGGCCGCGGCCATGCTCACCGGCAGACTGTGGTTCAAGGTCCCGCCCACCCTGCGCCTGGAGCTGCATGGGCAGCTGCAGGAGGGGGTCTACTCCAAGGACGTGGCCCTCTTCCTCGCCGGTCAGCTCACCGCCGACGGCGCCACCTACCTGGCGGTGGAGTACGGTGGCGAGGTCATCAGCGCGCTGAGCGTGGAGGCCCGCTTCACCATCTCCAACATGGCGGTGGAGATGGGGGCCAAGGCGGGTCTCATGGAGGCCGACGCCAAGACCATGGAGTGGGTGTCCGGCCGCGTCTCACGCCCCTTCACGCCCGCGGCACCCGACCAGGACGCCGCCTACGAGAAGACCGAGGAGTTCGACCTCTCGGGCCTGGTGCCGCAGGTGGCCGAGCCCCACCGCGTGGACAGCGTGAGGCCGGTGGAGGAGGTGGAGGGCACCCCCGTCCAGGAGGCGGTCATCGGCACCTGTACCAACGGACGCCTGGAGGACCTGGAGGTGGCGGCGCGCATCCTGGCCGGGCGCAGGGTGAGCCCGGAGGTGCGCCTCATCGTGGCGCCCGCCTCCTGCCGGGTGTTCCTGGACGCCATGGAGAAGGGGATCGTGAAGCAGCTCATCGAGGCGGGAGCGGTCTTCGTCACGCCGGGCTGCGGGCCCTGCGTGGGCACCCACAACGGTGTGCCCTCGGACGGCGAGAGGGTGATCTCCACCGCCAACCGCAACTTCAAGGGGCGTATGGGCAATGCCGAGGCCTTCATCTACCTGGCCAGCCCGGCAACGGTGGCGGCGAGCGCGGTGGCCGGAAAGATAACCGATCCACGCCGCATGTTGTAGTGAAGGGAAAGAGGACGCAGCACATGGACGAGGGTATGGTACTCAGGGGCAGGGCACACATCTTCGGCGACGACGTTAACACCGATTACATAATCTCCGGCAAATACAAGTTCAAGACGCTGGACATGGACGAACTGGCCTGCCACTGCATGGAGGACGTGGACCCGGACTTCAGCACCCGGGTGCAGCCGGGTGACTTCATCGTGGCCGGCGGGAATTTCGGCTGCGGCTCGTCGCGGGAGCAAGCGCCCCTGGTCATCAAGCACGCCGGCGTCAGCGCCGTGCTGGCCCGTTCCTTCGCGCGCATCTTCTTCCGCAACGCCATCAACAAGGGGCTGCCGGCGGTGGAATGCGACACCTCCGGCATCGAGGCCGGCGACGAGCTGGAGGTGGACCTGGCCAGCGGCAGGGTCGCCAACCTGACCCGGGGCACGGAGATGGCGATAACCCCGCTGCCCGCGGTGATGATGGACATCCTCACCGAGGGCGGGCTTACCGAGTACCTCAAGAGACATGGAGGATTCGAGCTATGAGAACTGTCACCCTGATACCCGGCGACGGCATAGGGCCGGATATCGTCGAGGCCTGCCGCAGGATCATCGAGGCGGCGGGGGTGGAGATCGCCTGGGACGTGCAGGACGCGGGCGCCGGCGTGATGGAGAAGTACGGCACCCCTCTCCCCACCCACGTGCTGGACTCCATCCGCGCCAACAGGGTGGCCATGAAAGGCCCCATAACCACCCCCGTGGGCTCTGGTTTCCGCAGCATCAACGTGGCGCTGCGCAAGGAACTGGACCTCTACGCCAACCTGCGCCCCGCCAGGAGCATCGAGGGGGTCAAGTCGCCGTACCGGGATATCGACCTGGTGGTGGTGAGGGAGAACACCGAGGACCTATACGCCGGCATCGAGAGGCAGGTGGACGCGGACACCGCGGAGAGCATCAAGCTCATCACCCGCGGGGCCTCCGAGCGCATATGCCGCTTCGCCTTCGAGTATGCCCGCAGGGAGGGCAGGCACAAGGTCACGGCGGTGCACAAGGCCAACATCCTCAAGTTCACCGACGGGCTCTTCCTGGAGGTAGCGCGCTACGTCGCCACCGACTACCCGGACATCGAGTTCGAGGACCGCATCGTGGACAACATGGCCATGCAGCTGGTGCAGAAACCCCACATCTACGACGTGCTGGTGCTCCCCAACCTCTACGGCGACATCATCTCCGACCTCTGCGCCGGCCTGGTGGGAGGCCTGGGGGTCGCACCCAGCGCCAATATCGGCGAGGGGATACAGGTCTTCGAACCGGTGCACGGCAGCGCCCCCAAGTACACCGGCATGAACAAGGTCAACCCCACCGCCCAGATCCTCACCGGCGTGCTCATGCTGCACCACATCGGGGAGGAGGAGGCGGCGCGGCGCATCTACGACGCCACCACGGCGGTGATCGCGGAGAAGAAGACGGTCACCTACGACCTGGGGGGCGAGGCCGGCACCTCGGAGATGGCCGACGCCATCATCGCCAGGCTCCAGTCCTGAGAACCACCCTCTGGTCCTCGCGAAGGCATCTGATCCGGCGGCAACCGGGCGGGCAGGTTACAGCCGGGAAACAGGTTGCTCACAGACACGTTGATCGGATGTATAATCTAACCCTGAGAGCATTGGGAGCAATATGGATGGTTGAGCCACTGATCGTACCCACGAGACGTTTCACTGTCCGGAGAACCGTAACCAGATGACGCTACCGGATCCTATCAGACCATCCACAGCGGGGAAGACGATAGGAAGGGTCTATCCTTTGAAAGGAGAAGACGATGAGGGTGTCACGTAGAGTCCGCCGGTCCAGCAGTGTCTCAGCGGTCGTACTGCTGGTTTTGCTGCTGGCCACACCGCTGTGCCTCGCCGGGGTCAGATGGACCGCCAATGGCGTGGCCGTATGTACGGCAGCGGACTTCCAGGAATCTCCCCAGGTGATCCCCGACGGCTCGGGCGGGGCTATCATCGTCTGGGAGGATCTGCGCTCGGGAGCCGGGGGAGATATCTACGCCCGTAAGGTGAACGTCTCCGGCGTGCCGCGGTGGACGCCGGGAGGCGTAGCCGCATGCACCGCGACAGACACCCAGAATAACCCCCAGCTGACCTCGGACGGCTCGGGCGGGGCCATCATCACCTGGATGGATAGACGCTTAGGCAACTACGACATCTACGCCCAGCGGCTCGACTCCTCCGGCACGCCACAGTGGACGGCGGACGGAGTGGCTTTGTGCAGCGCCACGGGTGACCAGTATAACCCCCAGATCACCTCGGACGGATCCGGCGGGGCCATCATCACCTGGCAAGACCCACGCTCGGGCGGTTATGACATCTACGCCCGCAGGATAAACTCCTCCGGCACGCCGCAATGGACGGCGGACGGCGTGGCCTTATGCACGGCGGCGAACGGGCAGAATGACCCCCAGCTGATCCCGGACGGCGCTGGCGGGGCCATCATCACCTGGGCTGACCAGCGCGCGGGGAACGTCGACATCTACGCCCGCAGGATAAACTCATCCGGAACGCCGCAGTGGACGGCGGACGGCGTGGCCGTGAGCACGGCGGCGGATTTTCAGCAATCTCCCCAGATAACAACGGACGGCTCGGACGGAGCCATCATCACCTGGTATGACAAACGCTCCGGCTTTTTCGACGATATTTACGCCCAGAGATTAAACGGCTCCGGCACGCCGCAGTGGACGGCGGACGGCGTGGCTGTGTGTACCGCCGCGAACGACCAGGATGATCCCCAGATCACCGCGGACGGTTCCGGCGGGGCCGTCATCGCCTGGGAGGATTCCCGCCCGGCGACCAGCACCGACGTCTATGCCCAGAGGGTGAACTCCGCGGGCGTGCCGCAGTGGACGGTCAATGGCGAAGGCGTATCCACCGCGGCGAATAACCAGGAGAACCCCCAGATTACCGCGGACGGTTCCGGCGGGGCTATCTTTACCTGGGATGACATGCGTTCGGCGAGTTTTTACGACGTCTACACCCAGAGGATCGACTCCACGGGCACGCCGCGTTGGACGGTGGGCGGCCTGCCCGTGAGCACGGCGGCGAACGACCAGGTGACCCCCCAGGTAGCCGGTGACGGCACGGGAGGGGCCATCATCGCCTGGGAGGACGCCCGCTCGGGGACGGACTTCGACATCTACGCCCAGCGGGTCTCCAACCCCGCCCCGGTGGTCGGAAGCATCACCCCCGCGAGCGGTACGGGGGATACGACGGTGCACGTGAGCGACCTCGCGGGCGCCTGGTTCAGCGACGTGGGGGGAGCGCCCGAGGTGCGTCTGGAGAGGAGCGGCCAGCCGGACATCACGGCCACGGGCGTGAGCGTGGCATCGGACGCCAGGATCACCTGCGACCTCGACCTCACCGGCGCCGTGCCCGGCGCCTGGGACGTGGTGGTCCAGAACCAGGACGGCCAGGAAGGGAGACTTGCCTCCGGCTTCACCGTGGAGGAATATACCTTCTATTTCGCAGAGGGCTACACCGGGACGGACTTCATAGAATACCTGTGCCTGGGCAACCCCGGTGACGATTTCGTGGACATCGACGTGACCTACATGTTCAAGGACGGCACCACCCAGGACGAGAACTACGGCGTGCCCGCGCGCTCCCGCGTTACCATAAGCGTTAACAGCGCGGTGGGCCAGGGCCGGGAGGTCTCCATCAGGTGTACCTCGGGATCGCCCTTCGTGGCCGAGCGTCCCATGTACTTCGACTACACCGGCGCGGGTGAGCGCTGGACGGGTGGCCACGACGTGGTGGGGGCCACCGCTCCCTCGGACACCTGGTACTTCGCCGAGGGCTACACCGGGGCGGGCTTCGACGAGTACATCTGCGTGCTCAACCCCGGGGGCACCGACGCCGGCCTCACCTTCCGCTTCCAGACCCAGACCGGGGAGATAGTGAGGGACGGTCTCACCGTCCCCGCCCACTCCCGCGAGACCTTCCTTGCGAATACGCTCCTGGGCGAGGGCTACGAGACCTCCCTCAAGCTGGAGTCCACCGTCCCGGTGGTGGCGGAGAGACCCATGTACTTCAACTACACCGGCTACGGCGCCCCGGGATGGAACGGCGGCCACTGCGTCATGGGAGCACCCGAGCTGGCGACGGAGTACTTCTTCGCCGAGGGCTACACCGGGGCGGGCTTCGACGAGTACCTGACCATCCAGAACCCGAACGGCTCGGACATCACGGTCCAGGCCACCTACCAGCTGGGCCCGGAGCAGGGAGGCCCAGTGAGCGCCTCCTACACCGTTCCCGCGGAAGGGCGGACGACGGTGTACGTGAACGCCCCAGCGCCCGCCGGGGTGGGTCCCGGCGTGGACGTCTCGGTGCGGCTCACCTGCTCCGAGACCTTCCTCGCCGAGCGCCCCATGTACTTCGACTACTCCGGCATGGGCGCGCACGCCTGGACCGGGGGGCACTGCGTCATCGGGGCCACCGCCGGCGCGGACACCTGGTTCTTCGCCGAAGGCTACACCGGGGACGGCTTCGAGGAGTGGATCTGCATCCAGAACCCGGGCACGAAGGCGGCCGACGTCACCATAACCTACTACACCATGGGCGCCGATCCCATCGTGAGGGGCCCCTTCAGCGTGGCAGCCAGCACCCGCGCCAGCGTCTACGTTAACGGGCTGGAGGGGTACGGTGCCGGACCGGGCCTCAGCATCTCCGCCAAGGTCACCTCCACCCAGCCGGTGGTCTGCGAGCGCCCCATGTACTTCGACTCCTACGGCTGGACCGGCGGGCACGACGTCGTGGGCTACGCGCCGTAGGCCCGAGACCCGGGGTATGAGGTCCTCGCTCCACTAGTGCTTCATAGGCCCGGCGACAAGGCTCGTCGTCGTCGCAAGCTCCTCCGAGCACCTTGCTCGCCGGGCTGGTAGCAGCGCAGATGGAAGCGCTCCGACCATCCCCGGGGTCTCGGGCGGGGGTTTATATATAGGCGACACCCGGACATGGTCATCGTTCCATCAGGGTGAATATGCGCGATTACCGACCTGGTAGTTCCCCGGGCAGGTGGCCGGAGGGAACCCTATCTACCAGGATATTTTCGCCACTTTCGCTTGACGGTTACCCATATAATCTAAATAATACAGTCTATAACTGCGGTTTCGATCGTTTGCTTTGTCATACCGGAGGAAAAATATGGAACTTATCAGTGATTCCGCTAAGAAAGGCCTGGCGAGGGCCCCTCACCGCTCCCTGCTCAAGGGCATCGGCTATACCGACCACGAGATCGCGCAACCCTGGGTGGGGATCGCCTGCGCCGCCAATGAGGTCATACCCGGCCATACCCACCTGCAGCAGGTCGCGGACGCGGTGAAAGCTGGCGTGTACATGGCGGGCGGCACCCCCATGCAGTTCGGGGTCATCGGCATCTGCGACGGCATCGCCATGGGCCATGCGGGCATGCATTACTCGCTGCCCTCGCGCGAGAACATAGCGGACAGCGTGGAGATGATGGCCCGGGCCCAGGCCTTCGACGCCCTGGTACTGGTGACCAACTGCGACAAGATCGACCCCGGCATGCTCATGGCGGCGGCGCGGGTGAACATACCGGCGGTGGTGGTGAGCGGCGGGCCCATGCTCGCGGGCAGGCACCGCGGCCGCGACGTGGACTTCATCACCGTCATGGAGGCCCAGGGCGCGGTGGAGGCGGGCCGCATGGAGCCGGAGGAGCTGGCCGAGCTCGAGGACGAGGGCTGCCCCGGCTGCGGCAGCTGCGCCGGACTCTTCACCGCCAACTCCATGAACTGCCTCACCGAGGCCATCGGCATGGGCCTTCCCGGCAACGGCACCATCCCCGCCGTGCACGCCGCGCGGCTGCGCCTGGCCAAGCAGGCGGGCATGGCGGTCATGGAGATGCTGCGCCTGGGGCGCAGGCCGCGGGATATCATCACCCCCGCCTCCCTGCGCAACGCCCTCGCGGTGGACATGGCCATCGGCGGCTCCTCCAACACCGTCCTCCACCTCCTGGCCATCGCCTATGAGGCGGGCCTGGAGCTGGACCTGGAGACCATGCAGGAGATATGCGACGCCACGCCAAACCTGGCGCGCATCAGTCCCGCGGGGGAGGGGCGCCATCACATGCAGGACCTCCACGAGGCCGGGGGCATACCGGCGGTAATGGGGGAGCTGTCCCGGAAAGGGCTGATCGACCTGGACGCCCCCTGCGTGGGAGCGGACCGCATCGGGGACATCATCGCGGGCAGGGCCACCCTCGACCCCGAGGTGCTGCGGCCGGTTGACGACCCCTACATGCCCACGGGTGGGCTTGCCATCCTCGCGGGCAACCTGGCCCCCGAGGGGGCGGTGGTCAAGCAGTCCGCGGTGCCGGACAACCTGCTGCGACACCGCGGCCCGGCACGCGTCTTCGACGGCGAGGAGGAAGCGGTGGAGGCCATGCTGGCTGGGCGTATAAACGCGGGCGACGTCATAGTGGTGCGCTACGAGGGGCCGCGGGGCGGCCCCGGCATGCGCGAGATGCTCAACCCCACCGCAACCCTGGCCGGCATGGGGATGTCAGGCGAGGTGGCGCTGATCACCGACGGCCGCTTCTCGGGAGGCTCGCGCGGGGCGGCGGTAGGGCATATCTCCCCCGAGGCGGCGCAGGGCGGCCCCATCGCCCTGGTCCGGGAGGGGGACACCATAGAACTGGATATCCCGGGCCGGCGCATCGAGCTCGAGGTGGACGAGGCGGAGATGCGCCGCCGGGCGGAAGGATGGGAGCGGCCCGCCCCCAAGGTGACGGAGGGCGCGCTGGCGGAGTACGCGCTGCGCGTCTCCAGCGCCAGCCGGGGGGCGGTACGGCTGAGGCTGGAGGAATGTCAGTAAGGAAGAGAAGGTGGTGAGGGTGAAAGTCACGGGAGCGAGGGCGCTGGTCAAGAGCCTCGAGGACGAGGGCGTGGAGATACTCTTCGGCATCCCCGGGGGCGTTATGCTACCGGTATTCGATGAGCTTGCGGCCAGCAAGATACGCAAGGTGCTCACCCGCCACGAACAGGGAGCGGCCCATGCCGCCGACGGCTATGCCCGGGTCACCGGCCGCGTGGGGGTATGCATGTCCACGTCCGGCCCCGGCGCCACCAACCTGGTGACCGGCATCGCCAACGCCTACATGGACTCCGTGCCCATGGTGGCCATAACCGGACAGGTGGCCACCAACCTCATCGGCACTGACGCTTTTCAGGAGGCGGACACCACCGGCATCACCCTGCCCATAGCCAAGCACAACTACCTGGTCAAGGACCCGGCCGACATCCCCGACGTGGTGCAGGAGGCCTTCTATATCGCGCGCACCGGGAGGCCTGGACCGGTGGTCATCGACCTCCCGGTGGACGTCTCCCGCGGCGAGCTGGATTACCGGCGCCGCGAGCATCCCGAACTGCGCGGGTACAAACCGACTTACAAGGGGCACAAGAAGCAGATCAAGATGGCCGCCCGCGCCGTGCTCGAGTCGCACAGTCCGGTCATCTACGTGGGCGGTGGCGCCATAACCGCCGGGGCCACGGCGGAGCTTAAGAGACTGGCCACGTCCAACAAGATCTACGTGACCCACACCCTCATGGGCAAGGGCGCCTTCCCGGAGAGCCACCGCCTCTCCCTGGGCATGCTGGGCATGCACGGCACCCGCTGCGCCAACTACGCCATCTGCGATACCGACCTCATCATCGCCGTAGGAGCCCGTTTCGACGACCGCATCACCGGCAAACTCTCGGAATTCGCCCCCAAGGCGACGGTGGTCCATATCGATATAGACCCCGCCGAGATAAGCAAGAACGTGCGCGCCCACATCCCCATCGTGGGCGACGCGAAACAGATACTGAAGGAACTGGAGGCGGCCATCACCGAGATGGGCTCCGAGGTGCAAACACCGGACCGGCGCGAATGGAACGCCCTGGTGGACGACTGGAAGAAGAAGTACCCCCTGACCTACGACCGCAATACTGGCCTCAAACCCCAGTACGTGGTGGAGAAGATCCACGAGGTGACCGGGGGCGACGCCATCATCTGCACCGAGGTGGGCCAGAACCAGATGTGGGCGGCGCAGTACTACCCCATGGAGAAGCCGCGGCGCTTCGTCACCTCGGGGGGATTGGGGACAATGGGGTTCGGTTTTCCCGCTTCCATCGGCGCCCAGATGGGACGGCCCAAAGACATGGTCTTCGACATCGCCGGGGACGGCAGCTTCATGATGACCATGCAGGAGATGGCCACGGCGGTGCTCGAGGGCACGCCGGTGAAGGTGGCAATCCTCAACAACGGTTACCTGGGCATGGTCCGCCAGTGGCAGCAGCTGTTCTACAACCGCACCTATTCCTGCTCCTGCCTGGAGCGAGAAGAGGAGAGCCCGGATTTCGTGGCCCTGGCGGAGGCCTTTGGGGCCAAGGGGATCCGGGTGACCGATCCTGCCCTGGTGGAGGCGGCCGTCGTGGAGGCCATCGAGAGCGACTGCCCGGTGCTCATCGACTTCCGCGTGGACCCGGAGGAGAACGTCTATCCCATGGTCGCACCGGGCGCTCCCCTCTACGACATGATCGGAGACATGCTCTACCCGGTGGAGAAGATCCACCCCGAGAAGGCCGAAGAGCCGTTCCTCTAGGGGGTATGGAGAATGAAACACACGCTTTCGGTTCTGGTCGAGAACAAGCCCGGAGTGCTGGCGAGGGTGGCGGAGCTCTTCTCCCGCCGGGGGTTCAACATCGAGAGCCTGGCGGTGGGGACCACCCAGAGGCCGGACATCTCGCGCATGACCATCGTGGTGGACGTGGAGGAGCACTCCCTGGAGCAGGTGCGCAAGCAGCTGCATAAGCTCATCAACGTCATCGAGATCGTCGACCTCGACCCCGAGAGTTCGGTGGCGAGGGAGATGATCATGGCCAAGATCAAGGCCGACCCGGAGAACCGATCCGAGGTCATCGAGATCGTGGACATATTCCGGGGAAACATAGTCGATGTATCGCGTGAGAGCATCACCGTGGAGGTCACCGGCAACGCCTCGAAACTGGCGGCCTTCGAGGACCTGGTCAAACCATACGGTATCAAGGAGCTGGTGCGGACGGGCAAGGTGGCCCTTCCACGGGGGAAATAGGGGTCAGGCCCGTCTTCAGGCCCGGGTAGATGCAGGGAAGCAGGAGATAAGGAAGCAAAGAGGTTTGCCTGGACGAGTTGATATTGTCGTATGTGTGGCTCAGGCCTGAAGCCGGGCCTGACCCCGAGGCTTCATCAAAGGAGGAGATGGAAATGGCGGAGATATATTACGAGAAAGACGCGGACCTCTCCCTGCTGAACGGGAAGACGGTGGCCGTGATCGGATATGGCAGCCAGGGACACGCCCATGCCCTCAACCTGAGGGATTCCGGCGTCAAGGTGGTTGTAGGCCTGCGCGAGGCGGACCCCGACGTCGCCAAGGCGAAGGAGGCCGGTTTCGAGGTGCTGGGGCTGGCCGAGGCCGCCGCGGCGGGAGACATCGTGGTCATGCTGGTGCCGGACCAGTTCCAGAAGGAGGTCTACGAAAACAGCGTCAGGCCGGGCCTCGCGAAGGGGAACGCCCTCTTCTTCGCCCACGGCTTCAACATCCACTTCAACCAGATCATCCCGCCTTCCGACATCGACGTGATCATGGTCGCCCCCAAGGGTCCCGGACACATCGTGCGGCGCATGTACGAGGAAGGGAGCGGCGTGCCCTCGCTGGTAGCCGTGCACCAGGACTACACGGGGAATGCGCTGGCCACCGGCCTCGCCTACGCCAGGGGCCTGGGGGCTACCCGTGCCGGCGTGATCAGGACCACCTTCGAGGAGGAGACGGAGACCGACCTTTTCGGCGAGCAGTGCGTGCTCTGCGGGGGGGTCACCGAACTCGTCCGTGCCGGTTTCGACACCCTGGTCGAAGCGGGATACCAGCCGGAGATCGCCTACTTCGAGTGCCTGCACGAACTCAAGCTCATCGTGGACCTCATCTACGAGAGGGGCATCTCGTACATGCGCTACTCCATCAGCGACACGGCCGAGTACGGCGACCTCACGCGTGGCCGACGCATCATAACGGAGGAGACGCGCCAGGAGATGCGCAACATCCTCGAGGAGATCGTGAGCGGGAAGTTCGCGGGCGAATGGATCCTGGAAAACCAGGCGGGGCGCCCGGCCTACAACGCCCTGCGCCGCCGGGACGCTGAGCACCTCATCGAGTCGGTGGGGCGCGAGCTGCGCTCCATGATGAGCTGGCTCCCGCAGGAGTAAACGCCAACCGCGGGGGAGAAATCGTCACGGATTTGTGGTAGTTTAAGGTTGCGGGGACCGGAGTGTCCCGCGGCCGTTGTATAGCCGGTACTGATTACCAGGAAAAGGACGATTGCGGTGAAGGTTACTCTGAAAACGGCAGGGTTCCTGGAGGGAGGTACTTGATGATACGCAAGGAATACCTGATGACGCCAGGACCAACGCCCATCCCACACCAGGTGAGCCTGGTCCAGGCCGAGCCCATCATCCACCACCGCACTCCGGCCTATACCGAGCTGTTCGTGCGCATGGTGGAGGGGATGAAGAAGGTCCTCTTGACCGAAGGCGATGTGCTCACCTTCGCGGCCTCGGGGACCGGGGCCATGGAGGGCGCGGTCTCCAACTGCTTCAGCCCCGGCGATCGCGTACTGGTGGCGGCGGGAGGCAAATTCGGCCAGCGCTTCGGCGAGATAGCCAAGGTCTTCAAGCTGGAGGTGGAGTCCTACGATTACCCCTGGGATGAAGCGGCCGACCCGGCGGTCATAGCGCGTTACCTGGAGGAGAAGCCGGACATCAAGGGGGTGTTCGTGACCCACAGCGAAACCTCCACCGGCGTGGTCAACGACATCGCGGCCATTGGAGAGGTGGTCAAAGACACGCCGGCCATCCTGGTGGTCGATTCCATCAGCGGCGCGGGCGCCCTGGAGCTGCGCACCGACGCCTGGAACGTCGACGTCCTGGTCACCGGCTCCCAGAAGGCCCTAATGACCCCGCCCGGCCTGGCGGTGGCCGCGGTAAGCCCCAAGGCGTGGGAACTGGTGAAAAAGGCCGAGTCGCCGGCGTACTACTTCTGCTTCCTGAAGGCGCGTAAGAAGTATGATTCCGACAACCCGGAGTCGCCCTACACCCCGCCCGTCAGCCTGGTCAAGGCCATGTCCACTGCCGTCGACTTGCTGCTCGAGGAGGGCCTGGAGGAGGCCTGGGAGAGACACCGTGTCCTGGCCATGTGCACCCGGGCCGCGGTGCATGCCATGGGGTTGGAGCTCTTTCCCAAGGAACTGGAGCGCGCCTATGCGGTGACGGCGGTGAAGGCGCCGCAGGGCATCAGCGGGGGGGACATCGTCAAGCACATGAACCGCGTGCACGGCGTGATCATCGCCGGGGGGCAGGACAGACTCAAAGGCAAGATCTTCCGCATCGGCCACGTGGGGTACTACAACTTCCTGGACATGGCCGTAGCCATAACCGCCCTGGAGATGACCCTGGCTGACCTGGGTTTTTCTTTCCAGCTGGGCTCGGGCGTGGCGGCTGCGGAGAAGGTATACTTGGAGATGACGTCCTCAGCGGGGGAGTGAGCACCGGAAGGCGGCGGGCGCCGCGGCGGTGGAAGGGAAGGGCCGCCGCTGCGCATCCGTTTAGGATATGTATACAAGCAACGACGGGAACGGGGGGAAGAGGAATTGGCCAGGATCCTGGTGAAAGAGAAGATCGCGGCGGCCGGCGTGGAGCTGCTGCGCAGGGATTTCGAGGTGGATTTCCTTCCGGAAATGTCCCGGGAGGAGATGCTGGGGCGCCTGGGCGAATATGAGGGACTGATCGTGCGCTCGGCCACCAAGGTCGACGCCGAAGCCATAGCGGCCGCCAGCAGGATGAAGGTGATCGGGCGCGCCGGGGTGGGGGTGGACAACATCGACGTCGAGGCCGCGACCAAGCGCGGGATCATGGTCATCAACGCCCCCCAGAGCAACATCATCTCCGCGGCTGAACAGACCATGGCCCTGCTCATGGCCATGTGCCGCAACATTCCCGACGCCGTGATTTCCCTGCGGGAGAAGTGCTGGGACCGCAAGCAGTTCGAGGGCGTGGAGCTCTTCCACAAGGTCATGGGCATCGTCGGCCTGGGCCGCATCGGAACCCTGGTGGCCCACCGCTGCCAGGCCTTCGGCATGCAGGTCATCGCCTACGACCCGTATGTCTCCGAGGAAAAGGGGAAGAAACTGGGGATAGAGCTGGTCTCCATGGACGAGCTGCTTGGCCAGGCGGATTTCATCACCGTCCACCTGCCCAAGACCCCGGAGACCCACCACCTCCTGGGGGAGGCCGAGTTCGCAAGGATGAAGGACGGGGTGCGAGTGCTCAACGTGGCGCGGGGCGGTATCGTAGACGAAGACGCCCTCTACGCGGCCCTGGACGGTGGCAAGGTTGCCGCGGCCGCCCTGGACGTGTTCGAGAAGGAACCGGCGACGGAGTGCCCCCTCATCGGGCATCCCAAGGTCATCGCCACGCCCCACCTGGGGGCCTCCACCCAGGAGGCCCAGGACCGCGCGGGGACCATGATCGCCGAGTTCGTGAGCGAGGCCCTCAGGGGCGGTTTCGTAGCCAACGTGGTCAACCTGCCGGTGCCGGCGGAGGTGGACGAATCGGTGCGCATGTTCATGCCGCTGGCGGAGAAGCTGGGCCTGCTCTTGACCCACCTGGTTGAGGGTCACGTGAGCGAGATAGAGGTGGAGTACCTGGGGGGGCTGGCGGGCTACGAGACCGGAGTGCTCACAGTGGCCGTGCTCAAGGGCTTCTTCGAGAAGATCGTCTTCGAGCCGGTCAATTATGTAAACGCCCCTCTCTTCGCCAAGGAACGGGGCATCGCCGTGCGCGAGACCAAGTCCGAACAGACGCGCGATTACGTCAACCTGATCATGGTGCGCGGGCGCCGCGATGGCGACGAGGTGGCGGTGGGGGGCACCCTGGTGGGCCTCTCCAACGCGGAGCGCTTCGTACACGTCTACGAGTACGACATCGACCTCGGCCCCTCGCAGTACATGGCCTTCTTCCGTTACGCCGATATCCCCGGCATGATCGGCAAAGTCGGGACCATCCTCGGGGACAACGGCATCAACATCGCCCACATGCAGGTGGGCAGGCGCAAGATAGGCGGAGAGGCGGTCATGGGCATCAACGTGGATATACCCATTCCTGAAGAGGTTATGGAGGAAATCCGCGCCATCCCCGACGTCAACGACAGCAGGTTCATCACCCTGTGGTAAGGGATTTGGGGGCTTACGGCAGTATAATCAGGGACAGGTCGGCGTTAAGAAGCCATACGGAAAGGACGGAGCGATGACGCAGAGGATATACATCTTCGATACCACACTGCGGGACGGCGAGCAGGCGCCCGGGATCAGCCTGAACCAGCGCGAGAAGGTCGAGATCGCCGAGCAACTGGCCCGCCTCGAGGTGGACGCCATCGAGGCCGGGTTCCCCGTCTCCAGCCCGTCCGACTTCGAGGCGGTAAAGTCCATCGCCAAGAACGTCAAGGGCCCCATCATCTGCGCCCTGGCCCGCACCGACCGCAACGACATCGACTGGGCCTGGGAAGCCCTGATGTTCGCGGAGCGCCCCCTCATCCACACCTTCGTATCGACCTCCGAGTACCACATGAAGTACCAGCTCAAGAAGGGCCCGAAACAGGTGCTGGAGATGGCCAGGGACGCCGTCGCCTATGCCCGCAAGTACGTGGAGAACGTGGAGTTCTCGGCCATGGACGCCACCCGCTCCGATCCCCGGTTCCTGTACGAGGTGTACGCCGCGGCCATCAAGGCGGGGGCCACGGCCATCAATATACCGGACACTGTGGGGTACGCCATACCCGACGAGTTCGCCGCGCTGGTGCGGGGGGTCATCGAGAACGTCCCCGGGGCGGAGGATGTCATCGTCAGCGTGCACTGCCATAACGACCTGGGACTTGCGGTGGCCAACTCCATGGCGGCGGCCCGCGTGGGCGCGCGCCAGATAGAATGCGCCATCAACGGCCTTGGGGAGCGCGCCGGCAACTGCTCACTCGAGGAGATCGTGATGATCATCAACACCCGCAAGGACGCCACCGACATGACCACCGGCGTGAAGACGCGGGAGATCTACCAGGCCTCGCGCCTGGTGTCCATGCTCACCGGCTACAGCGTCCAGCCCAACAAGGCGGTGGTTGGGGACAACGCCTTCGCGCACGAGTCGGGCATCCACCAGGACGGGGTGCTCAAGCACCGCGAGACCTACGAGATCATGCAGCCCGAGGACGTGGGCTTGGTGGAATCGGAGATCTACCTGGGCAAGCACTCCGGCCGGCACGCCCTCAAGACCAAGCTGGAGGAGATGGGCTTCTACCTCGACGACAAGGGCCTGGAGCGGGCGTTCATCCGCTTCAAGGAGCTGGCGGGCAAGAAGAAGGAGGTGGCGGTCAAGGACCTGGAGGCCATCGCCCTTGACGAGATCCGCACCCTGGAGGAACTCTTCCAGCTCGAGTACATGCAGTCCTCCTCGGGCACGGGGGCGGTTCCCATCGCGGCGGTTAAACTGTCGCGCGAGGGCAAGAGCTTCGAGGCCACCTCCACCGGCGACGGACAGGTAGATGCCGTATGCCGGGCCATCCTCAAGGCCACCAAGATCAAGGCCAAACTCAAGGCCTATCAGGTGCAGGCCATCACCAAGGGGCTGGACGCCATGGGCGACGTAACCGTCAAGCTGGAGATAGAGGGAGACGAGGTGGTGGGGCGCGGCGTCAGCCCGGATATCATCGAGGCCAGCGCCCGCGCCTACATCAACGCCATCAACCGGGCGGTGCAGAAGGGCCTGATGGAGAAGAAGAAGCTGGCCCGGCAGGCCAAGTCCTCCGGTGCGGCCAAGAAAGCCCCAGCCAGGAAAGCCCCGGCCAAGAAGGCCGCCGCCAAGCGGGCCAAGGGCTAGACCGTTTCCGGGTGGATCCACATGGGACAGACCATCACCGAGAAGATACTCGCGTGGCACGCCGGGCGCGACGAAGTGTTTCCCGGCGAGCTGATAAACGCACGTGTTGACCTCGCCCTGGCCAACGATATCACCGCGCCCCTGGCCCTGGATGCCTTCCGCGAGATGGGGGCGGAGCGCGTGTTCGATACCGCCAGGGTGGTGCTGGTACCCGACCATTTCGCACCGGCCAGGGACATCCTCGCCGCCGAGAACTGCGCCAGGATCAGGGAGTTCGCGCGGCGGCAGGGGCTGGAGCACTACTACGAGGTGGGCAGGGTAGGCATAGAGCACGTGTTGCTGCCCGAGGAAGGCCTGGTGCTCCCGGGCGAGCTCATCGTGGGTGCCGATTCACATACCTGCACCTACGGCGCGCTGGGGGCTTTCTCCACCGGCATGGGCTCCACGGACCTGGCCATGGCCATGGCCCTGGGGGAGGTCTGGCTGCGGGTACCCGAGAGCATGCGCCTGACCTACACCGGAGAACTCAAGCCCTGGGTGGGCGGAAAAGACCTCATCCTGCATACCATCGGCAGCATCGGGGTGGACGGCGCGCGCTACCGGGCCATGGAGTTCACCGGCCCGGCCATCGATTCGCTGTCGATGGAGGGGAGGTTCACCATGGCAAACATGGCCGTGGAGGCGGGGGCCAAGAACGGAATCTTCGCCGTGGACTCCAAGACCCGCGCCTGGTTGGAGAAGCGGGCGCGCCGCGACTACCGCGCCTTCGCGAGCGACCCCGACGCCGCGTACGCGCAGGAGCTATGCTTCGACGTTGAGCGCCTCGAGCCACAGGTGGCCTTCCCGCACCTGCCTTCCAACGTGCGCCCCATCTCGCGGGCCGGAGAGGTAAAGATCGACCAGGTGGTCATCGGCTCCTGTACCAACGGGTGGCTGGAGGACATAGAGACCGCAGCCCGCATCCTTGAGGGCAGGGAGGTGCATCCCCATGTCAGGACGATCATCTTCCCGGGCACGCCGAAGATCAAGCTGGAGATGATCCGCCGCGGCTGGATGGAGACCTTCATCAGGGCCGGGGCGGTGGTCAGCACCCCCACCTGCGGCCCTTGCCTGGGCGGCCACATGGGAGTCATCGCCGCGGGCGAGAGGGCGGTCTCCACCACCAACCGCAATTTCGTGGGACGCATGGGGCACAAGGAGGGCGAGGTGTATCTCAGCGGCCCGGCCGTGGCGGCGGCGTCCGCGGTGACCGGGCGCCTCACCGACCCCAGGGAGGTGATGGGAGGATGACGGACATGGTCCTGGAGGGAAAGGCCTGGCGCTACGGGCGCGACGTCGACACCGACGTGATCATCCCCGCCCGCTACCTCACCCTCACCGACCCCGCCGAGCTCGGCGCCCATTGCCTGGAAGACCTGGATCCCAAGTTCGCGGGACGGGTAAAGGCGGGAGACTTCATCGTGGCGGAGGAGAACTTCGGTTCCGGCTCCTCGCGGGAGCATGCTCCCCTGGCCATCAAGGGGTGCGGGGTGTCGTGCGTCATCGCCTCCTCCTTCGCCAGGATCTTCTACCGCAACGCCATCAACGTTGGCCTGCCCATCCTGGAATGCCCGGAGGCGGTGAGGGATATCGGAAAAGGGCATCGCCTGCGCGTGGACCTGGAGAGGGGCACGGTGGAGAACCTCTCCACCGGCAGGGTCTTCGAGGCCCAGCCCTTTCCGGAGTTCATGCGAGAGATAATCGCCCTGGGCGGGCTGGTCGATTACGTGAGGGAGCGGCTGGAGAACAAGGGTTGATGAGGGCGGCGCGGGTGAGGGTGTCCACGGGCCGGGCGGGCCAGGAGAGAGACCGATAAAACGAGGGACGCGAGGTGAGACGATGTACAAGATAGCGGTAATCCCCGGCGACGGCACGGGGCCCGAGGTGGCCAGGGAGGGCGTAAAGGCCCTGGAGGCCGTGGCGGATGTGGCCGGGTTCGACTACGACTTGAAGTTCTTCGATTACGGCGGCGACCGTTACCTGAAGACGGGCATGGTCCTCGCCGACGAGGAGCTCGACGGCCTGCGCGACTTCGACGCCATCTTCCTGGGCGCCATCGGCCACCCCGACGTCAAGCCGGGCATCCTGGAGCAGGGCATCCTGCTCAACATACGTTTCGCACTGGACCAGTACATCAACCTGAGACCGGTGAAGCTATATCCCGGGGTTGACACCCCCCTCAAGGACAAGGGGCCGGAGGACATCGACTTCGTGGTGGTTCGCGAGAACACCGAGGGCCTCTATGCCGGCACCGGAGGGTTCCTGCGCAAGGGAACGCCTGAGGAGGTGGCGGTGCAGGAGAGCGTAAACACGCGCAAGGGGGTCGAGCGTTGCCTGCGCTTCGCCTACGAGTACTGCCGGCGCCGCGACCGCGAGCGCAAGCTCACCCTGTGCGGCAAGACAAACGTCCTCACTTACGCCTGGGACCTGTGGGAACGCGCCTTCGACGAGCTGGCGCCCGAGTACCCGGACATCACCACCGACTACGCCCACGTGGACGCTATCTGCATGTGGTTCGTGAAGAACCCGGAGTGGTTCGACGTGGTGGTAACCGACAACATGTTCGGTGACATCATCACCGATCTCGGGGCCATGATCCAGGGGGGTATGGGCATCGCGGCGGGTGGCAACATCAACCCCGGGGGCACCAGCATGTTCGAACCCATCGGCGGGTCGGCGCCGAAGTACACCGGCAAAGACGTCATCAACCCCCTGGCGGCCATCTGCGCGGTGCAGATGATGCTGGACCACCTGGAGGAGAGAAAGGCGGCGGACTGCATCGAGAAAGCGGTCATGCGCGTGTGTTCGCAGGACCTGGAGTCCATGTCGGCGGGCAAGATGGGCAAATCGACTACAGAGGTGGGGGATCTTGTCGTAAAATACATCAGAGAGGACTAGAAGCAGGCGGCGCCGCGCGGCGCCCCTTTTAGCGCAACGGGTTCTGGAAGGAGACCACATGCCGATCCCGGAAGTAGAGAAGATCTGGATGGACGGAGAGCTGGTGGACTGGGCCGAGGCCAAGATCCACATCCTAACGCATACCTTGCATTACGGCTCGGGGGTGTTCGAGGGCATCCGCGCCTACGAGACCCCGCGGGGGGCGGCGGTGTTCCGCCTCGCGGATCACATCAAGCGGCTCTACCGCTCCGCGTCCATCTACCATATGCCCATGCCCTACACGCAGGAGGAGATCATCGAGGCCACCAAGACGGTCATCCGCGCCAACGGCCTCAAGAGCTGCTATATCCGCCCCCTGGCCATCCGGGGTTACGGGGAGATGGGGCTGCATCCCCTGAACTCGCCGGTCAACGTGGCCATCGCGGTATGGCCCTGGGGCGCATACCTGGGGGACGAGGGCATAGAGCACGGTGTGCGGGCCAAGGTGTCGTCTTTCCGGCGTAACGAGTCCAACTCCATCCCCACGGCAGCCAAGGCCACCGGCCAGTACCTCAACTCCATCCTGGCCAAGATGGAGGTGGTGGAGGCGGGGTACGACGAGGCCATCCTGCTCAACATGCACGGCCACGTCGCGGACGGATCGGGGGAGAACGTGTTCGTGGTGCGCAACGGCGTGCTGCTCACGCCGCCCACCACTTCGGGCGCCCTGGAGGGGATCACGCGGGATTCCATCATCCGCATCGCCGAGGACTCCGACATCCCCTGCCGCGAGAAGGACCTGGCGCGCACCGACCTCTACACCGCCGAGGAGGCCTTCTTCACCGGCACGGCGGCGGAAGTGGTGCCCATCCGCACCGTGGACGACCGCGTCATCGGTGATCCCGGACCCATTACCCGGCGCATCCAGGAGAAGTTCTTCGCCATCGTCAAAGGCCGGGAGAAGGAGTACGAGAACTGGCTGGATTACGTGGATTGAGCGTCGCCAAGACATCTCGCGCGCGGCTGTCTCTGGAGGGTTTGATTGGCTGACACGGTCATACAGCTGTACGACACCACCCTGCGCGACGGCGCGCAGATGGAGGGCGTGTCCCTGTCGGTCGAGGACAAGATAAAGATCCTGCGCCGCCTGGACGAGTTCGGCTTCCACTACGTCGAGTGCGGTTATCCCGGCTCCAACCCCAAGGACGCCGAGTTCTTCCGCCGCCTCCCCGAGGTGGGGCTGAAGCAGGCAGTGCCCGTGGCCTTCGGCTCCACCCGCAAGGCGATGATCGGGACGGACAAAGACAAGGCCCTGGAGGACCTGCTGCGGGCGGAGACGAGCGCGGTTTGTATAGTGGGCAAGACCTGGGAGCTGCACGTGCGCACCGCTCTGCGCACCCAGCTCGACGAGAACCTGTACATGATCGCGGACACGGTGGACTTCGTGAAGCGCCGCGACCGCAAGGTCATCTACGACGCCGAACATTTCTTCGATGCCTACAAGAGCAATGCCCGCTACGCCATGGACACGGTGAAGGCGGCGGTGGAAGCCGGTGCGGACTGGGTGTGCCTCTGCGACACCAACGGCGGCACCCTCCCCTCAGAGGTGAGGGAGATCATGCGGGCGGTGCGGGACGAGATAGGAGTTCCCCTGGCCATCCACGCCCACAACGACAGCGAGTGCGCCGTGGCCAACAGCCTGGTGGCGGTGGAGGAGGGGGCGACCATGGTGCAGGGCACCATAAACGGTTACGGCGAGAGGTGCGGCAACGCCAACCTCTGCTCCATCATCCCCGCCCTCATGCTCAAGATGGACCGCACCGCCGTCTCCGAGGACGATCTCTCCGGACTCACCGAGCTCTCACATTTCGTGAGCGAGATCGTGAACATGAAGCCGAACTCCCACCAGCCTTACGTGGGCCAGAAGGCCTTCGCCCACAAGGGCGGCATGCATGTGAGCGCGGTCACGCGCGAGCCCGAGACCTACGAACACATCCGGCCGGAGGCGGTGGGCAACGTGCAGCACATCGAGGTCTCCGAGCTCTCGGGCAAGAGCACCATCATCATCAAGGGCAGGGAGCTGGGGCGCGACCTCACCCAGAGCCCGGAGAAGGTGCAGGAGATCCTGGACGCCATCAAGGAGATGGAGCACAGGGGATATCACTTCGAGGCGGCAGACGGGTCCCTGGAGCTGCTCATGCGCCGCCACCTGGGCATGCACAAAGTCTTCTTCCGCCTGGAGAGCTTCCGGGTGATAATGGAGAAGCGTGAGGACGGCAAGGTGATGACCGAAGCCACCATCAAGGTGCACGTGCGCGGCAAGCGGATCATCGCAACCGGGGAGGGCAACGGCCCGGTGAACGCCCTGGACACCGCGTTACGCCTGGCCATCGGCCGGGCCTACCCCGAGCTGGACGACATCGACCTCGAGGACTACAAGGTGCTCATCCTCAACCCGGAGAAGGCCACTGCCGCCGTCACCCGCGTGCTCATCGAGAGCGGAGACGGCGAGAAGACCTGGGGCACCATCGGCCTCTCCGAGAACATCATCGAGGCCTCCTGGCAGGCCCTGGTGGACTCCATAGAGTACGGCCTCCTGCACCGCAAAGCCTAGGGGTCAGGTCTTGGATTTTGGATACCGGGGTATGTAAGGTGCGACTTATCCTTATCTAACTGGGTGTTTATTACCACTCATAATCCAAAATCCAAGACCTGGAATGACCCTATAAAGGAGATGATGATGAAGCTGGCGAGATACACTTACGATGGCCGCGTCTGCTACGGCGTAGTGGAGGGGGATGTCCTGCATGAGCTGGTGCGCCCGCCCTTCGGCGGCATCGAGACGCAGGGAAATACCCGCGGCCTCGCGGAGGTGGAGCTGCTGCCCCCCGTCTTCCCCCAGAAGATCGTCTGCGTGGGACTGAACTACCGCGACCATGCGGAGGAGTTCGGACTGCAGCTGCCCGAGGACCCAGTGCTGTTCATGAAGCCGCCCTCCGCCCTGCTTCCCCCGGGAGGCGCCATCGTCTACCCGGAGATGAGCGGACGCGTCGACTACGAGGCGGAGCTGGTGCTGGTGTGCGGGAAGGGATGCCGCAACGTCGCACCCGCGGACGCTCCTGAATACATCCTCGGTTACACCAGCGGGAACGACGTCACCGCCCGCGACCTGCAGGTGAAGGACGGCCAGTGGACGCGTGCCAAGAGCTTCGACACCTTCTGCCCGCTAGGCCCCTTCGTCGACACCGACGTCGACCCCGCGGACCTGGCCATCGAGCTCCGGCTCAATGGCGAAGTGCGCCAGTCGTCGAACACCGGCAACATGGCCTTCAGCCCGGCGGAGCTGCTGAGCTTCGTCTCTCGCATCATGACCTTCTATCCCGGCGACGTGATCATGACCGGTACCCCCTCCGGCGTAGGGGAGATGCACCCCGGCGATGTGGTAGAGGTCGTCATCTCCGGCCTCGACCCCCTGAAGAACACAGTCGTTGCACCTTAGAAGGCGTGCCGGTTCCTCTGCAGGAGCATTTTGGCAAAGCCGCGCAGTGTCCGATAATCCAGAATGAATACGACCGGCGCTGATTAAAGATGATAGTCGGAAAGGATGAAGAAATGGGTTTCCTGATCTTCGTTCTATGTATAGTCCTCTTGCTTGTCGTCCCGGCTGTACTTGCTTGTGCGGCTTATGAAAACTGGAGAGAGAAGCGTAAAGAGTCAGGAAAAAAAGCCAGCAAGGAGATAAGCCCTTTTTAAGACTTTGAAGTATAGCCCAATATATCTTTTCGTACTCGCTGGAGCCTTTTTAGCGGTTTCCCTGGCGACATTGATAGTGCTATTGGTGAAATGACATGGAGACGGATTACAAGCGGGCCATAAAGTACGCGCTGGAGGAGAAGCGGCTGTGGGCCGCGGGGCTCATCGCCGCCCTGGCTTTTTCCCAGGCGTGGTGGATCGTCTTCGGCTGGGGTCCGGAGTACCTGGGCGAGCGGTGGGAGCGGGCGCTGGGAGGGCGCCTGGGGGAAGCCGGCGCCTTCTTCGCCTTCTTGCTGGCGGCGCTGGCCGCCTTCGTGGTCTTGAAGGCATTTGGCTACCTGGGCGAGATGCTCCTGGTGCGCCAGGTGGCGGACGGGCAGATAGGTGAGATCCCCGCCTTCACCCAGGCCTTCTCCGGGTCGCAGCGCCGGTACCTCCCCTTCGCCGTTACCCTGCTCCCCTGGGACGCGCTGCGTATCGCCCTCATATATGCGCCCGCCGTGATCATCGCGCTGTGGGACAGGTGGGACCCCAGCCTGGACCACATCTTCCTCTACCTAGCGGTCATCCTGCTGTGGTTCGCGGTGATGGTGGCCTCGGAGTTCTTCGTGGGCATAACGGCGGCGCTGGCGGCGCGGTTCTCCCTTCTGGATGGAAGGGCTATTGGTGAGGCCTGGCGGGAGGGTTGGGGACTACTCCGCGCCCATACCATGAAGTGCGGGTTGGTATGGCTGCAGGTTCTCGCCGCCGCCGCAGCTTTCGTGGTCGTCGCCTGGCCGCTCTCCGCCCTGCTGCCATGGGTGGCCGACCAGGTCGCCGACCCCATCGGGTTCGCTCCCGCGCGGTGGCTCATGCGCATCATAGCTTACGTCCTGCTGGCAGGTGGCCTCATCGTCATGCAGGCCGGAGTGCAGTGTTACAGGTCGTCGCTATGGACCATGACCTATCTCCGGCTAGTGGGAGAGGGCACAGGCGAGAGCTTGGGCCCCATTCCCCTGGACTCAAGGGACGACGTGGAGACCTTCCAGCCGCCCCTCACCGACCTGCCGGGACCTCCCCCGGACTTCATGCCCTCTTCCTGAATATAACCCGAGGCCATCGGCCGCAGAACCCGGTATCCTCACCGCGTTGGCGAACGGGCACCGTTAATGCGGTCCCTCCTTATACCGATGGAGATAATATATAGGTAATGGTATAGAGAACGGCCACGGACTACGCGGGGATCCCATGCGCAGACCGTCACATCGCCCAAGGACAGTGTCATTCGTACTCACGATGGTGCTCTGCCTGTGCCTGGCTCCCGTGCCTGCCGCCGCCGCCGCTTCCCACCTCCAGGTGTGGGCGGTCTCCGACTGCGACAAGGTGTTGCGGAACGCGCCTCCCCTGACCGCTTCCGCCGTATGGTCGCAGGAATCGGGGCGTGTGAACTTGCGTTCGGCACGCAACGAGTACGTGGCCTTCCAGGCCATGATCACCGCGCAGGGAGCGGAGCTGCATGGTGTGAACGCATCGCTGGGCGGGCTGACCGGCCCGGGCGGCACCATCCCGGCCTCGGGCGTGAGCCTGTTCCGCGAACACTACCTGCACGTCACGGAGCCATCCACGGCCATGTACGGCGAGCAGTCAACCACTGGCCCCGGCTGGTACCCCGACCCCCTGGTACCCTTGGACGCGCCGGACGGCGGCGCGCCATTCGATGTCCCCGAGGGGGATAACCAGGGTATTTGGGTGGATATCTATGTCCCCTCCACCACGGCCCCGGGGACGTACCGGGGAGAGATGCGCATCACCGCGGTGGGCGAGACCGCGGTGATCCTCCCGGTTGAGCTGGAGGTATGGGGCTTCACGCTACCGCAGGAGACCCACCTGCCGTCCTTCTTCATGTACCAGCCCGGCCAGGTGGCGGATGCCCACGGCGTGGACAAGTACGGCGATGAGTACCTGGACATCGAGGCCGCGTACCTGCGCATGGCCCGCGCCCACCGCATGAACGCGTCCACCTCCATTTATCCCGAGGTGCACGGCACCGGGAACGCCACCACCGTCGTCTGGGACTCGTGGCACGACGACCTCGCCTCCCGGCACCTGGACGGCACCGTCTACCCGGACGGGCGGGGGGACGATCTCTACGCCCTGCCCATCGGCCGGGACAACCCCGACCCCGCCGAGCACGGGGGGCTGGGAAGCGCGGAGTTCGAGGCCACCTTCATCTCCATGCTGCGGCAGTTCCGCGACCACTTCCAGGCGCGCGGCTGGTTCGGCCGCTCTTTCCTCTATATCGTGGACGAGCCCAACGATGCCGACGCCTACGACCTGGTGCGTTACTACGGGGACCTGGTGGACGGCTCCGGGACGGGCTTCCCCCTCATGGTCACCGAGGGGCCGGTGCCGCAGGAGGCGGGGTGGGGCAGTCTGGCCGGCTACGTGGACATCTGGTGCTGCGGCGGCGATGCCTGGCCGGGTCCCATGCAGGAGCGGCAGGCCCTGGGGGAGCGCGCCTGGACCTACAACGGGGGCGAGCCGTACGCCGGCAGCCAGATCATAGACACGACGGGGGTGGCCCCGCGCACCTGGGCCTGGATCGCCCAGCGCTACGGCGTGGAGTGCTGGCTGCTCTGGGACGTCTGCTATTTCCACGACCTCTACAACGGCGAGACCGACAACGACGTGTGGAGCGACCCCGTAACCTACGACCAGCGCCACTCCGGCACCACCTGGCCCGACTGGGGCAACGGCGACGGCACCCTCTTCTACCCCGGCGCCCCCAGGGGCATCGCCGGGCCGGTCGCGTCGGTGCGCATGAAGGCGTGGCGGCGGGGGGCGCAGGACTACGAGTACATGTGGCTGCTGCGGCAGCAGGGCCAGGGGGCGCTGGTGGATGAGCTGGTGTCCGGGTTGGTGCCCTACGCCTTCGGGGACGCCGAGGGCAGGGCTACCGGCTGGAGCGACGATGTGGCGGCCTGGGAGGCGGCGCGCGCGAGCATGGGCGAGGCGCTTGCCGCCCATTCCGAATACCCGTACCGTTACTATTTCGCCGAGGGATACACGGGCGCCGGGTTCCAGGAGTACCTCTGCCTGGGCAACCCCGGCCCCTCTGAAGCCCATGTCTTCATCGACTATTTCTTCTCCGGCGGGGGCGGGTCGTCGCAGGCCCTCACCGTGCCCGCTGCCTCGCGTCGCACCGTGGACGTGAACGCCTGGGTGGGGGAGGGACGCGAGGTGGCGGCGGTGGTCTATTCCGACCGGGACATCGGGGCGGAGCGCCCCATGTATTTCAGTTACGGACCGGGATGGACCGGCGGCCATGACGTGGCGGGCGCCGCCTCTCCATCGCAGGAGTGGTTCTTCGCCGAGGGCTATACGGGGCAGGGTTTCGACCAGTGGGTTTGTGTGCTCAACCCGGGAGACGCCCCCGCCGACCTCACCTTCCGCTTCCAGACCGAGGAGGCGGGGGAGGTGGTGCGCGACGGGGGGAGCGTCCCCGCCCGCAGCCGCCGCACCTACCTGGTGAACGACCTGCTGGGTGCGGGACTCCAGAACTCGCTGCAGCTATCGTCCAGCCACCCCGTGGTCGCGGAGCGCCCCATGTACTTCGACTACCGTAACGGCGCCTACGGCTGGAACGGCGGCCATTGCGTCATGGGGGTGCCCGCCCTGTCGGGGGAGTATTTCTTCGCCGAGGGCACCACCCGCGCCGGCTTCGAGGAATGGCTGACCCTGCAGAACCCCGGGGATGGTCCCATCACCGTGGAGGCCGATTACCAGCTGGGCGCGGGGCAGGGGGAGCCGGTGCACCGTTCCTACACCGTGGAGGGCGGCAGGCGCCATACCATATACGTGGCCGGCGAGGTGGGGGAGGAGAAGGACGTCTCGGTGCATATCCACAGTGATGCCGACTTCCTGGCCGAGCGCCCCATGTACTTCCGCTACCGTGGCTTCGGGGCGGACTGGGACGGGGGGCACTGCGCCGTCGGGGCTCTCTCCACCGCATCCGACCTCTTCTTCGCCGAGGGGTACACCGGCGGAGATTTCCATACCTGGCTGTGCCTGCAGAACCCCTACGGCGGCGATGCACGGGTGGAGGTGTTCTTCTTCACCGAGGAGGTGGGGGCGCTGCCGCCCGTGGCGCTGACCGTGCCCGCCTACAGCCGGGTCTCGCTGAGGGCCAACGACCTGGCGGGCCCCGGTTATCAGCTATCGACCCGGGTGAGCGTGGTCTCGGGCCCGCCGGTGGCAGCCGAGCGCCCCATGTACTTCTCCTGGGCAGGGCGCGACGGCGGGCACGACGGCGCAGGCCGCTCCCTGCCGCCGCCGGCCATCGCGGGCGCGGATGACTTCGCATACCAGCTGCAGGACGTGGACCTCTCGCAGATGGGAGCCTCCCGTTTCGACCTGGTGGTCATGGACTTCTCGGCCGACGGCAGCGAAGCAGGCCGTTACTCCGCCTCACAGATAGATGCCCTCAAGCACAGCGCCGGGGGAGAGAAAACGGTCCTGGCTTACGTGAGCATCGGGGAGGCGGAGACTTACCGCTGGTACTGGAGGAACGCCTGGGACGCCGACCACGACGGCGTGCCCGACCCCTGCGCCCCGGCGTGGCTGGGGCCGGTCGACCCGGATTGGGAGGGCAATTACTACGTGCGTTACTGGGACCCGGACTGGCAGGCCATAGTCGTGCAGTATCTGGATAAGGTAATGTCCGCGGGTTTCGACGGGGTCTACCTCGACCTCGTCGACGCCTACGAGTTCTGGGAGCCGGGCGGGGACAGCGGCCTCGACCGCGCCACCGCGAAGGAGGAGATGGTGGAGTTCGTGAAGTCCATCGCCTCCCACTGCCGGGTGGACAAGGGCAGGGCGGGTTTCGCGGTATTTCCCCAGAACGGGGAGGGCCTGGCCGTCTACCCGGATTACGTGCAGGCGATAACCGGCATCGGAAAAGAAGACCTCTACTACAACGACGACGCACCCCAGCCGGTGGGATATACGCGGGAGGCCGAAGGTTACCTGGACACCATCCTGCGGGCGGGACGCGTGGTGCTGGTCACCGACTACCCCTCCCAGGCCGCGCTGATCGACGACTTCTACGAGCGCACGGAGGAAAAGGGCTACATCCCCTACGCCACCGTGCGCGACCTCGACTTCCTCACCATCAACCCCGGCCACGAACCCGATTAGGGGTCAGGTCTTGCTTCTTGGATTTTCCTCTACCACGTACTTGCAGCTAGAAGTCCATGTTTTCGGTTTAGGATACCGTGGTATCCAAGAAACAAGACCTGACCCCATAAACTCTATTTGGTGACTTTGTAGAGGAGCCAGACCACGTCGCCGTCCAGCTTCTCGACCCGCTGCAGGCGCAGGCCGATGACGCCTTCCGCCGCCTCCAGTTCCGGTGCGATGAAGATAGAGCGCAGCTCGCTCCCCCCCACCAGGCAAGGGCTTAAGAGCACGCTCACCTCGTCCACCAGTCCCTCTCGCAGCAGCACGCCGTTCAAGGTGCCGCCGCAGTCCGCGCGCACCACCTCCACCCCGTAGCGGGTATTGAGCTCCTCCAGGGCCGCGCGCAGGTCGACATGGTCGTCCCCGGCGATGATGTAGTCAACCCGCAGCTTCTCCAGGTAATCCAGGTACTCCCGGGGCGTGGACCTTGAGACCAGGGCTACGGCGTCCCGCCAGTACTGCTCCTCGCGCAGCAGGTGCCAGACGCGCACGCGCCCCCTGCTGTCCGGCACCACCAGAAGGGGGAGGTCGCTGGTCCCGTCTCGCTGTGGCGGTTCGTAATCTTCGCCGACCTCCCGGAGCCCTGCCTCCTGCGGGTAACCGGTGACGATGGTATTGGAGCCCGCCAGGGTGGCCTCCTCCCCGAAAGAGGAGGCTACCCCGTAGAAGAGCGCCAGGTCTGGGGTTATCCAGTCGAAGCGCCCGTCGACGCTCACCTGGTTGTGGATGATCACTCGCGGCAGCATAAGTACCCCTTTCTCCTGCGTGATTCTTGACCGTATGGATCTAGCTGATGGGTAATCGCAATACCTGGAGGTTCCTCTCTACCCTCGCTATCCGTTCATAATCCCTGTCTTTGTGAAAGAGGACCAAGCCGTGTTCGATGGCGATCTGGGCGATGAGGCAATCGACGGCGCCTCTCAATGTTATGCCCCTCTTCCGGCAGCGGCGGTAGAGCTGGGCAGCGGAGGCATATGATTCCACCCCGTCCAGGCCGTAGACAGGGAACTTCAGGAGGTAATCCCTGGCCGCGCTGAAGTCCCGGTCGGACCTGATCCCCTGTAGGACTTCCGTGAGGATTATGTCGGCCAGACAGACGTCTCGCTCGGCGTCTATCAGTCCGTGCAGGACGGACCGGTAAAGCGAAGCGGGCCCCCGCAGGAATTCCACCCACACGGAGGTGTCAACCAGTATCAAAGCGGGCTTTTCTCCATTCTTCCAGGTCTCCTTCCCACTCCACCTTGCCCTCCAGCGAGAGGATGCCTTTGCGCTCTTTCCTGGCGACCAGTTCACGCAAGGCCATGTCGACCAGGGCCCTCTTCGTCTTGATGCCCGTCAACCTGCGGGCTTTCTCGACCAGCTCGTCATCGATCACGATGTTCGTCCTCATCCCGCATCACCTCTATACACATATTATACCTGGATTATGTGTATTGCAATCCTGGCCACGTATGCCCTGACAGCATCGCCGGACCAACCCGGGATGATCGGCCTGGGCCTCATTCTATCCATCGCTGATGACATCGAAATACGTCTCCGGCGGGCTGTGATATCATATTTCCCATCGTCCGTTCGCGCATCGCGAGAGGGGAGACAGCCTTGCGCCTGCGTTTCGCGCCCAGCCCCACCGGCTACCTCCACGTGGGTGGTGCCCGCACCGCCCTCTACAACTGGCTGCTGGCGCGCCACGCCGGGGGCTCCTTCATCCTGCGCATCGAGGACACCGATATATCACGCTCCACCGAGGAGGCCATCGAGGCCATCGTCGAGGACATGCGCTGGCTGGGGCTGGAATGGGACGAGGGCCCGGAGGTGTGCGGCGAGCACTGGCCTTACCGCCAGACCGGCCGCGCCCCCCTCTACCTCAAGGCGGCCCGCGACCTGCTGGAGGCGGGCAAGGCCTACCGCTGTTTCTGCCTGCCAGAGGAGCTTGCGGAGCGGCGCGAGCGGGCGATGGCGGAGGGGCGCAGCCCCATGTACGACCGCCGCTGCCGTTCCATCCCCGAGGAGGATGCGCAGCGCATGGAGAAAGAGGGCAGGCCCTTCGCCCTGCGCTTTCTGGTGCCGGAGGGGGAGACGGTGGTACATGACCTGATCAGGGGGGACATAGCCTTCAACAACGCGGAGATAGAGGACTTCGTGCTTTTGCGCGGCGACGGCACCCCCACCTACAACCTGGCGGTGGTGGTGGACGACGGGGAGATGGAGATAAGCCACGTGGTGCGGGGAGATGACCACCTCTCCAACACCCCCAAACAGGTCCTCCTGTACGGTGCGCTGGACGTCACCGAACCGGCCTTCGCCCACCTGCCCATGATCGTGGGGACGGACGGCAAACCCCTCTCCAAACGCCACGGCGACGTCGCGGTGGGGCGCTTCCGCGAGATGGGCTACCTGCCCGAGGCCATGGTCAACTTCCTGGCCTTGCTAGGCTGGTCGCTGGACGATTCCACCACCATCATCGACCGCGACACCCTGGTCGCGAACTTCTCCCTGGAGCGGGTCGGCTCCAAGCCCGCGGTATGGGACTCAGGCAAGCTGGCCTGGATGAACCAGCAGTACATCATGGCCATGAACGACGGGGAGCTGGCCCAGGCGCTCATGCCCTTCCTAGCCCGTGAGGGCCTGGCGGACGCGGACGATGTGGCGGCACGCGACAAGATGCTGCGCGCCGCGCCGCTGGTCCGCGAGCGCATGAGGGTGCTCTCCGATGCCGCCCCCCTGGTGGCCTTCCTCTTCCGCGACGTCGAGGTGGAGGAGGAGTCGCGCGGACTGCTGACCGGAGAGGAGAACCGTGCCGTCCTAAGGGAGGCGGGGAAGCGCCTGCTGGAGCTGGAGGAGTTCGATACCGCGAGCATCGAGGCGGCCCTGCGCGCCATGGCGGAAGACCTGGGAATGAAGGTGCGCCAGGCTTTCCAGCCCATCCGCGTGGCCATCGCGGGGAGCAAGGTGAGCCCGCCGCTGTTCGAGTCCATGGAGATACTGGGCCGCGAAAAGTGCCTGCAGCGTATCGCCCGCGCCCTGGAAACGGAGGCATAGAGATGCAGTTGCGCTGGCTGGGGACGGCCGGGTTCGAGCTGATCAGCGGCGCCGCCTCGGTGCTCATCGACCCCTATTTCAGCCGCAATCCCCGGTCGAGGCCGCAGCAGCCCCTGCGGCCCGCCGACTTCACTCACGTGCTGGCCGTCTTCCTCACCCACGGGCATTTCGACCACGCCTTCGATGTGCCCGCCATCGTGGAGCTGTCGGGGGCCCTGGTGTTCGCGTCGCCCACGGTTTGCCAGTCTCTGGCCATGAAAGGGGTGCCATGGAAGAAGCTGCGCCCGTGCTGGGGAGGGGAGACTTGCGAGGTGGGGCCTTACCGCTTCACCGCCGTGCCCGCCAGGCACGTGACCTTCGACGTCCCCCTGGTGCTCTCCGCGGCTTGGAGGAGCATTCCCCACCTGCTGGAGCTGTCCAGGGTGAGCACCGCGAAGTACCCCTGCGGCCAGGTGCTGGGTTGGTATATAGAGGTTGAGGGCAAGCGGCTCTTCCACATGGGCAGCGCCTGCCTCCCCTACGACCTCGATGCTGAAGTGGATGTGTACATGGTGCCGGTGCAGGGGAGGACGGACATCTGCGCGGTCGCCGCCGACCTGGTGCGCAGGGTGAAGCCGTCGGTGATCATCCCCCACCATCACGACGACTTCTTCCCGCCCATCAGCCAGGATATCGACCTGGCGGGGTTCGAGGAAGAGCTGCGCCGGCGGGGTATAAAGGCGCAGGTACGCGTCCCCGCCATCAACCGCCTCATGGAGCTCTGAGGACCGAGGCGCCACGCCCGCCATGCGGCTCCGGCCGCCTTTACGAGGCTTTCACGGTCATGGATAATGGTTTGGTAAAACACGCTATTTGACCTGGAGGGATGTCATGGAGAACAAGTCGTTCAGGGCGCTGGTGGCGCGGGAAGGCGAGGACAAGGGTTTCACCCGCAGCATAGAGACGAAAAATATCGAGGACCTCCCCGCCGGTGACGTGGTCATCAAGGTCCTCTACAGCTCGGTCAACTACAAGGACGCGCTCTCCGCTTCGGGTAACCGGGGCGTCACCAGGAACTTTCCCCATACGCCCGGCATCGATGCCGCCGGCACAGTGGAGGAGGACGCCAGCGGCAGGTTCGCGCCCGGCGACGAGGTGCTGGTGACCGGATACGACCTGGGCATGAACACCTCGGGCGGGCTGGCCGAGTTTATCCGCGTCCCCGCCGGTTGGGTGGTGAAGCTGCCCGCGGGCCTGACCCTTAAGGAGTCCATGATCTACGGCACGGCCGGCTTCACCGCCGCCCTCTCGGTATGGAAGCTCACCGGGGCGGGCGTGAAGCCCGGAGACGGCGAGGTGCTGGTCACCGGGGCCTCGGGAGGGGTGGGCAGCATCGCCATGCGCATCCTGGCCAAGCTGGGATACAGCGTGGTGGCGGTCGCCGGGCTCATGGACGACGCGGAGTTCGCGCGCTACGGGGAGGTGCTGAAGGGCCTGGGGGCCGCGCGGGTGATACCAGCCGCGGAGGTCGACGATACCTCGGGCAAGCTCATGCTCAAGCCGGTGTGGCCGAACGCGGTGGACACCGTGGGGGGCAACATCCTGGCAACCGTGGTGAAGTCGGCGGCCTACGGCGGCGTGGTGACCACCTGCGGCAACGCCGCCGGCCACGAGCTGGACCTCAACGTCTACCCCTTCATCCTGCGCGGCGTCAGCCTCCTGGGCGTGGACTCGGTGGAGTGCCCCATGGAGCCCCGCCTCGAGGTGTGGGCAAAGCTGGCGGGCGAGTGGAAGCTGGACAACCTCGAGGAACTGTCCGTGGAGATAGGCCTGGAAGAGGTGGAGGAGCGCATCCAGCTCCTCCTCGCCAAGGCCGCCGTGGGGCGCGCCGTGGTCAGGATCTGAGGCGCCTCCGCCTTTCGGGTTATTGAGCCCGGCCGGCTCATTGAGCGCTATCAGGGCTTATGCTATCATAGCCAGGGACATTCCCTGGGGGATCGTCTAATGGTAGGACGCGAGACTCTGGATCTCGTTGTGAGGGTTCGAATCCTTCTCCCCCAGCCAGAATTGCATATCGAATGCGTGGCGCATTAGTCTAGTTGGCCTAGGACGCCGCCCTCTCAAGGCGGAGATCGCGGGTTCGAATCCCGCATGCGCTACCAGTATCAAAGGCCCCTCCGGGGGCCTTTTCTTTCTCGTAAATACGATGAGGAAGATGGGGGGAACACCGTTTCCGGAGCATAGCGGCGTGCTTTCGGGGTTAGGAGGGTTCAGGGCGGGGTGGTTTTTCAACCTTATCCTGAGTGCTCCGTATGCCGGGCCATTTGATAAAATCCCAGATATATAGTAGTGTTACTATGCGGTAATGATCTTCAGTTACTCGCAGCAACGGTCTTCACGGGCAAATATCTAACCACATGCAGATATGTCTTATTTGCATTGGTGGGGGTGTCATCCGGGGCAAATATATCCTGTGTGTGGGGTACATCAGAAAAGGGGGAACACCATGATAGAAGACACCATCCTGCTAACCACTCCGACATTTCCTTACCCGACCCTGCCTCCGAACGACTCGCTGACGGATGCCATGGGCCAGCGGTTCACCCACGGGGACGACCTGTTCACGCTGAACTCGCATACACACTGTTACGCAAACCATATCCTCGCCCAGAACGTAAGAAAGCAATGCATCCTCCTGGAGTATCCCAGATGGAAGGATTTTACAAAAGAGGTCGATAAACAATATGCCATCATCGGGATAAGCGCCTTTCCCGTCCATCTGGACAACGTCATGAAGATGTGCAAATACATAAAGGAGAAATCGCCGGGAACCACCATCCTCCTCGGGAGTTATGCCGCCCAGGCTTTCGCCGCCAAGTACGGCGAGGAGCCGGAGTTGAGGAACGTCGATCATGTGGTATTGGGCGAGGGGGTCAGGTGGTTCCGGGACTTCCTGGGAGAAGGCGATCTCGACCGCCCCATAGAGCAGAAACTGATGCCGAAATGCGGAGGAGGGCCCATCTGCATAAGCAGGTATCCGGGAGGAAATATCGGGTTCTTCGTATCGGGGCTGGGCTGCCCGGGTGGATGCGACTTCTGCTCGACGACGGTGATGTTCGATGGAAAGCGCATCGAGATGCTGACCCCGCAGGAATTCGTCGAGCACGTGCGCGCCTACTACGATAATTTCCCGCTGGTAAAGAACATCTTCGTCATCGAGGAGGACCACTTCCGGCACCATGATTATCTCCACGCGATACGCGAATACTGGCAGACCCATCCCGACATCATCGAGAGGCTTGACTGGTTCGCGTTCGGATCCATCGACAATATCGCCGAATTCGCGGACAAATACGGATGGGACTACATCTCCGAGATCGGCATCGGCTCGATATTCATCGGCGTGGAATCGAAATTCGCCGGCGAGTACGGATACGACAAGCGCGAGAAGATGGACGCGCGCGAGGTCTTCAGCAAGCTCCACGAGCGGGGGGTGCGCACGGTGGGCGCGTGGATATGCGGCTGGGATTTCCACACCCATCAGAACATGCTCGAGGACCTCAACTATTTCGTGGCATGCTATCCCACCTATGAGCAGCTCACTCGCATGTCTCCCTTCCCGGGGACGGTCCTGTACGACAAGCTCAAGGAGGAAGGAAGAGTGCGCAATGTCCCCTGGGAGGACGTCCATTTCTGGAGCAACGCGCAGGTGAACACGCACCTCGAGACCCATGAGACCCTGAACCTCACGGAATACGGCTACAAGCTGCTCTACGAGACATGGGGGCCCTCTCTTCTGCGCAGGCTAGACGTGGTGCTCAATGGGTACGAGTACTGGATGAAGTCGGACAACAGGATGATGAGAGAACACAAGACGAAGCTCTTCAGGCAGCAGGCCGCCCTCACCATGGTCATCGTCCCGGCCATGTACCGCTTCGCTCCCAACGGAGTGGTCCGGCGCAGGGTCGAAAAGATGAGGCAGAGATATGTGGAGCTGATCGGGGAGCCCACGCCAAGCATGAAGGTCGCCAGCCGCTACGCGCATTTCGTGGCGACCAGATGGAAGAAGAAGGACCTCTTCAATCCCTTCAACCAGTACCCGAAAGAGGAGCCCTTCAAGCGCTACATCTATGACAAGAAGGACACAAACGGCGCGATGCCATACCGGACGGAATACCCTCGTGCCAAGGACCTGAGGACACGCTTCCAGATGTACAGGGAGGTCACGAGGTTCAAGGTGCTCGCGTTTGTGGTATGGGCCGTCAAGAACCTGATATTCTGGAAGAACGATCCTGAGATCGACGATTATCTCATCGAAGCCATAAGGTACAGGACCTTCTATGGCTTCTGACATGTGCCTTGTAAGCGGGCGGTAAGGACCATGAAGAAGAGCATAACGACTACGCCAGGGAATACGCCGGTTCGTAGAATACCCGATGATTATTATCCTCCAGGATGCGGCTTCTGGTATACGTTGCCCGAAGGGTTGGACGCGGGAAAGAAGATGTTCTATCGCTACAGCACCCACGGCGATGGGATCCCAGAGAACACCATTGTCTTCGTCCACGGCAATCCGGAGTCGTCATACATATACAGAAAAATCATCAAGGAGATCATCGCCAGGGCCAGCAGGCCTTGCGGTATCCTCGCCATGGACCACATCGGGTTCGGGCTTTCGGATCAAGCGAGTTATCAGATGGAGTGCCTGAACCACGCCGGCAACCTGCTGTCCCTGGTACGGGAGTTGGACCTGGAGAACGTGACGCTGGTGGTCCATGACTGGGGTGGACCGATCGGCGTAGGGGCGTTCCTGAGAGAACCAGAGCGGGTAGCGAACCTCGTGGTGACAAACAGCACGGTGTTTCCCATGCCCGAGTCCGGGCTCACCTATAAGAACTACCCGATAAGCTGGCTCGGTTGGGCAAACATACCGCTTATCATGCCGAGATGGTTCTGGGGATCCTATTCCTCATATGCCGTTTTCCGGACTCCCGCGAGACCGTTTGAGCTGATCGCGCAGTTGCTCCTGTATCTGGTAAAGGCCGAGATCGGCGTATTCTCGGGTACGGAAGATGAGAAGAACGCAAAGCGGCTGTTCAGGGAACAGTTCAGGTCCAAACCCAACACCCTGTGCTCGAGGCGTTTTGTGCGGCAGTCGGGAGCCTGGGGCCACGGCAATACTTTCGTGGAGCCCACACTGGGGTTGCAGGACACATCGCCGTTCTACAGGTTCATCCAAGAGAACATCGGAAGCATCTGGGGCCCGGAGGGACGGAATATCGGGGTCAGGGCGGTGCTGGGGCGATGGGATGCGCTCGGCAAGGACGAGGTCATAGAACAGTGGATAGAAAATCTGCCGCAGCTTGAAGGACACGTAAAGATATGTGAAGGCGCAGGTCACTTCATCGAAGAGGCCAGGCCCGGGGAAGTGGCCGAAAGCATCATGGACGTCGCGGGATTGCTCTAGGCCAGGATACCTGTAGCCAGCATATCTGGTTGCCAGGATGATCTGGCATTGTTCCCCGGCGCGATCTTGAGCACTCCTTTTTTTAGCCCTCAGTCGACCAGGATCCCGCCGTCGATGACCAGGGTCTGGCCCGTGGTGCGAGTGGCGTCCTCGATGGGAAAGGCATCCGCCCCGGCCATCTCTTCCACCGTCCCGAAACGGCGCAAGGGGATACGGGGAATCAGCCTGGGGCGGTGTTCCTCCGGCATCCACCCGGTCAGCGACGTCTCGATGTGGCCCGGGGCGATGGCGTTGCATGCCCCCTTGATCGGCAGCCATTTCAGCAACATGTCGGCACTCGACGTGCCGGACGCAAGCCCGGGGCGCAGCAGGGAGCGGAGACAACGTGGTGGATCTTCTCGAGCCGCCGGCGGCGCTCACCCGCCCCCGCCGGCAGCGGCCCTCGAGCGCACCTTTCTGACCAGGCGCAGGACAATGAGCCCTATGGGGATAAGGGCCACGAGAAAGCCGAGGTAGGCGAGGTAGCCGAGATAAGGAAAGATGAGCACGACCTTGCCCTCGACCTTGTCCAGGGGGACCGGTGTGCGGTCCGCTCTCCTGGCGTTGTCGCCCTTGGTGATGAAATAGGTCTCGCCATCGCGGCTCACTTCTCCCACGATGCGGTGGACGTTTATCCCGATATCGGGATCGACGAAGGAGATGATGTCGCCCTCGTGATATCCGTCCTGCGGGACGACGATGACCATACTCCCGGTTATAATGGCGGGCTCCATCGAGTCGGAGATGATCACCCGGGCTTGCATCCACGGGTTCACGGCGGAGAAGAGCAAGAGCAGAAAGAGAAGAAGAAAGAAGGCGAATGCGGCCCAGGCCGTTCCCGCCAGGACATAATATACCGCACGATGGTCTTCACGCAGCCGCTTGAAGGAGACCTCCCTGCCCCATTTCTCGTCCATGATTCAGCTCCGTACCGCCAGTCTTTCTATGCAGCGGACTCCGCCTGTCCAGGACTTCAAGAAGAACATGTCGAAAGACAGGCCATACAGGGTTTGGTTCGGCCGAACAATGGGAATTCATAAGTAGCGGATCGCACCGCCTCGGACCCGGTCTATCGGCCGATCCTGGCACTCTGGATGGAAGGGGGGATGCGGGCTTCTTCTGTAACATGTGTTATTGGATTCAACGAGAGGAGGCATCATGTATGCGCGCGTGATAACGGTTCTGGTCGATGTCTACCGCATAGATAGGGCCATAGAGATCTACGAAGAAAGCGTACTGCCGGCTATTCAAATGCGGGAAGGAGGCGTCGGGGCCATGCTCCTCGTCGACCGGAGTACCGGCAGGGGCATCTCCATCTCATTGTGGGAAGACAAGGACGCGCTTCTGGCAGCCCAGGAGAGCGGGTTCATGCAGGATCAGATCCGGAAATTCACGGCGATGCTGATAGGGACCCCGGATATAGAGGTCCTGGAAGTCGCGATCAAAGAGCCGTAGAGATAGGAGTCGAAGGCGGGGGAACGATCCCCGAGCGTGGGTCCCGGCCTGCGCAAGCGCCACTGTCCCTAATTCCGCGCGGCGATCCGCTGCCAGTCTTGGCGCCCGATCATCCGTGCTGGAATCAGGGGGTTAGCGGCCCGATGCCCCGACAGGGCCGGAAGAGGAACGCTCACCGGAGCTGCCGGCCGGCACGGCGGGGAAGACAGTTGCCGAAGGAGGTAGGGTCATGAGAAAGACCGTCATGGCCATCATGCTGTCCGCGGTGGTCCTGTCGCTGATGATCACCGCCGGATGCGGAAACACGGAGACCACCGAAACCCCCAGCGGCCACGCAGAGATCGATCAGGGAAACGACAAGACCGTCATCAACGAGGGGGACGAATCGGCGACCCTCGAACAGCCCACGGAGGCGCCCGGCGAGGACGACCTCGGGGCCCCCATCTACCCCGGGGCGGAGTACGATGCCGAGAACAGCGGTATCGTCAGCTACAGCAGCGGGGACGCTTCCGCGTTCACCGGAACCGCGCGTTTTATCACGGACGACGGCTTTGGCGACGTAGTGGGCTGGTATCGGGGCAGGCTGGGCGAGCCCGCATCCGCCACCGCCGAGACCGCCGACTGGCTGCTCGGAGAGATCACGAGCGGTGACTATACCGCCGTGCACGTCGAAAAGGGCGACGGGGTGACCAGGATAGACATCTCGCACATGGCGGCATCCCTCAACTGAAGAGACCGGGCCTCTCTTTGTAACGTTACCCCGGCCATTTGACATGAAACGTTGCATCCCGGGATGACCCATGCGCAGGATAGCGACGACACTGAAGGGCAACCGGGCGTCAGGCGCTGCCGATGAGGCTCTCGACGGTACCGAGGAGGTCGACGATGGTGAAGGGCTTGACCAGGCAGGCCTCTACCTTTACCGTGCCATCCCGCCGGATCTCGTCCACCGCCCTTTTCATGGCAGAGATGATGACCACCGGTATCCCGTCCATCCCCTCCTGGCTCTTGATCTCTTCGAATACCTCCAGGCCGTCGACGTGGGGCATCATCAGGTCAAGGAGGATGAGTTCAGGCTTCACCGACTCCAGGCGCGGCAGGATCTCGCGGCTCTCGGTGAATCCTGCTACGCGGTAGCCGTGCTTCTGCAGGATCATGGATACGAGGTCGATCATGTCCGGGTCGTCCTCTATGTAGGCGATCGTCTTCAACTTTGCGGGCTCCTTTTGTTCACAACGCGTTCACTCTTATAATATTGGCTGATATTTCCTGATGTGAATAAAAAATCCGTGAACGGACGTTTTCGCCTACCTGGCGGTAATATGAGGGGGGAAACGGGGAGAGCATGGTAGAATATTTGAGCCGCCGATCGTGCACGGGACCGCCGCCTGACGGTAAGGAACCACGATATCGTCCACGGGCAGAGAGGGGAGAACCACATGAAGGTACTGGTGGCCTATTTCACGCAGACGGGGAACACCAGGAAGGTCGCGGAGGCGATATACGGTGAGATCGACGTGGAGAAGGAGATGAGGGAGATAGGCGAACTCACGGACATGGAGGGGTACGATCTCGTCTTCTACGGCTTTCCCATCCAGGCGGGGAACCCGGCCAAGGACGCCGGGGATTTTCTCAAGGCGCAGGGCGAGGGAAAGAGGATAGCGGTCTTTGTCACTCATGGGGCCCCAGAGGGAGCGGAGCGGGTGGGGCCGTGGCTGGACATCATCAGGGGCCTGGTCCCTGGCGTGGGGGCGGAGCTGATGGGGCTCTTCGATTGTCAGGGAGAGGCGTCGCGGGCCATCGTCGACTTCCTCCTGGGCAGCGACGACCCGGACATGCGAAGGTATGGCCAGGAGGCTGCGGAGGCCAAGGGCCTGCCGGATGAGGCCAGGCTCGAACGGGCGCGGGCCTTTGCCCGGGAAGTGATAGCCAAGGCTTGAGGCGGCCGTTCCGTGTGGGGAGAACGCGGAAGGGGGGGATGTAGATGACCGACTTCAACGGCTTCTATAAGGCAATCCTCAAGAGCTTCGACAAGTACCCGGTGATGATCTACGGCGACCGCACCATAACCTACGGGGAGTTCGACGCACAGACCAACCGCCTGGCCCATGCCCTGCTGGAGCTGGGGATAGAGCGCGACGACAACATCGGCATCGCGGAGTACAATACTCCGCCCTTCCTCGAGGTGACCACCGCGGCCTGGAAGGTGACCGCCCGGGCCATCACCCTCAATTTCAAGTTCAAGGAGTGGGAACTCAAGCACGTCATCGAGGACGCCGGCATGACCGCCGTCTTCTTCAACGAGGACCTCGCGGACCGCATGATAAACCTGCGTCCGGAGCTGCCGGGGGTAAAACACTACGTGATCATCGGGGAGCGTAAGGTCGACGGCATGCTCAACTACGCGGACCTCTTCCCCGGCAGGCCCTCCACCCACCCGGACGTGCCCTGGGATACCTTCGGAAGCGACGATATCGTGGTGCTCATGTACACCGGCGGGACCACCGGCTACCCCAAAGGGGTCATCTACACCCACGACCAGGTGCTGAGCGCGCCCCTGGAGGCGATGATAAGGAACCTCGCCGGAGGCCTCAAGGATATGGCCAAGGCGCCGCCTTACGTGTTCGACAGCATCGAAAAAGCGGTGAAGATACCAGGGACCGCGCGTTTCCTGCCGTGGGTTCTCTCCAAGGACGCCACCAGGAGGGCGGTATCAGCCGTGGGGAGGCATGCCGGATCGTTCATCGAGAAGTCCCCTTATGCCGTGATACGCGCCGTGCTCGGTGTGAACGCGCACCTGAGCGGAGGCAAGGTGAGGATGCTCCTGGCCAGCCCCATGATGCATGCCTGGGCATACAACCACGCCATCATCGGCATGATCGGAGGCTTCACCAGCGTCCTCCTCCCGTCCAAGACTTTTGACGTGGTGGAGATGCTGGAGACCATCGAAAGGACCCGTGCCAACGTGCTGGTTGCGGTGGGGGACGGCCAGTGCCGCCCCCTTGCCGACGAGCTCGACAAGGTGAAAGCAGACGGGCGCAGCTATGATCTCAGCTCGCTCGCGGTAGTGCTCACCAGTGGAATGGCCCTTTCCGTGGACGTCAAGGAGCGGCTCTTCCGCCACCTCCCCAAGCTGATCATCCTGGACGTCCTGGCCTCGACCGAGGGGCATTATATCTCAATCACCCCCTATACGGCGGCGGACAAGGAGCTGGGCAAGACGGTGTTCAGGGTCAGCGAGACGGTGAAGGTGCTGAACGAGGAAGGCCGGGAAGTCCGTCCGGGCGAGGTGGGCGAGGTGGCGGTGGCGCGGGCGCACCAGGGCTCTACCGGATACTTCCACGACGCCGAAAAGAGTGCCCGCACCTACCGTAACGTGGGGGGCAGAACCTATATCTTCACCGGGGACATGGGCATGGTGGACGAGCGCGGCCACATCCACCTCATCGGGCGCGGCTCCGGCTGCATCAACACCGGTGGCGAGAAGGTCTTTCCGGAGGAGGTGGAGGAGGTGCTCAATCGGCACCCCGCGGTGGAGCTCTCCGGCGTGACCTCCGTGCCCCACCAGCGCTGGGGGGAGGCGGTCACCGCCGTGGTCCAGCTGAAGGAGGGCTCACGGGCGAGCGAGGAGGAACTGAAGGCCTTCTGCAAGGAGCGGCTGGCCGACTATAAGGCGCCCAAATATGTGATATTCGTGGACGAACTGCCGCGGCTCATCACCGGGAAAGTCCATTACCGCGAGCTGAAGAAGATGGTGAGCCAGAAGTACGAGGGCGTGGAGCTGACCTGAGTCGGGTCGGATGCGCCTACGAGGGCCGCGGTGCCGCAAACTCAATTGGCCGCGCCTGATGTCAGTGGCGGTGGACGATCTTGCCGCCGAAGTATCCCATCATGCCCGTCAATGGAAGGATGGAAAGCGATAGCCCCATATAAACACGGCGTTTTCTCCCCGCCTCCGCCATGATGGAGGGGTCGCGCCATCTCATCACGGCGGGAACCGTGAACAGTGCCAGCATCAACGGGGTGAGGGCTACCTTCACCTTGATGTTCCTGAACCAGTGGGCGCGGTAGTTGACCCACCAGCTCATGGCGCCGGAGAGCGCCACCGGAGGGACGCTCGCTGCCCCGACGAGGCTGAGGTGGTAGGCGGTATCCTCCAGGCCCTTTCTCCCACTGGCCAGGTAAGCCAGGTTGAAGAAGGGGGAGAGCACCGCAACCGCCATGGGGAAATGCACTATCCTCGGGTGCTGGCTTATACCCAGCGCCGGATACCTCTCGAGCAGCCCCTGCATGCCTTGGGGCAGGTGGGCATAGCGCCGGTTCACCGCCCCTGTCCCGGTTGCGCCGTCTTCGCGGGGCTTTTCGGATGTCGTCCCATGCTTTACCGGATCGTCCTCGCCGCCGCTCATCCGCCACCTCCTGCTCCGATGCCGAAACCTTGAACCGTCTGTCCGCTGGATATCTATTCTTCCCGCCCCTGCGTGACTCTAACGGCGTGTGTCACCGGCGGGAGCAGGCCCCGGACGCGCGCCGCTGATGGAAAGGAGGGAAGGTGGGACGTGCGGGAGAAGATACGGGTGAGGAGTCGAGGTTAACGAAACAGGCAGGCATTGCCGATGGCATACCGTAACCGAAAAAGAGGGAAGGAGGTCGGTCCGTGAACAGAAAGACCATATGCGCGGCGGTCCTGGCTGCCGTCCTCTCCATGACGGCGGCGCTGCTGTTCTTCGGCTGCGGAGGGGCCGGGGCGAAGCCCGAGATCAAGACCCTGGACCCGGAGAGTGGGCCTCCCGGCAGCGAGGTGGTCATCAAGGGCGGCAGCTTCGGGTCCAGCCAGGGCACCGGCGTGGTGTTTTTCAGCGGTAAAGAGGTCACGGTGGTGGCGTGGGCGGACACGGTGATCACGGTGAAGATACCCTCCGACCTGGAGGAGGCGACCTACGGGGTGACGGTGGAGACGGACAACGGCGCCAGCAACGAGGTGGAGTTCAAGGTGGAGAAGGGCGCCGCTAACGCCCCCAGGATAGCCTCGCTCGATCCCGAAAGCGGTAAGTCGGGAGACAAGGTGACCATCACCGGCAGTAACTTCGGCGCCACCCAGGGGGGCGGAAAGGTGCTCTTCGGGACGGGGACGGCGCAGGCCGACAAATGGTCCGATACCTCGATAACCATCACCGTGCCACCGAACCTAGGCGCCAACACCTACGGGGTGACGGTGGAGAACGCCGCTGGCAAGAGCAACCAGGCAATCTTCAAGATCGGCAGCGACACAGACAAGCTCGACGCCCAGAAGCAGGCCGTCGTGGCCTTCCTGCAGGCACAGGGCCAGTCCACGGCCGGCTCGGACCAGTGGAAGGTCGCCCTGGTCAAGCGGAGCAGCCAGGACCCCAACTGGGAGGTGGTCAAGGTCACCCTCCCGGACAGCAAGACCTTTGAAGCGGTGCTCGTCTTCAACAACATGCTGGGGGACTGGGAATGCCTTAAGACCGGCGAGCCGCCGTGGAGCGGCGTCGAGTTCAAGGGCGAACCCGTACCATCCGACATCAGCGACGTGTAATCGCGTTATCCCGGAGACCCCCGGACAATATGTTCCGGGGGTCTCCGCTTGAAGAATGCCAGACGATCAGGTACACCCACTCTACATGCCGATAAAGAAGTTTAGACGGCGCGAGCGGCGTCATGCGTGGACAGATCGGTCTCTGAAGCATAAGCGCCGGGATCCTGGCGAAAGGGGTCGTCATTTGGGCAAGAGTGGTTGGACAAGAACTACGGCGCGATACCTCTTGATGACGACGGTGTTGCTTGCCTCGCTCACCGCCTTACCGGGCGCCCGTACGGCCGTGGGAACGGAGGCCAATCCCCCGGTTTCTTTAGACGCGCTCGCTGGAGATATGGGTTTCTATTATGGGAACCTGCACAGCCATACCCTCTATTCCGATGGCCTGGCCTCACCCAGCCAGGCTTATGCCTGGGCGCGTGATGTCGCGAGGTTTGATTTCTACGCCATAACTGATCACGCCGAAGAGCTTGCCCAGATCGAGTGGGAGGATACGGGGGACAAGGCCGATATGTACAATGCCGAAGGTTCTTTCCTGGCCTTGCGCGGTTTCGAATGGAGTTCCCCTTCTCTGGGGCACGTAAACGTCTTCGGGTCCGATGATTATACCGGCAGCGACGTCACTTCAACCCTGGAGTCCCTGTATCAGTGGATCGGAGCCAGGGATGCGCCCGCGCAGTTCAACCATCCCGCAAGGGATACAGGATACTTCGAGGGCTTTAGATACTACCCCGAAGTCTCATACGACCTCTGTCTCTGCGAGACCGGCAACCGCGACACCGGCAACAACGACCTGTCGCACTATCTGCGTTATCAGGCTGCCCTGGACAAGGGGTGGAGGCTGGCGCCCACTAACAATCAGGACAACCATGGCCTTGCCTCCTTCAGTAATCGTACCGTGATAATCAGTCCGGAATTGACCCAGGACGGCCTCTTTGAAGCATTGAGAGAACGCAGGGTCTATTCGTCGGATGACCCAGATATCAGGATCGCCTTCAAGCTGGGAGAGCGCTGGATGGGTTCGGTTGTGGAGAACCGTGGGGAGACAGCGCAGTTCGACGTGGCGGTCGAGGATGACGAAGATATCGTCTCCCTGCAACTGATAACGGCCGGAGGCAGGGTCGCAGCCAGGCGGGACTTCGACCCCGGTGAGGACAGCAGGAGCGTCACCTGGAGCCCCACGGTCGAGGTGGGCATACGGGACTACTTCTTCCTGCGCGTAATCGAGCGCGATGAGAACGGTGATGACGGTGCGGGGTGGGGCGAACAGGTCGCTGTTACCTCTCCGATCTGGCTGGAAAGGGAGGGGACGAACTGGTACCTGGCCGAGGGCTGCACCGCGGGCGGCTTCGAGACCTGGATCCTGGTGCAGAACCCCGGCAGCGCTCCGGCCGATGTGGAGCTCACCTTCATGACCGAGGAAGGCCCGGTATCCGGACCCAGCGCCACCATCCCCCCCGAATCCCGTCTTACCTGGAACGCCGGGACCTACGTCACCTCGTTCCACGTCTCCACCCGGGTCGCGTCAGACCAAGCGGTAGTGGCGGAGCGCGCGGTCTACTGGGGGGACCGCGGAGGCGGACACGACTCCATAGGAGCCACGGCTCCTGCGCCGTTATGGTACCTGGCCGAGGGCTGCACCGCGGGCGGCTTCGAGACCTGGATCCTGGTGCAGAACCCCGGCAGCGCTCCGGCCGATGTGGAGCTCACCTTCATGACCGAGGAAGGCCCGGTATCCGGACCCAGCGCCACCATCCCCCCCGAATCCCGTCTTACCTGGAACGCCGGGACCTACGTCACCTCGTTCCACGTCTCCACCCGGGTCGCGTCAGACCAAGCGGTAGTGGCGGAGCGCGCGGTCTACTGGAACAGCGGGGAGGTGGGACACTGCTCCCTGGGTTTTTCTCGGGAAGAGAGCGCGCCGTAGGGCCGTCATGAGATCGAGATCCGCCTGGAACGGCACCTGCGCTCACGGCTGAGCCTGTAGTAGACGCTCCCCATGGCCTCTATCACCCGGAACTGGTTCATCAACCAGGGGGTCTTTATAGCCCAGCGACCGCAGGGCTGAGGCCGCGCGTCCCTGCGTCGCGCGGGGTCCAGGGTGACCTCCTCCACGATGATCCCCTCCTCGCCGCCAAGCCGTGCCTTCACCGCGCCGTCCGAGTCTACGATGGCGGTATAACCCGGGAAGCTCGACCTCTGGGTGAGGAAGGGCAGGCCTGGGATGGGCGATACCCAGTCACCGCATTTGTTGATGAATACCACCGGGATACCCAGCATGTCCGCGTAGAAGACGGGCAGCTTCCAAAGGTTCTCGTTGTATCTCGCGACGGCAGAGGCGGGGAAGAGGGGATTGGGCATGGGTGAGGGGGCCGAGTGGGGCATGAGCTGCAGGTCAACGGCATGTGAGCACATGAGCTGCGGCATGTAGGCCAGCTGGTTCTCGTAACATATGCCTACCCCTATCCTGCCCAGCTCGGTGGGGATTACGTGCGGGCCCGCTTCGCCACGGGTGAAATATGCCTCGGCGAAGGCCGGGGTCTGTTTGCGGACCCTGCCCTCCTCCTCGCCCCGCGGATTGGTGATGACGAAGCTGTTGAAGAAGTCCTCCCCCTCTGCCTCCAGGTAGCTGGTGCCCAGCCATACCCCGAGGCGCCGCGAGCTCTCGCGCAGCCAGCGCATGGTCGGGCCCTCCCTGGGCTCGGCGGCGTCCCATATCTCCCGGGTGAAGATATAGCCGGTGGGCATGAACTCCGGCAGCACGATCAGCGCCGCGCCGCGCCGCGCCGCCTCCTCCACGTGGGGGGTGGCGCGCTCCAGGTTGCCCTGGATATCGCCGTTCCTGGACTCCATCTGCACCGCCGCGACGGTCAGGACCCTCGCATCTGCCCGCATGAACTCACCCCCATGTCCTCTTCTACACCTCCACCATCTCCACCCCCGTCAACCGGGCCGCCTTCTTACCCCTCATCATGTTCATTGCACCACTTTGCTGGCAAGGGCGGTGAGGGAGCTGCCCAGGGGCAGACCGCGGCGGACGGCGGCGCGTGACTCCAGGTAGAGCAGCGCCTCCAGGGCGCGGTTCAGTGGCGCCGGGGGCAGCCGGAGGTCCGAGGCCACGTCCTCCGCCACGTTCTTTCTGCTCCACCAGCGGTACGCTGCGATGGCCGGCAGGAGGCTGAAGACGAAGTAGGTCATGTGCACGGGCTCGAGACCGGCCCGCAAGAGAAGCTCCCCGAGCATGGATGCGCCATATCGCCGCACTCCTCCGACGGCCTCGTCGTGCCTGCCGGCCAGGAAAGAGAGGGCCGGGAGGTTAAGAAGCAGGTAACCCCCGGGCGCCAGCACCCGGCGCATCTCACGCAGCGCCTCGCCGTCGTCACCGACCTCGCGGTGGTAGATGACGTTGAGGGAGAGCACCAGGTCGAAGGAGGCGTCCGGAAAGGGGATGCGTTCGACCGAACCGTGGATAAGCTCCTCCAGGCCCCTCTCCCCGCAGCGTGTCAGCGCCTCCTCGCTCGCGTCCAGGGCCACCAGGCGCCGCGGCCGGTACCTGTCCCGTAGCCAGCACGTGAGACCGCCGGTGCCGCATCCGGCGTCGAGCACGCGACCTTCCGCTGACGCCGCACAGTGGCGGTCCAGCAGGGCCGCGTAGAGACGGCGGTGCCCCAGGTACCACCAGTGGACGTCCTCCACTTCGTATAGGGTAGCGTACTCGGAGTCCTTCACCTTACCGCACCCCGTATCTTCCGGTGGGCCTTTTCTTTCAATATTATAGATGGGAACGGGAAAGACCGGGCTGCTCACGCCGCGAGGGGAGGAGAAAGATGGGATATCTCCTGGGCTTTGACGCCGGGAGCTCGTTCATCAAGGCAGCCCTCCTGGACATGGCCACGGGAGAGGTGGTGGCGTCGGCTTCGTCCCCGCGTAGTGAACTGGCCATCGCGGCGCCCCGGCCCGGCTGGGCGGAACAGGACCCGCTGGTGTGGTGGGAGCATTTGAAGCGCGCCGCCGCCCTGCTGCGCGAGGGGTCCGGAGCCGACCTCACGGCGGTGAGGGCGGTGGGCATAGCCTACCAGATGCACGGGCTGGTCGTCGTGGACCGCAGCCTGGAACCCCTGCGCCCCTCCATCATCTGGTGCGATTCGCGCGCCGTCTCCCTCGGCGACGAGGCCTACGCGGGCATCGGGGAAGCGGCGTGCCGGCTGCGCATGCTCAATTCCCCCGGCAACTTCACCGCTTCCCGGCTCGCCTGGGTGAAACGGAACGAGCCCGGACTCTATTCCCGCATCCACAAGGTGATGCTACCGGGAGATTACCTGGCCATGAAGATGACCGGGGAGGTGGTGACCACGCCGTCGGGCCTCTCCGAGATGATCCTGTGGGATTTCACGAGTGAGCGCGCCGCAGAAATCGTGCTCGAGCATTACGGCATCTCACCCGAGCTGCTGCCCGAGGTGATGCCCACCTTCTCGATGCAGGGTGGAATCACCGCCGCGGCGGCGGAGGAGCTGGGGGTGAAGGCGGGAACGCCGGTCGCTTACCGGGCTGGAGACCAGCTCAACAACGCCTTCTCCCTGCGCGTCTTGGACCCCGGGGCAGCGGCCACCACCGCGGGCACCTCCGGCGTGGTATACGGGATAATGGGCGAGCGGCAGAGCGACCCCCGCTCGCGCGTGAACGTCTTCATACACGTCAACCACGACGAGGGGCATCCCCGTTACGGGGTCCTGATGTGCGTGAACGGCACCGGCATCCTCAACCGCTGGCTGAAGAACAACCTGGCCGGGGCGGACGGAGGCCTCGGCTACGACGGCATGAACGAGATGGCGGCCGGCGTCGCCCCGGGAGCCGGCGGGCTGGTGGTGCTGCCCTACGGCAACGGCGCTGAGCGTACCCTGGAGAACCGCAACCTCGGGGCCTCGGTACACGGGCTGGACCTCAACCTGCACACCCGGGCGCACCTGCTGCGCGCGGCGCAGGAGGGCATCGTCTTCGCCCTGGCCTACGGCATGGAGATCATGCGGGACATGGGCGTGCGGGTGAAGACGGTGCGGGCGGGCGAGGCAAACATGTTCCTCAGCCCGCTCTTCCGCGAGGCCTTCGCCAACGTGAGCGGGGCGGCGCTCGAGCTCTACGATACGGACGGGGCCCAGGGGGCGGCGAGGGGAGCCGGGCTCGGCGCCGGCATCTACGCCGACGCCGCGGAGGCCTACACGGGCTTGAGGCGGACCAGGACGGTCGAGCCCGAGGCGCCGCTCCGCGACGCCTACCTGGAGGCCTATGCAAGGTGGCGCGAAACACTGCAGGAGCGCCTCGATAGGGACTTGGAGGTACAGCATGGCTGAGAGGGTTTCCAACCACAGTGTATGCCGGTGGACCTTCCATTCCGGAAAAGGGGGGTTCGTGCCGAAGGATGCCATCCCGGAATGGGACGCCGCCCGCCTGGACACGGCGGGAACGGTGAGGCTGGTGGGGGAGAGGGTCGCCCCGCGCCTGCCGGACCACATCCGGCTGGGCATGGAATTCCACTACGATTACGAGGTGGACGAGGAGAACGCGGCGGAGGTGGCGGACGCCCTCGTCGCCAACTCTATCGACCTCGCGCTCATCACCCCGGGGGCCCACCGCCACTTCGCTTACGGGGGCATAGCCTCCCTGGACGGCGGCGAGCGCAGACGGGCCGAGGAATACGGCCTGCGCACGCTGGAGCTGGCCTACGGGCCCCTGCGCAAGGCATGGCGTCCCGAGCCGGAACTGGCCCCCTCCTTCGTGCTCTGGAACGGCTCGTTCGGATACGACCTAGCATCCACCGCCGTGGCGAAGATGTACGGCAACCTCAAGGAGAGCGTCGCCGGGCTCTGCCGGAGCGAGGCGGAAAAAGGCGGGGCCCTCTTCATGGCCATCGAGCCCAAGCCCAACGAGGGGCACCCCGCCATGCTCCTGCCCACGGTGGCCAGCGCCATCCTCTTCTGGAAGCGGCTGGGGGAGGAGTACGGCGTGGACCTGGCCAGGAAGGGCATCAACAAGGAGTTCGGCCATTCCGAGATGATCGGGCTCGATCACGTCTACGATACCGTCGAGGAGGTCGACAACGGCATGCTCGTGCATATGCACGTGAACAGCCAGGGCCTGAGCGACGGCATCATCCTGGGCGGGCCGGGGAAGTTCGACATCGACCATGGCGCGAGAATGAACGGCATGAACGTGGCCGTCGCCGGCCTGGCGCGGCGCGCCGGTTTCGCCAGGTGGAGCGGGCACGACATGCAGGCGCGCCCCTATGACGACGCCGGGCAGGCCGTGGACCGCGTGGTGCGGTCCATCCTCAGCTGGGAGGCGTGCAGGCTGGCGGAGGAAGAGATGGACGGCATGCTGCTGCTCGAGTACCTGTCACGGCGGGAGACGGCCAGGGCCGAGGACCTGGTGCGCGAGACGGTGATAGACGCCTACCGCCACTTCGACCGCATGTACAAGGGCTAGCGGACGCGGAATGTCCCCTCCAGGTAAAGGTCGGACGCGCGCGATGACGAGCCCACGTAGAAGGCGTATTCCCTCTGCTCTGTCTTCCACGCACCGGCATCCTCGTCGTAGTATGCCAGGTCTCCCCCTTTTATATCGAAGGAGACGGTCTTGGTCTCCCCCGGCTCGGTGTGGACGCGCGTGAAGCCCTTGAGTTCCCGCAGCGGGCGGTCCGCCGCCGAGCCGGGGTGCCCCACGTAGAGCTGGACTATCTCACAGCCGGCCATCTCCCCCGTGTTGGTGATGTCGGCCTTCACCGTCAGCGTGCCGTCCGGGTCGATCTCGTGCGCGTTCAGGCGCAGGTTGGAGTAGGCATACTCCGTGTAGTGCAGGCCGAAGCCGAAGGGGAAGGCGGGCTCGTAGCCCTCCCGGTCGCAGAGGCGGTAACCGTGGTAGTAGCCGTACTCGGCCGACTTGGCTTTTTTGTCCATGGGCGCTACCTGACCGTTGCTCTCCGGGAAGGTGACCGGCAGCTTGCCGCTGGGGTTCTCTTCCCCGAAGAGCAGGGCCGCGATGGCGTTGCCCCCCTCCATGCCCGGGTACCAGGCCACGAGGATAGCCGCGGCCCTGTCCCGCCACCCCGAGGTGAGGAAGGCCGAGCCGGCCTCGACGACCACGATGCAGCGCGGGTTGGCCTCCGCCACCGCCTCGATGAGCGCGACGTCCTCCGCGCGCAGGCCTAGGTCCTCGCGGTCGCCGCCCCCCTTGACGTAAGGGATGGACTCCCCCTCGTCCCTGCCCGTGAACCCGACCACCACCACCGCGGCCCCGGCTTCGCGCGCCGCCGCGGCGGCCAGGGAGAGGTCCTCGCCGCTCTCATAGGTGACGGCGGCGGGGCCCGCCCGCCCGCGGATGCCCTGCAGGGGGGTGATGATGTAGGGGGGCCTTACCCGGCTGCTGCCCCGGTCCCCGATGTTACCGCGGTCGGCGAGCTTGCCGACTACAGCCAGCTTCTCCAGGCCTTCCCGCCGCAGGGGAAGTATGCCGTCATCGTTCTTCAGCAGTACCATGCTTTTCAGCGCGGCCTCGAAGGAGAGCTCGGCGTGCTCTCTGCAGCCTACCTTGTCCGGGGTGTAGGCGGCAGGATCGCCAACGGTGGCGAACCTCGCCTTGGTGCGGAGGATCCTGGTCACCGCGGCGTCGATGACCGTCTCCGGCACCGTGCCCTTGTGCACCGCCCGCTCCAGGCGGCGCCCGAAGAAACGGCGCACGGGCATCTCGATGTCCAGGCCGCCCAAGGCCGCGTACACCGTGGACCTGGTGCCCCAGACGAAATCGGACATGACCGGGCCGACGAAGCCCCAGTCGCCCTTGAGGATGTCGCGCAGCAGGTGCCGGTTCTGGGCGCAGTACCAGCCGTTCACCTTGTTGTAGGCGCTCATGATGGCGGCCACTCCCTCGTCGACGCAGCGTTTGAAGTGGGGGAGATAGACCTCGCGCAGCGTGCGCTCCCCGATGCGCACGTCCACGAAGAAGCGCGACTCCTCGATGCTGTTGCAGGCGAAGTGCTTGGCGCAGGCCATGACGTGCCGCTGCAGGCCCCTGACCGCGGCCGCGCCCATCTCGCCGAGGAGGTAGGGGTCCTCTCCGTAGGTCTCCTGCGCCCTCCCCCAGCCGGGGTGGCGGGGGAGGTTGATGCATACCCCTCCGAAGAAGTTCGCGCCCTGCGTCCTCGCCTCGATGCCCATGACCTCGCCGACGCGCTCCTCCAGCCTGCGGTCCCAGGTGGCCCCCCTGGCCATGGCCACCGGGAAACAGGTGGAACGTCCCAGAGCCACGCCGCGCGGCCCGTCGGTGAAGGCGATGGGAGGTATGCCCAGGCGACGGTTACCGCCCGCAAGGAAGGGATAACTGTTGTAACGGACAAGCATCACCGCCAGTCTATGCAGGGGGGTGGTCCCGGCCATCTCGCGCACCTTCTCGTGCAGGGTCATGCTGTCCACCAGCCCTGCGATACGCCGTTCCCTTTCCCCCTCCGCGGTCGCGACGATGGCATCCCAAGTGGTTGCTCCCCCCTGGTGAGTGCTACCGCTCATCTCCCCCTCCCCTCGCGTGGTGACCAGATCCTATCAAAGATTTCTCCCACAGCATCCATAGAACCTGCAAGGCGGCCGCGACTGCCGCCGCTACCATCAATGTATTCCCCCCTGCCGCGCTGCGATAACCTGCTCTTTGCCCCGGCGCTGGGACCGTATCGGTTGGTGCCGGGGTAAAGACATGGCGGCCCGTTACCCGCTATGCCTCCTCCTGGATGCGGAATGCCCGTTCCAGGTTGTCGATCCGTTCCTCCACCCCCGGCAGGCGGCGGCGCCTGCGGCCCGCCATCTCCGCGGCGGGGACGAAGGTCATCCACTGCAGGAACGATAGGCCGTCGCCGCGGTCGCACTCATCGGCCACGCGCAGGGCGGAGACGAGCGCTTCCGGCTGCAGGGTCAGCTTGGCGGCGAGTTCATCGGCCAGGAAGTCGCGGTTGCGGGAGATGGCCGGGAGCAGGAGGGGATAGGCGAAACTGAACCCGTAGACGAGGTAGAGGGGGATTATGACCGCGGCGAGGAAGATATAGAAGTACTCGACGAAGTACAGCGACAGCAAGAGCGCGGCCATGAAGAGAACGGTCAGCAGGAGGTCGGTGGAGATGGGAAGGTTGCCGGAAGTGCCCTCGGGCCTGGAGAACCAGCGGCGGCGCGTAAAGGCCATGAAGGAGATGGCCAGGTTGTGTACGGCGGCGTCCCCCTGGTGGATGTGGGCCATCTCGTGGGCAAGGGCCGACCTGAGCTCTTCGTCGTCCAGGTGTTTCAGCATACCCCGGGTCAGATAGATGGCCGCCCTCCCACCTCTCTTGACGGAGAACATGTTGCACAGGTGAGGGTCGTTGATGAGCATGAGAGCTGGAAAGGGTTTGCCGGTGGCGATGTGGACGTCGTCCGCCATGCTCTCGAGGACGTACTGCTGTTCCGGATGGATGGAGGCCGCATCTGTGATAGCGGTGATCATACGCTCGCCGTGCGCGTGATGAAGAACATGGCGACCGCGAAGATCACCACCGAGAAGAGCAGCGCGAGCCTGCCCGGCAGGGAATAGGCGAAGATGACGAGCAGCAACATCGGGGAGATGACGGCGGCGCATACCAGACAGAAATAGAGCAGGAAGAAGAGCTTGTCCGCAAGGACCCTTCTTCTGAAAACCTCGACGTCATCCTCTATCATCCCGCCCCCATCGCTCGGCCGCTGCAAGCCTCCCCGGGATATTATCGGGCATTTCGCCTGCGTGGGCCAGTGGGCGGCTTCCCGTGCCGCGGCGGCCGCGGGGCGCGGCCAGTTCCCTTGACAGGGGGAGATCGCGGTGCTAGTTTATTAGCAATGCTAACTAGTTTAGGGGGATCATGGAGAAGAGCGAGATAGACGCCTCGCGCCTGATGCAGGTGCTCTACCGCATGGCCCGCAGCCGCCACGCGCTTTTCCAGGAGATGCTGCCGCGTTACGGCGTTACCCTGCACCAGTTCCACCTCCTCCTGCATATGAGGGCGAGCGGAAGGATCAGGGTGACCGAGCTGAGCGACCTGATGATGGTCTCCAAGCCCACCGCCAGCCGCATGGCGCATACCCTCTGCGACAAGGGCATGGTGAGCAGGAAGGTGGACGAAGCCGACCGGCGCCTGGTCTTTCTGGCCTTGACCCCCAGGGGGGAAGAGGTGGTGGCGGAGATACAGGACCGCCAGAGGGAGCGGCTGGCCCGCATCCTGAAAAAGGTGCCGGCAAAGGAGATAAGGGCTTTCCTGAACACGGTGGAGAAGATCGAGGGCGAGCTGGAGGCGATATCCAAGGAGGAGGCCGGGGGAGACAAGAGGGATTGAACGGCCGGGGAGGAAAACGGGTCACGAGCGAGAAGAAGGGCCGCGGCCCTTCTATTTTTAACGGCGCCAAAGGGGGCATGGTGCTCGTTCTCTCAGCGCTGTCCTCAGCGCTCTGCGTGATGGGTGTGAGGGCCCTGAGGCGCTGGCGTGACCGGCTCATGCCCCGCCGCGACCCGCTACGCCCCTTCGAGGAACTGAGCGTCATCAGCGCCGGCGGCCTGTGCCTTGCCGCGCGGCGCATACCCGGCGGTGAGCGCGGGGCGGTGATCGTGGCCCACCCCGCCGTCACCGGGCAGCGCTACTCCCCCCTGGTCGACCTCGCCGAGATGCTCGCGGAGCATTTCGACGTCTATACCTTCGATTTCCGCGGCCACGGCCGCAGTTCCGGATGGCTGGAGCTGGACCTGGGAGGGCCCGTCGAGGACCTGCGCAGCATGGTGGACATGGTGAGACGGCGCGGGTACGCGTGGGTGGGGGCCGTGGGCTTCTCCCTGGGCGGCATGGCCGCTTTCGTGCATGCGGCCACGTACGGCGGCCTGGACGCGGTGGTCACGGTGGGGGCGCCGCCTTCACTGCCGGACATCGAGAGGTATCGCCGCGTCCTGCCCGCCTGGTCCCTGTTCCTGCGTTTCCTCGGCGCGCGCTTCCGGGCGGTGCGCGGCGAGGGGGGCCTCCTGCCCGTGGACGCAGCGGGGGCTTTTCCGGCGGTGCCCCTGCTGGTGGTGCACGGCGGCAACGAGGCCTTCTATTCCCGCCAGGACCTGGACCTTATGCTCGCCAAGCTGGGCGGGCGCGCGGAACTGTGGGTGATCGAGGGGGCCGGGCATACCGAGCTGGCGGGACGCGAGGCGGACCTGGTGGACTGGCTCGTCTCCCGGGGCTGACCTCTCTCCGGTTATTTAGGTAATATACTAGTAGGATACTCGCACCAGTGATGGAGGATGTGATGGACATGTTCCTGGAGAAGCCATGGGGCAGCATCAAGGCGTACGCTTTGAACCAGCCGTGCACGGTGAAACTGATCACCGTCGAAGGCGGCCAGGAGACGAGCCTCCATTACCACAAACTGCGTGACGATATGTGGATAATCCTGGACGGAGGCCTGGAGGTCACCATCGGCGAGCAGACCTACCTGCCCGCGGAGGGAGAGGAGTTCATGGTGCCGGCCATGGGCATGCATAAACTGAGGTCCCTGGGAAAGCGGGGCAGGGTGCTGGAGATCGACATCGGGTTCACCAGCGAGGACGACAACTACCGGATCAACGACTCCTACGGCCGCAAACTGGAGGAGAAAGACGAGCAGGGGCTGTGAGGGCCGCCTGGAGAGGAGAGAGATGCTGAAGCTAGTCATCCCCAAAGGGAGCCTGGAAGGCACCACCCTGGATATATTGGCGGACGCCGACCTCAACGTGCGCCGCAGCGGAGACCGCGAGTATCACGCCCGCATCGACGACCCGCGTATCGAACAGGTGCGCATTTTAAGACCGCAGGAGATACCGAAGTACGTGGAGGACGGTTTCTTCGACCTGGGCATAACCGGCCATGACTGGGTGCGGGAATCGGGAGCGGACGTGGTGGAGATCGCGGACCTCCCCTACACCAAGACCGATGTTGGCACCATCGTGCGCATCGTGCTGGCGGTGGCCGGCGAATCCCCCTATCAGAAGCCGGAGGACCTGCCGGACGGCCTGCGCGTGTCCACGGAGTACCCTATGCTGGTCGAGGAGTACTTCCGGGCACTGGGCAAGAAAGCGGTGGTCTATCTCTCCTACGGGGCCACCGAGGCCAAGGTGCCGGAGATGGCGGACGCCGTGGTCGAGCTGACGGAGACCGGGGGGACGCTGCGCAAGCATGGCCTGCGCATCATCGATACCGTGCTGGAGTCGACCACCCGCCTCATAGCCAACCGGGAGAGCTTCGACAACAAGGAGAAACGCCAGCTCATGGAGGAGATCAGGCTGCTCATCCTGGGGGCCATGAACGCCCGCGGCAAAGTGCTCATAAAGTTCAACGTCGCCGAAGCGGACCTGGACGCGGTGGTGGAGGTGCTGCCCTCCATGAAGGCACCCACCCTGTCGCGCCTGCTCGCGGGGGACTATTTCGCGGTGGAGAGCGTGGTGGAGAAGAAGGGCATAAACCTGCTCATCCCGGAACTGGTGAAGCGGGGGGCGAGCGATATCATCGAGATCCCGATCTCCAAGATCATTGCCTAGAGGGAAGGGAGGCGCCATGACACCGCTGCCGGACAGAGCGGACCTGTTCCTCGAGAGGTGGAAACAGGAGATACAGCGCTTGCCCTTGCCGGCCCACGTGCAGGTGATGGACGAGGAAACGGACGTGAGGATGGCACGGCTGGCGGGCGCTCTGCTGGAGGCGGTCAAGGACGCGGAGGCGGTAGAGCGCTTCGGGGCCAGCGGAAGCGCCTACGCGGACGCGGAGGTGCTGGGGAGACTGCGCAGGCAGCAGGGTTACTCCATAGAGGAGCTGGTGCAGGAACACGTCATCCTGCGCAACGAGTTCTGGAACGTCTTCCGCGAACAGGTCGACATGAAGCAGGTGGTGGATTTCCACCTCGAGAAGAGGATCAACGGCTGTTTCGACCTGCTGCTGCAGGCCGCGGCTTCCGCCTATCATTACGAACACTCCAGGGAGATGATGGAGAACCCCCTGCGCGACGACGAGACCGGGCTCTATAACAAGAGCTATTTCCACGGGCGCATGATCGAGGAGCTGCGGCGCTCGGTCAGGTACGAACACGACATCACCCTGGTGATGCTGGAGCTCTACAATTACTTCGATGTCAGGGACGGCGAGGGCGAGGAGGGCATCGGGGGGATCGTGCGCTACGTCGCGGCCTCCCTGGGGCGCATGACCCGGGACTGCGACGTCGTGGCCAGGATGGGAGAGGGCGGCTTCGCGGTGCTGCTGCCGGAGACGGGATGGCGAGGCGGGCAGGTGATGGCGGAGAGGCTGGCCAAGCATCTGCAGAGGGAACTCCCTCCCATGGTCAAAGGGGAGAAAGCCCCTGAGCTCTGCTGGGGAGTGGCCTCGTTCCCCGAGGAGGTCAGCCAGCCGGAGATGCTCTACGCCTCGGCGGTGGAGGCCATGCGCTCGTCACGCTCCGGCGCACCCGGGGAAGTGGTGATATACCGGGGCGGGGCCGGCGGGAAAGGGAACTGACTTGGCGATAAAGCTCATAGCCGACCCCCACGGCCGCTTCGAGGACCTTTCCGAGACCATCGAGCCCGGTGATATCCTGCTGGTCCTGGGAGATATGCTCGACCTCATCGACTGGGCCGATATCAGCGGCATCCTCGCTGACGTGCTGGGCCGGGAGAACCTGATAGATAAACTGATGTCCGCGGTGCGCGCGGGACCTGGAGCGGCGTCCGCGCTGCGTGAGGCCCTGCTCTCGCCGGAAGGCGAGTATTTCCCGGAACTCTTCCGCCGTGTCGACGAGTCGTACGCGACCTTCTTGCGGGTGCTCGAGGAGATCGAATGCGAGGCTTTCGTCATCTACGGAAACGGCGACATCCCCGAGCTGCTGGAGGCCCGCTTGAACGGCTCATCCCGCGTGGAGCTGGCGAAAGGAAAGGTGGAGATCGCGGGCCGGTCGTTCGGGTTCGTGCCCGGAGCCATTTACTCTCCCTTCATGATGCCGGCGGAGATGAGCGACGAGGCCTTCGGCATGCACCTGGACGAGCTGGGGCCTGTGGAGGTCCTCTGCACCCATATCCCGCCACGGCTGGAGGCGGCGACCATGGACGTGGTCGCCGGCAGGCCGGTGGAGGGCAGCGCGGCGCTGCTGCGCTACATCGAGGAGCACCATCCCGACATCGTCTATCACGGTCACGTCCACCAGCCGGCCCAGCGCGAACTGAGGGTGGGGGAGACGCGGGTGATCAACGTCGCCTACTACAAGCGCACCGGCTACGTCCATACCCATGGGGTCAGCCCCTGACATGTGACATGCCAGTTACACAGGAAGCTCTGATTGCCTCTGCGCAACACAATGTCACATGTCAGGGGCTGACCCCGTTTTGTCGCCAGAAGCGGAGAAAGACCTAATATAATAGACGAGTACGGTGGCATGCAGAGAAAGGCAGAGCCATGGAGTTCGACATCGAGAAGTTGATCAGGGAGGAGATAAGGGACCTCCCCATCTATAACCCTGGGAAGTCACCGGAGGAGGTCGCCCGCGAGCTGGGCGTCTTAGGCTGCGTGAAGATGGCCTCCAACGAGAACCCCCTTGGCCCCTCTCCGCTGGCCATGCAGGCCATCCGCGAGGCCCTGCCGGAGATCCACATCTACCCCGACGGCAACAGCATCGAGCTGCGGAGTGCCCTGGCGCGTAAGCTCGGCGTGGACATGGACCACATCGTGGTCTGCCACGGCGCGGACGAGGCCTTCGACCTCATGGCCTTCGCCTTCCTCGCCCGGGGTGACGAGATCGTGGTCGGGGAGCCCACCTTCACCTCCTACGAGCTGGCCGCCATGACCATGGGGGCGCGGGCCGTGCGGGTACCCCTGCGCGACTACCGCCAGGACATCCCGGCCATGCTGGCGGCGGTGGGGGAGCGCACCAAGTACGTGGCGCTGTGTTCGCCCATCAACCCCACCGGGACCGCGGTCACCAGGCAGGAACTGGAGCAGATGCTGGAGGAGTTGCCCGCCGGCGTGCTGCTGGTCCTGGACGAGGCCTACGTCGAGTACGTGACCGACACCGGCCATCCCGAGGCCCTGGCGTACCTCGATGACCACCCCAACCTGGTCGTCGCCCGCACCTTCTCCAAGGTCTACGGTCTGGCGGGGTTGCGCGTGGGATACATCATCACCTCGCGGCCGGTGCGCGATGCCCTGGAGAAGGTGAAGCTGCCCTTCAACGTCAACCGGCTCGCGCAGGTAGGGGCGCTGGCCGCCCTGGATGACGCCGGGCACGTGGCGCGTTCCCGCGAGAACAACGAGCGGGGCAAAGAGCGGCTCTATCGCTTGCTGGAGGAGACGGGGTTCGAGTACGTCCCCACCCAGGCCAACTTCATCCTGGTCAAGAACGGGCCTTACGGGGACCTCTTCCGCAAGCTCATCGAGAACTGCGTCATCGTCCGGGACGGTGAGGCCATAGGCATCCCCGGCCACGTGCGCATCACCATCGGCGACGACGCCCAGAACGACATGCTGGAGCAGGCCTTGCGCGCCATCAGTGCGGGAGGTTGACGGCTGCCATGCCCCTCATCGGCGAGCGCGAGGCGAGGGTGGAGTCAGGCCGCCTCTTCGTCTTCCTCGACGGGCTGGAGTTCATTGAGGGAACCAGCGCCTACGAACGGGTGATGGATCCGCTGCTTGACTACGGCTCATACCGCTACTACAAGAACAGGCTGGACGAGGCCGGCTTGCTGCTGGAGCGCATCTCCGGCGCCCACGCCGTCTTCCTGGACTGGTCGAATATGGACGCGGAAGTGCTCGCGCGCTGCCAGAACCTGGAGATCGTCTCCTACATCGGCGTGGGAGCGGCCAACTTCATAGACATCGCGGCGGCTACTCAATTGGGCATCACGGTCACCAACACCCCGGATTACGGCAACCGCTCCGTGGCCGAACACGCCCTGGGGTTGATCCTGGCCGTGGCCCGCAACATCGCCTGGGGGGACCGCGACCTCAGGGGCGGGGTGTGGACTTCCATGGACCGTGAGGGAGCGCAGGTCTCGGGGCGCAGCATCGGGCTGGTGGGCATGGGCGGGGTCGGACACGAGATGGCCCGCCTCTGCCATGCCTTCGGGCTGCGGGTGTACTACCATGACGTGGCCAGGCGCCCCGATATCGAGGACGTCGCTGCCTACCTGGGCATGGAGGAGCTCTTCACGTCCTGCGATATCGTCAGCCTGCACGTCGCCTACACGCCGGAGACGCGCAACCTCATCGCGGCGCGGGAGCTGGACTGGATGCGCCCCGGCGCCATCCTCATCAACACCAGCCGGGGGGAGGTGCTGGACCTGGAGGCCCTGGCCGACGCCCTGGAGGAGGGGCGCATCAAGGGGGCCGGGCTGGACAACTTCCCCGGTGAGCCCCACCCTGACCTCAGCCGCCTGGTCAGGCTGGACCAGGTGGTGCTCACCCCCCACATCGCCTTCAACACCCGTGAGGCCAAGGACCGCATGACCGCCATCGCCGTAAGCAACGTGGTCGCCTTCTATCGCGGCGAGCCCGAGAACGTCATGAACCCCGCTTAATGGGGTCGTGTCTTCATTCTTCGATAAATCGAATGACTGTCGGAAAGTGAAGAGTGAAGATACGGCCCCCAGCCTCGGGCCGTGTCCGAGCGGAAATGCTCTGGGCAACCCACACACCGGTCGCCGCACCTGCGCCGCGTCTGTTCGATGATAAGGCCATCGTGGTGGTTATCGTGTATGATAACGACCCATGGGAAAGAGTGGGCTGCGGCGCGGAACGGAGCGCGCGCGAGTTCCCTCTAATATGGACGGTGTCGTTCAAGCGCCGTGGTATAAATCCCGAGAAATCGGAGTATAAGGTCTGGGTGTAAACGCCCGCGCCAAGTAACGCGGATTGAGACGGGAGCGAAGAAAACCGTGCCGGAGAAAAAGAGATTCACCATCGTCATCCCCTCGTACTGGGGGAGGAAGTCAGGCGAGCCCTTCCACGAGGAGGACGCCGTCTATGACCACCCCACCCCCCTGGACGCGGAGGGGACCCTGGCGCGCGCCCTGGAGAGCGTCCGCCTCCTGGCCTCAAGCGACTTCCGCCTGGTGGTGCTGGGGACGGCCACCCACCCCGACATCGAGGCGGAGGTAGAGCGGCGCCTTGAGGAGACGGTGGCCCCCTTCCGACGTTACTACCCTGTCGCCCTGCTCACCCACTCAAACGTGCGCGAGATGAAGAAGATGCTCGTGGAGAGGGGGCCGCGGGACTGCGACGAGATGCTCTCCCTGCGCGGTTACTCAAACATCCGCAACCTCTGCCTCATCGCAGCCTGCCTGAGCGAGGCGGAGGCGGCGGTGCTCTTCGACGACGACCAGGTCTATGAAGACCCTTACTACCTCGACAAGGTGGCCGAGAACATCGGGGGCGAGCACGACGGGCGCTTCGTCGGCGGCCTCGCCGGATACTACGTCAACGCCAACGGCGACTACCGCGTGCCCCCCAACCGCGACCCGGTGTTCGCGGAGTGGCCGGCGGCGGAGTATATGAGCCGCGCCTTCGACATCATCGCGGGCGGGGAGAGGCTCGAGGTCACCCCCTGGGTCTTCGGGGGCAACATGGTGGTCCACCGCGACCTCTTCACACGCATCGCCTTCGACCCCAACGTGACGCGGGGCGAGGACATCGACTACCTGATAAACGCGAAGTTCTTCGGGCATGACTGGCTGCTGGACAGCACCCTGTGGATACGCCACCTGCCGCCGCCCAAGACCGCCCCGTTGTGGCGGCGGTTCCGCGAGGACCTGGACCGCTTCGTCTACAGCAGGGAGAAGCTGCGCCGCCAGCGGGAGGGGGAGGGCAGGCGCGTGGTGAAGGTGGAGGATCTGGACCCCTACCCCGGACGCTTCCTGCGCGAAGACCTGGAGGACATGATCTTCCGCACCTGTGTGCTCATGGGCATGGACTACCTCTCCCGGGGCGACGGCAGGGGCTATGAGGAGTGTATGGCCAATGTCCTGCGGACCCGCACCGGCGCGCAGGCAGGCGGAGATCCTTACCAGTGGTATCTGGACTGGAGGGACCGCTGGGAAGAGTTCATGGCCTTCATCTCCGCGGACAGGGGACTGCACGAATATATGATGGAGCAGTTCGCGTGAGCGTGGTGAGCGAGTGATGGCGGAGTCACGCAGCGTCCTCGACGCCGAGGTCATCGGGCGATGCGATGACATCGGGTGCGCCGACATCGTGGTCGGCATACCGAGTTTTCGCAATGCCGACACCATCGCCCACGTGGTGCAGGCCGCCGCCGCCGGCATGGTCAAGTACTTCCCGGGCCTGAAGCCGGTCATCGTCAATTCCGACGGGGGTTCCACCGACGACACCGTGGACGTGGTGCTGCAGACGCTGGTACCCCCGGAGGTACAGAAGATCGTTACCCCCTACAGGGGGCTGCCGGGAAAGGGCTCGGCCTTCCACGCCATCTTCGAGATCGCCAGCCGCCTGCGCACGCGCATCTGCATCGTGGTCGACTCGGACCTGCGCAGCATCACCCCGGAGTGGATCCGGCTGCTGGGAGAGCCGGTGTGGGTGAGCTCCTACGGGTTCGTGGCCCCATATTACATCCGCCATAAGTACGACGGCACCATAACCAACAACCTGGCTTTCCCACTCACCCAGGCGCTGTACGGGCGCCGCATCCGCCAGCCCATCGGCGGCGACTTCGGCTTTACCGGTTCCCTGGCCCTGCTCTATTCCCACATGGACGTATGGCAGTCGGACATCGCCAAGTTCGGCATCGACATCTGGATGACCACCACCGCCCTCACCGAGGGATTCCGCATCTGCCAGTCGGCCATGGGGGTGAAGATCCACAACATCAAGGACCCCGGGAGCGACCTGGCCTCAATGTTCACCCAGGTGACCTCCACCATCTTCTACCTCATGGGCCTCCACGAGGTGAAATGGATGAGGACGAAAGGATCCACCGCCACGCGCGTCTTCGGTGACGCGGGCCACGTGGAGCCGTCGCCCATCGAGATCAACGTGGAGAACCTCATCGACCACTTCGAGGACGGCTTCGCGAACTACCGCGAGCTGTGGGAGAAAGTACTGGAGCCCGCCAACCTGCTGGAGGTGTCCTACGCGGCACAGGCCCTGTCCCCCCAGGGCTTCTCGTTCCCCGAGAAGCTGTGGGCGAAGATCGTTTACGATTTCGCGGTGGCTTACAACTTCGACTGCGACGTGCCGAGGCAGGAACTGGTGAGGTCCATGGTGCCGCTCTACTGCGCGCGCACAGCGGACAACGCCATCCGGACGCGCAACATGACCACCATGGAGGCCGAGCTCCTGGTGCAGCGCCAGGCGGAGGAGTTCGAGTGGCTGAAGCCTTACCTGGTGGATAAGTGGCTCAAGGCCAAGGCCAGGGCCAGCAGCGAACCCCAGGACCTCCTCCCTGTCTCCTCATAACCCTACAATTTGTTATTTTCTTGCTTTGTCTACCACACTATGTTGTTTTTCCCGAAATCCCTGTAAAAAGTGGTTGATTTTTAGGTTTTCGGGGTCGAATATATAGCCATAATGGAGTAAAATGGTTTGCAATGGAACAGAGTGGAGGATAGGCCGTCCCGAGTGGCGAATATGTGGAGAGACGAACCAAATACAGCCCGGGACGGGAACAAGGGGAGCGAAAGAGGCAACGAGGATGTTTTTCGGGTCTTTCGAACACGCGCTGGACGATAAGGGCCGCATCATCATGCCCTCCAGGTTCCGTGCGAAGCTGGAGGAAGGAGTGGTGATGGCCCGCTGGCTCGAACAGTGCGTGGCCATCTTCCCGCGCAGCGAGTTCGAGAAGATGGCCGAGCGTATCCAGGCCCTCCCGGAGGGGAACCTCGAGAAGAGGGAGTTCAGCCGCGTGTTCTTCGGTCATTCCTACGAGGGCGTGCCGGACCGCCAGGGGCGCATCACCGTTCCGCCCAAGCTGCGAGAGGTGGCGGGGCTCGACCGCGAGGTCGAGGTGGTGGGGATGATGGACCGCGTGGAGGTCTGGGACCGCGCCCGCTGGGAGGAGTCGACTCGCGGGGGGCTGGACCGCTTCGAGCAGACGGCGGAGAAGCTCTCGGAGCTCGGCTTCTAGAAGGGGAGGACGTATGATGCTGGAGCTAATCATGCAGGGCCGCCGCCACTGGCCGCGACAGGAGTGCGATATGCACCGTATCCTGCGCCATCTCGTAGAGATCAATGGACGAAGGTGAGGTCAAGCATGTACCGGTCATGCTCGCGGAGGTCGTGGGCTGTCTGCGCCCCCGCCCCGGAAGCGTACTCGTTGACGCAACCCTCGGCGAGGGGGGGCATGCCCTGGCTCTCCTCGAGGAAATGGGGGGAGAGGGTTGCCTGATCGGACTGGACCGGGACGCGGAAGCGCTGCAACGGGCGCTGGAGCGCCTGCGGGGGCAGCCCTGCCTGGCCCTATTCCACGCGCGCTTCTCGCGCCTGCAGGAGGTGCTGGAGGAGCTGGGGGTAGCCGCAGTGGACGGCGTCCTCTTCGACCTGGGCGTGTCCTCGCTGCAGCTGGAGGAAGCGGAGAGGGGGTTCTCCTTCCACCAGCCGGCGCGGCTGGACATGCGCATGGACGCGGGACAGGAACTCGATGCCTGGAAGGTGGTGAACGAGTATGAGGAGAGAGAGCTGGCGCGTATTATCCGCTGGTACGGCGAAGAGCGTTGGTCTGCCCGTATCGCTCGGGGCATCGCTCTCGCGCGAAAGCGCTCGTCCATCGACACCACGGATAGACTTGCTGAGGTTGTAAGAGAGTCGATCCCCGCCGCGGCTCGCCGCACGGGCGGGCATCCGGCGAGGCGGACTTTTCAGGCGATACGGATGGAGGTGAACGGGGAGTTGCGCGAGCTGGAGCAGGCACTGCCGCAGGCGCTGCATGCGCTCGCAAGCGGGGGCACGCTTGTCGCTATCTCCTATCACTCTCTGGAGGACAGGTTGGTGAAGAGGTTCTTCGCTGCAAACGGGTCGCGCTGCGCGTGCGCACCGCAGGCAGATGAATGTACCTGCGGCGCCGCGGAGGGATTGCGCATCCTGACGTCCCGCCCCCTGCGGCCCTCGGAGCGCGAGGTCGAGGAGAACCCGAGAGCCCGCTCCGCAAAGTTGCGGGCGGCACGGAAGAGGTAGGGGCTATGTCGCTGGCACTGGAGTGGAAGGAGCACAGCTATCCCGCCCGGGAGCGGACGGAGGACCGTGCCCGCAACGGTGAGGAGCTGCACCGGCGCAAGTGCGCCCGGGAGAGCCGCCGCCTGCGCCTGACCTTCATCTGCTTCGTCAGCGTAGCGGCATTCGTGAGCGCCCTGCTCATCCTCATCATCTGCCTGCACGTCATGGTGGTACAGAACGAGATGAAGGTGAACGAGGTGGAGAGAGAGATCGAGCTGGAGAGGCGCAAACACGAGGCGATGAGGGTGGAGATAGCGTCCCTGGAATCGCCGGCCCGCATCGAGAGCGCGGCGGTGGGCCAGCTCGGCATGGTGCAGGTGGCGCAGGTGGAATACCTGGAGACACCGTCCTACAGGACCGCCATGGAGACGCGTCAGAGACAGGACGAAACAAACGGGGAGGGGATGGTCACCGAGGCGACACAAGGGGCACCCTGACGGCGTTGGAGCAGTGCGAGCAAAGAGGTCACCGGCGCCGTGGCGGCGAACCCCATCTTAGGGCCGGCGGGACGGCCCGCACATAGAGAGGCATCCGAGGAGGACGAGGTGTCAAGAAGAAAGAGAGGGGATGCCAGGATTAACCTGGCAGCCCTGCTGCTACTGCTGGGCTTGGGTCTTATCGCCTACCGCATGTTCGACCTCCAGATCGTGAAAGCCGACCGCTTCAAGGGCATAGCCGAGGACCAGAGATACCACCTCACCGACCTGGAGCCGCGGCGCGGCTGCATCCTTGACCGGGACGGCGAGGTCCTGGCCATCAGCAAGGAGGCGTATTCCATCTACGCCACACCCTACCTGGTGGATGACGTACAGCTGGCGGCGGCGGAGCTCTCCCTGGCGCTTCAGGTGCCGCGCCAGGAACTGGAGGAGAAGCTGCGCTCCGAGGGCGGGTTCGTCTATATAGAGAGGAAGGTGTCGCCCGAGGTGGCGGAGGAGATAGAGGCGCTGGGCCTGGCCGGTATCGGCCTGGAGAAGGAGAGCAAGAGGTACTATCCGCAGGGGTCGCTGGCGGCGCAGGTCCTTGGTTTCGTGGGCATGGACAACGTAGGGCTTTCCGGCCTGGAGCTGCAGTACGAATCCGACCTCGCCGGCGTACCCGGGGAGGCGGGGGTGGAGTACGACCCGCGCGGCGAACCCATCCCCGGCGTCACCGAGATGATAACCGAGCCCATAGACGGCATCGACATCCAGCTGACCATCGACTCCGAGGTACAGTTCAAACTCCAGGAACAGCTGATTGCCTCGGTGCAGGAGAGCGGCGCCAAGAGCGGCTCGGGGATAATCATGGACTGCCGCAACGGCGAGATCCTGGCCATGGCCGTGGTCCCGGACTACGATGCCAACCTGGTCAGCCTGGTGCCCATGGAGATCACCAGGACCCAGCCGGTGACGGACGCTTTCGAGCCCGGCTCGGTGCTGAAGATACTCACTGCCATGGCCGCCCTGGAGGGGCAGGTGGTGACCCCGGGTTCGGTGATCAACGTGCCGGGCAAGCTGCAGGTGGCCGATTACGAGTTCACCGACGACCATGAGATGCCCAAGAGCGACATGACCTTCGCTGAGATCATCGCCTACTCCTCGAACATAGGCACCATCAAGACCGCCCAGGCCCTGGGCAAGGAAGCGCTGAGCGCCTACATCGCCAAGTGTGGGCTGGGGCAGCTGACGGGGGTGGACTTCCCGGGGGAGAACCCGGGGGTGGTGCTGAACCTGGACAAGTGGTCGCTCACCTCGCTGCCGACCATCGCCATCGGCCAGGGCATCTCGGTGACGCCGCTGCAGCTGGCGGTGATAACCGGGGCGGTGGCCAACGGCGGCACCAGGGTGACCCCCCATTTCCTGCTGCGTAAGATAGGCACGGACATGAGCTCGGAGGGCTACGAGGTGCGCGAGGGGGAGAGGGTCATCTCCGAGAACGGCGCTGCCTCTCTCCGTTACATCCTGCAGGAAGTGGTGAGGATTGGGACCGGCACCCGCGCCGCCATGACCCTTTACAACTGCGCCGGCAAGACGGGCACGGCCATGAAACCTGACCCCACCGGCGGCTACCGCGAGGCCTACATCGCCACCTTTGCCGGGTTCGCCCCCAGCGAGGACCCTGCCCTGGTGGCGGTGATAACCCTGGACGAGCCGGGGACGGTCTACGGCGGCCTGGCCTCGGCGCCGTGCTTCTCGCAGGTGATGGAGTTCGCGCTGCAGCGCCTGGAAGTGCCCCCGAGCATGGAGAAGGTCAACACCAAGGACAGGGTGGTGCAGCAATGAGGCTGCTGGAGCTGGTTGAGGGACTGGATATGCTGCGCCGCGAGGGCGGAGATGCCGAGGTGACCGGCATCGCCTACCACTCCCAGCGGGTGCGGGCGGGAGACCTCTTCGTGGCGGTGCCCGGCCACGTCACCGACGGTCATCTATATATAAAGGAGGCCCTTTCGCGAGGCGCGGCGGCCCTGTTGGTCGCGGAAGGATGGGACGGCGGCGATACCGTCCCCGCCGGGTTCCCGCTACTGAGGGCGGGCGACACCCGCCTGGCCATGGCGCTCTTGAGCGACCGCTTCTGGGGGCACCCCAGCGGCAGGCTGAAGCTGGTGGGGATCACCGGCACCAACGGCAAGACCACCACCGCCCACCTGGTGGAGGCGGCGGCTTCCCGGGCGGGCATGGTCTCCGGGCTCATCGGCACGGTGGTCTACCGCGTGGCCGGGCGTGACCTGCCAGTGGGACGTACCACGCCGGAATCCGCCGACCTGCAGGAGATACTGGCCGCCATGGCCGGAGAGGGATGCGAGGTGGCGAGCATGGAGGTATCTTCCCATGCACTTGCCCTGCGCCGTGTGGACGGTTGCGACTTCGAGGTGGCGGTCTTTACCAACCTCAGCCAGGACCACCTGGATTTCCACACGGACATGGAAGACTATTTCCGCGCCAAGGAGAGGCTGTTCTTGCCGCGTTCGCGGGGAGGCCTGGAGGCGCGCGCGGCGGTGATAAACGCCGATGACCCGTACGGCGGCCGGCTCGCCGCCGTCTCGACCGGCAGGGTACTCACCTACGGCACTCTCCCCGGGGCCGGACTGCGGGGGACGCTGCTGGAGGCGGGGCTGAAGAGGAGCCGGGTCGAGGTGGAATACGAAGGCGGGCGACACGTGGGGGAGACCGCCCTCACCGGCCGCTTCAACCTCTACAACATACTGGCTTCCATGGGGACCTGCATCATGCTGGGGATGGAGGCTGGGCCGTCCCTGGAGAGCATACTGTCCCAGCCAGGCGTGGCCGGCAGGTTCCAGGCGGTGGAGGAGGGACAGGACTTCGCGGTCCTGGTGGACTACGCCCACACCCCGGATTCGCTGCGCCGCGTTCTCGAGGCGGCGAGGGAGACGACACATGCCCGGGTCATCGCCGTTTTCGGCTGCGGTGGCGACCGCGACCGCGGAAAGCGTCCCCTCATGGGAGAGATAGCGGTGACGGCGGCGGACGCGGTCTTTATCACTTCCGACAACCCGCGCAGCGAGGACCCCATGGCCATCATCGCGGAGATCGAGGCGGGGGCGAAAGCCGTGGCGGCGGGCTCACCATATGAGGTCGTCGCCGACAGGCGCGCGGCCATAGCGGCGGCCATAGCCGCGGCTGCGGCCGGCGACGTGGTGGTCATCGCGGGCAAGGGCCACGAGAAGGGGCAGATCTTCGCGGACCGCGTGGTCCCCTTCGACGACGTTGAGGAGGCCAGGGTTGCCCTGAGAAGGAGGATGAGGCAACGATGATCCCCATGCACGCGGACGAGATAGCGCGCGCGGCCGGAGCCGTGCTGCTGCCGGAGGGTGGAAGGCCGGCACGGCCCATATCCCGGGTGAGCACCGACACGCGCACCCTGGAGAGGGGGGCCCTGTTCATAGCCCTGAAGGGAGAGCGCTTCGACGCCCACGACTACCTGGACAGGGCCCTGGAGAAGGGGGCGGCGGCGCTGCTGGTCGCGCGCATATCCCCCGAGTTCCTGCGCATGGCGCGCGAGCGGGGGGCGGCGGTGCTGCGCGCACGCGGAACCGTGGCCGCCATGACCAGGTTGGCGGCATGGCAGCGCGGGTTGAGCACGGCGCGGGTGGTGGCGGTCACCGGCTCGACCGGCAAGACCCTGAGCAAGGATTTCATGGCGTCGGTCCTGGCACGGGCAGGCAGGACGGTCTCCTCCCAGGGCAGCTTCAACAACGAGATCGGGGTTCCCCTCACCCTGCTGTCCCTGCGCAAAGACACTTCTTTCCTGGTGCTGGAGATGGGCTCGCGGGGGAAAGGGCACATCGCGGAGCTGTGCGCGTTCGCGCGGCCGGAGGTGGGAGTGGTGACCAATATCGGGTGGACGCACATGCAGTTCTTCCGCACCCGCGACAACCTGGCCCGTGCGAAAGGGGAACTCCTGCAGTCCCTGCCCCGCCGTGGCAGGGCGGTGATCAACGCCGACGACGAATATGCCAAGTTCCTGCGCGGCCTCAGCCCGTGCCCGGTGGTCACCTTCGGGTACTCGCGCGCCGCCGACCTGCGGGCGGAGGACGTGCTTGTGGATAAATATGGGAAGGTAGTCTTCACCCTGAGGTCGAAAGGAGGTGGTGTGAAGAAAATCGCTGTGCCGTTGCCCGGCCGCCACAACGTGGAGAACGCGCTGGCGGCCGCGGCAGTAGGAAAGATCATGGGGGTTGACATGGAAAGCATCGCCGAGGGGATAGCCATGGCGGATACGACAGCATGGAGGATGGAGATGATCAGGAAACCGGAGGAGATCACCATCATCAACGACGCCTACAACGCCAACCCCGTGTCCATGCGCTCCGCCCTGATGGCCCTGGGAGAGATCTCTCGCCAGAAGAGGGCCATAGCCGTACTGGGCGACATGGGGGAACTGGGACCGGTATCGGAGAAGGCGCACCAGGAAGTGGGGAAGCAGGCCGTCGACTACGGCACCGATATCCTTATCACCGTGGGCAGGAAATCCCGTAAGACCGCCCAGGCGGCGCGGGAGAAGGGCCTGCCGCGGGGCAGCGTCTTCACCACCGACGGCGTGGACAAGGCGGCGGAGATACTGCGCGCCATCATCGAGCCGGGAGACGTCGTCCTCATCAAGGGTTCGCGCTTCCTGGGCCTGGAGAGGCTGGTGGACCTGGTGGCGTAGTCGCGGTTGACTTAGAATGGTCGCTTGAGGGACCGGGGGTACCGGTCTCCTGACCGGCAAGGAGGAAGATACCCTTGCTGAGGGTACTGGCCGCGTTATTGACTGGCCTTATCATCTGCATATTCGGCATGCCCCTGCTCATCGGCTGGCTGCGCAGGCGGGGCATCGGGCAGTTCATCCGCGAGGACGGGCCCCAGGCCCACCTGGCGAAACAGGGCACTCCCACCATGGGAGGCGTGCTCATCGTCCTCGGTGCGCTGGTGGGCTTCCTGGCTTGGGCGCAGCAGCTGGAGGCGGGCACGGGGTTCGCCCTGGGGCTGGCCCTGCTCTGCGGCGGGCTGCTGGGTTTTGCCGACGACTACACCAAGTTGCGCTACGCGCGATCCCTGGGCCTCAAGGGGCGCACCAAGCTGCTGTGGCAGCTGGCCTTGTCCATCGCCCTGGCCTACCTGGCCACGCAGCACTTCGGGGTGGACACCAAGCTCTACTGGTTCCGCTCGGATGCGGTCATCTGCGACCTCGGCCCCTTGTACTACCTGCTCGTCTTCATCATGATCATCGGGGCCTCCAACGCGGTGAACCTCACCGATGGACTGGACGGCCTGGCGTCGGGGACGGCCATGCTGGTATTGACCGCGTACATCCTCATCGCTTTCACGCAATTCCGCAACCACCAGTACCTCTATTATCACGTGCAGGGCTCGCTGGACATCGCCATCTTCTGCGGGGCGCTCATGGGCAGCTGCATCGGTTTTCTGTGGTGGAACTCGCCGCCGGCGTATATCTTCATGGGGGACACGGGTTCCCTGGCCCTGGGCTGCAGCCTGGCCACGGTGGCCATACTCTCCAAGACCGAACTGCTGCTGGTGGTCCTGGGCGGCCTCTTCGTCCTCGAGACCCTATCCGTCGCCATCCAGGTGCTGGTGTACAAGGCCACGCGCAAGAGGGTCTTCCGCATGGCGCCGCTGCACCACCATTTCGAACTCAAGGGGTGGTCGGAAGTGACCACGCTCATCAGGTTCTGGGTGGTGGCGGGGTCTTTTGTCGGAGTCGGCTTCATACTTTTCTATATAAATTATGTGGGGGGCAAGTAGTGGAGATGGTCGAGGGGAAAAGAGCACGGGAGCTGCGGGGTATCGACACGGCACTGGTGGTCGGCCTGGGCATCTCGGGACGGGCCGCCGCGGACCGGCTGTTGCGCGAGGGGATGAGGGTGACCGTCAACGATATCTCCACTACGGAGGATGTGCGCGAGGCGGCCGAGGTATTGCGGGAACGCGGCGCGGAGAGTGTCCTCGGCAGCCACGACCTCACCCTGCTCGACGGCGTGGACGTGGTGGTAGTGAGCCCGGGCGTGACGCCACGGCTGCCCCTGCTGCGGGAGGCCGAGGCCAGGTCCATCCCGGTTTGGAGCGAGGTCGAGCTGGCCTGGAGGCTGACCCGCGCCAGGATGGTCGCGGTCACGGGCACCAACGGCAAGACCACCACGGTGAGCATGATCGCCTGGATCTGCAACCAGGCCGGCATGCCAGCCGTAGCCGCGGGCAATATCGGCTATCCGCTCATCACGGCGGTGGAGGAGGCGGGGGAAGGTACCCTGCTGGTGGCCGAGGTCTCCAGCTTCCAGCTCTCCCATATCGTGGAGTTCCGCCCCGCCGTCGCGGTGCTCCTGAACATAGGCGAGGACCATTTCGACTGGCATGCGAACATGGACGAGTACGTGGCAGCGAAAGGCCGCATGTGGTTAAACCAGCACGGAGACGACATGGTGGTATGCAACCTCGACGATGACGCATGCGCGCGGGCCGCGGCCGGTGCTCCCGTGGACGTGCTCTTCTTCTCCATGCGACCGCTCGAACAGGCGGCGGTGTTCATGAGCGGCGACACCATGTATTTCCGCCAGCCAGGGACGTATGGCGACGGGGAGGCGGCACGGGAGATCATGCCGGCGCGGGAACTGCAGCTGCCCGGGGACCACAACCTGGAGAACGCCATGGCGGCGGCGGCGGCGGCCATCGCCCTGGGCGTCGATCCGCGGGCGGCGGGAGAAGCCCTCGCGGGCTTCCGCGCCCTTCCACACCGCCTGCAGTACCTGGGCGAGGCGGGCGGAGCGGCCTTCTACGAGGACTCAAAGGCCACCAACCCCCATGCCGCGCTGCGCGCCCTCGGCGCCTTCGCGGGGCCGCTGGTGGTCATCCTGGGTGGGAGGAACAAGGGCCTGGGATTCGACGGGCTCGCCGCGGAGCTGATACGCCGTGCGGACCTGGGCGAGGTGAGGGCGGTATACCTCATCGGCGAGGCGGCCGGCGAGATAGCCGCCGCCTTTGGTGAAGAGAAAGAACGCGTGAAGATGATGGTGGTTCCGGGACTGGAGGATGTCTTCGCGGACCTGCCGCGTACCGCGAGGGCCGGGGACACGGTCCTCTTCAGCCCGGCCTGCGCGTCGTTCGACCGCTACCGGGACTACGAGGAAAGAGGAAGACATTTCCAGGAGTTGTTCGCCGCGTACAGGGCGGGGGGTAGCGACGGTGGGTGAGCAGGCGGCGGCGAGGAAAGGGGGCGCCAGGGGCAAGGAGCCCCCGCGGGCGCTGGTGGAGGCACGGCGGAGGCAGGAGAGGAAGACGACGGCCACGCAAACCGCACCCACGCCGGCCGCGCGCGGGAACAGGACCCTGCGCGCCGTCCCGGCGGAGCGGCCGCGGCAGCTCCCTGCGGCAGGAGGACTGACGCGCAACGGATACGGCATCCTCGGCATCTCGCTGATCATGTTCCTCTACGGCATGGTGATGATATTTTCCGCCAGCTCCGGACTTGCCCTGCACACCTACGGTTCGAGCTATTATTTCCTGGTGCGCCAGGCCATCTGGTTCGCGGTAGGGCTGGTCGCCCTGGCAGCCCTGGCCTATACCGACTATCACCGCGTGGCGGAGTTCTCCCCCGTGCTCACCGTCATCGCCCTGGCTGCCCTGGCGGCCGTGCCCTTCATCGGCACCGAGGCCTACGGCAGCAAGCGCTCCATCATCTTCGGGCCCATCGTCATACAGCCTTCGGAGGTCGCCAAGCTGGCCCTGCTGGTCTTCGCGGTCTATATCTACAGTAAGCGCAAGGACAGGATGGACGACTGGCGCCAGATAATCATGCCCGTCCTGGCGGCGACCGCCATCGCATGCCTGCTCATCATCCTCGAGCCCGACCTGGGTACCATGCTCGTGGTGGCTATCTCCGTCTACGCGGTATTGTGGCTGGCCGGGACGCCACCGCGCAAGATGGCCGCGCTGGCGCTGCTGGGGGGATCGGCCACGCTGGTGTTCATCTTCACGTCCGCTTACCGTAAGGCGCGCTTTCTTGCCTTCCTCGACCCCTGGAGCGCCCCCCGCGAGGGAGGCTTTCACATCATCCAGTCCATGATCGCCCTGGGCTCGGGTAACGTCACCGGGCTGGGGCTGGGTATGAGCCGGCAGAAGTTCTTCTATCTTCCCAATGCCCACACCGATTTCATCTTTTCCATCATCGGCGAGGAGGCGGGCCTCATCGGGACCCTGTCGGTATTGCTCCTCTTCGCCTGCTTCATATACCTCGGGTTCCGCACCGCCAAGGGTGCCCCGGACAGGTTGGGGCGGCTGCTGGCCATGGGGATAACCTGTATGCTGGGGGTACAGGCCTTGATCAACATGGGAGCGGCGTCCGGCGTCCTGCCCATAACCGGTATCACGCTGCCGTTTTTCAGTTACGGGGGTTCTTCGCTGGTGATTTGCATGTGCCTTGCAGGTATACTCATAAACGTCTCCCGCCAGGAAGGCAGGGCGACCGCGGCTTACGATGGGAGGAAAGCGCGTGAACGTGGCGATATGCGGAGGAGGGACCGGAGGACATCTCCACCCCCTGCTCGCCCTGGCAGAGGAGCTCGTATCGCATGACGGCGTGGAGGTCACGCTCTACCTGAGCCGCAAGTCCCCGTCCAGCGCCCTACTGGAAGGAAAGAGGGTCATACCCCTCGAGGTGAGCGGCTTCGCCCGCCGCCTGGACCCCACAAACCTCAAGGCCTTCATCGCGCTTCTCAAGGCCGTCGCGGTCTGCCGCCGCGAGATGAAGAAAGATCCCCCGGCGGTGGCTGCCGCATTTGGGGGCTATGCCAGCGTGCCCGGGGCCATCGCCGCGCTCAGCCTGCGCGTTCCCCTGGTCCTGCACGAGCAGAACGCCATCCCCGGCATGGCCAACCGCATGCTGGCCCCGGTGGCCAGGGTAATCGCCGTCGCCTTCGGGGTGACCCTGGTCAAGCTCCCAAGATGGAAGAAGAAGGCGGTGGTGACCGGCAACCCCCTGCTCAGGCAGGCGGCCAAGGGGTCGGTAGGGGAGGCGCTGCGGACCTTCGGCCTGGAGGCCGGGAGAAAGACCCTGGCTGTTGTGGGGGGGAGCCAGGGCGCGGGCACCCTCAACGTGGCGGTGCTCGAGGCGCTGCCCGCGTGGAGCGGCCGCCGCGACCTGCAGGTTGTCCACGCGGTGGGCAGGGACAAGTACCGGGAATTCATGGAGCAGGCGGCGAAGGTGGACAGCGGCTCCCTCGTCTACAAGCCTATAGAGTTCATAGAGCGCATGGACCTCCTCTACCTGGTAGCAGACCTGGTGGTGTGCCGCGCGGGGGCCTCGACCATCGCCGAGCTGGCCGCCGCGGCGTGCGCGTCGCTCCTGGTGCCCTATCCTTACGCCACCGCGGCACACCAGGACGCCAACGCCGAGGTCCTCGCCAGCGTGGGCGCAGCGGTGGTGGTGGAGGACCGGCAGCTGGACGGGGACCGTCTAAGCGTGGAGGTGGACGCGCTGTTGGGAGACGTGGAGAGGCTGCGGTGCATGCGCGAAGCGGCGGGAAAGGTGGGAATACCGGACGCCGCGGCCCGTCTGGCTGGACTGGTACTGGCGCAGACCCGGGAGGCATGAGTGGAAGGAAACGAGAAGATACACTTCGTGGGCATCGGCGGCGCGGGCATGAGCGCCATCGCCGTGGTGCTCCTTGCGAGGGGCATACAGGTGAGCGGCTCAGACCTCAAGGAGTCGCGGAACACCCGGCGCCTGCAGCAGATGGGGGCGCTGATCCATATAGGCCACCACGCTGAGAACGTGGACGATGCCGACCTCGTGGTCGCCTCGTCGGCCATACCGGAGAGGAACCGCGAGATCGCACGGGCGCGCGAACTGGGGCTGGAGATCATCCCCCGTGCGGCCATGCTCAACATGATCATGGAGGAGGGAAGGGGCATCGCGGTGGCCGGCACCCACGGCAAGACCACCACCACGTCGATGATCGCCATGATCATGCGCGAGGCTGGGCTGGATCCCACCTACGTGATAGGGGGTGAGCTCAACGATGTGGGCAGTGGAGCCCATGCCGGCAGCGGCGGGTATGTCATCGCCGAGGCCGACGAGAGCGACGGGTCCTTTCTTTTCCTGCGGCCCTGGGCGGAGGTGATAACCAATATCGAGGAGGACCACCTCGACTTCTTCCACGACGAATCGGAGGTACGCGATTACTTCCAGCGCTTCGTCTCCCTGCTGCCACAGGACGGGCTGCTGGTGTATGCGGGTGACGACCCCGGTGCCGCTTCACTGCGGCGCCAGGGGCCGGGCCGTGCGGTGTCCTTCGGGGAAGGCGAGGACAACGATTTTCGCAGTGAGGGTGTAGAGCTGTCCCCAGATGGAAGCTCTTTCCGGGTCAGCCACTGCGGCCGGAGCCTGGGGCGGGTAGACCTGGGCATACCGGGAGAGCACAACGTGCGCAACGCCATGGCCGCCCTGGCGCTCACCCTGACCATAGGGGTGGATTTCGAGGTAGCGGCACGGGCGCTGGAGGGATTCCGGGGCGTCCAGCGGCGCTACCAGAACATGGGCGAGGTGGCGGGGATCAGGCTGGTCGACGATTATGCCCACCATCCTACGGAAGTGATGACCACGCTCAAGGCGGCGGCCATGGAAGGGGCACGCCGCCTGGTGTGCATCTTCCAGCCCCACCGTTACTCTCGCACCGCCGCCATGTGGCAGGGTTTCGGCGATGCGCTGCTCCTGGCGGACCTGGTGATAGTCACGGACGTCTATGCGGCGGGAGAGGACCCGCTCCCGGGCGTCAACGGAAAACTGATCGTCAATGCCATCCTGGAGGCCGATCCGGCAAAGCAGGTCGTGTACATCCCCAGGCGTTCGCAGCTGGGGAGCGCGGCGGCCTCGTTTCTGCACGGAGGAGACCTGGTCCTGACCATGGGGGCCGGGGACATCACCCAGTGCGCCGCGGAGATCGCCGGCATCCTGGACAGGGAGAGCGAAGGGCCCTGCGGGCCGGGGGAGAGTTGAGCGGTGACGGACGTAGCGGAGGTTCGCGAGCGGCTGCGGAAGGGGTTCGCCGGGACCATCAGGGAGATGGTCCCCCTGGCGGAGTTCACCACCTTCCGCATCGGCGGGCCCGCCTCCCTGCTGGCTGTCCCCGAGGGCCGCGAGGACCTCTCACTTCTGTTGTCGGCGGTCGGAGAATCGGGTCTGCCCCTGCTGGTGCTGGGGAGGGGGTCAAACGTACTCGTATCGGACCGCGGTTTCGACGGGGTGGTGGTGGTGGTGGGAAAAGGGCTGCAGAGGATCACCAGGAAAGGTAAATGTGAAGTTTACGTTGAGGGAGGCTGTGACCTGAACCGGCTGATAAACTGGGCCATCGAGATGGGCCTGGGGGGCCTGGAGGACCTGGCGGGGATCCCGGCGAGCGTGGGTGGAGCTGTGCGGATGAACGCAGGCGCCTGCGGCTCGACCATCGGCCAGTCGGTCACACGGGTGGCGGTGATGGGGTTGGAGGGGTACGGGGTGAAGGTGAGAGAACTGAAGCGAAAGGACCTCGACTTCTCCTACCGGCACAGCAATATCGCGGAAGGGCACATCGTCTTCGAAGCCGGTATTGAATTGCACGAGGCGGATGCGCACTCCCTGTACGCGCGACGTGGGGAGGTAATGGCGTGGCGGAGGGAGAACCAACCCTTGAGGCAGCCATCCGCGGGGAGCGTCTTCCGCAATCCGCCCGGGGCAGCCGCGGGCGAGCTCATCGACGGATGTGGCCTGAAGGGGACGCGCATCGGCGGGGCCATGGTCTCGGAGATGCATGCCAACTTCATCGTCAACGTCGGCGGCGCCAGGGCTGAAGACGTTTACCGCCTGATCGTGCGCATCAAGGACGAGGTGATGCGCAGGGAAGGCGTCCAGCTGCACGAGGAGATCAGGCTGGTGGGAGAGATGGGAGAGGGTGTGGTATGAGTCGAGTGGCGGTGCTCAAAGGAGGGATTTCGGCGGAGAGAGAGGTCTCGCTGCGTTCGGGGGCGGCGGTGTCGAAGGCGCTCGCGGAGCTCGGCCACGAGGTCCTGGAGATCGATGTGGGCGTGGAGGTCGTCGGCCAACTGCTCGAGTTACGCGGGAAAGTCGACGCGGCCTTCGTCGTGCTGCACGGGAGCATGGGCGAGGACGGTTCCATCCAGTCCCTGCTGGAACTGCTCGGCATCCCCTATACCGGGTCGGGGGTGGCGGCCAGCGCCGTGGCTCTCGACAAGAGCATGACCAAGCACGTCTTCCGGTCCCAGGGCATCCCGGTGGCTGACGACGTGGTTGTGACCGCAGCGGAGGTAGACGCTTCCGGGCTTGGCGAGGTGGCCAGGGGCGTATCCCTGGACCTCGGTTTCCCCTGCATCGCCAAACCGAACTGTGAGGGCTCCACCGTCGGTGCGGGCAGGGCCTACAACCGGGAGGAGCTGGAGAACGCCATCGCGGAGGCGCTGCGGTACGACGACATCGTGCTGGTGGAGCGCTATATCGAGGGCAGGGAGATGACCGTGGGCCTGCTGGGAGAGGAACCTTTGCTGCTTCCCGTCCTCGAGGTCGTGGCCAGCAAGGGTTTCTACGATTACGAATGCAAGTACACCGGGGGCATGACCGAGTACATCGTGCCCGCTCCCATCCCGGAGGAGCTGGCGCGGGAACTGCAGCGCCTCTCGCTCAGGGCCCACCGCGTCCTGGGGTGCGAGGGCTTTTCCCGCATCGACTTCATGCTCGACGATGCCGGCAGACCATATTGCCTGGAGGTGAACACCATCCCGGGGATGACCGAGTTGAGCCTGATACCAAAGGCGGCCGCCGCGGCAGGGCTTTCTTTCAACCGGGTGGTGGAGATGGTCCTGGACACGGCGCGGCTGAAGACCGACCGCGGCAGGAGATGTGCAGGAGACGACCAGGAGAGACGGGAAAAAGACCAGCCATGAGTGACAAGGTGGAGAGGACACGGGGCGCCAGGGTCAGGGCTTCACGCGCCAAGTCGCGGGTGGAGGCGAGGAAGAAGTCGAGGGCGGCATCCCGCGCCCCAGGGCGTACCGGGCGCGGCGGTGGACGCAAGTCGGCGGAGAAGGCGGTCGCGGTGGAGGCGCCGGCCGGGCAGGAGACTGCGCCGCGTTCCAAAAGCGAACGGCGGCGGGAAGTACCGCCGGCACGCACGCACGACAGAGCGCGGAAAAACCCGACGGCCACATCTCCCGAGACCGGACGCGGGAAGCGTAGGGAAAAGAAGAGCAGGCACAGGGAGCCCGCTTCCGCGGCCGGGATGACCGCGGTTGCTCCGGGCACGGGAGCGGAAGAGGCCGTTGCGGTCCGACCACAGGCAACAGGGATGCTAGACCGCCCCCGGGGACATGGAGGCAGCGCGGCAAGGACCGCATTCCTGGGAGCGGTGCTGGTGGCCTCCCTGGCTGCCCTGCTCTGGGTCTACACCGGGACCGGGGTGCTCAATATAAAGGTGGTCGAGTTCGAGGGCAACGGGAAACTACAGCCCGATTACCTGCGCGCCCTCAGCGGTATCAACGGCGATACCCATCTGCTCAAGATGGACGTAGGGGCCGTGGAGAGCGCGCTCCTCTCCGAGCCATATATCGCCAGGGCGGATATCACCCGGCACTTTCCCAACAGCGTGAAGATAAAGATCGTGGAACGGCGCCCCAGCGGGTATGTCCTCCAGAACGGCAGGTATGCCCTCATCGACCAGGAAGGGATGGTCCTGGAGAGCGTGGAAGCCGTGCCGCCGGGCCTTGTTGAGATAAGAGACCTCACGCTTCCGTTGCTGCTGCCTGGCCACGAGTTGAGCGGCATCGAGTTCGCATCGGTCACCTCGCTCATCGGCAGCCTGCCCCAGGCGCTACGGGACAGGACCGCGGCGGTGGGGATAGGCGGGGGCGGCGGGATGTATATCGTTGCGGACGGGACCACCGTGATCTATGGCGATGCCGAGGACTTTGCCCGTAAGAACACCATCGCCCTCATGGCCTTGAGCGTGCTGGTGCAGCGCTACGGTGCCATCGAATATCTAGACGTATCCTACCCCGAGCATCCCGTCATCAAGCCCCTCGGCAATACCTGAGCCCGTCACTTTAAAGCACGCCCGTTTCAGCCGATATACATCGAGACTTAACATTTAGGCTATTTTACAAGTATAATGTTACCGTTAAGGTATAATAATCCAGGAGACGCCCGGGAGAGCTGGGTGGGCCGGGAAAGGAAGCACGGGCGGCAACGTGAAGGGCGCTACGCATAGATGGAGCTTAAAGGCCCTTTGTTGCGGGGCAAAGAGATTGGCTGGCACGAGATTGGCGGAGGGTCGAATCGAGCAGACCGCCGGACTGGAAAAAGTATGAAGAAAGGCCGGCGGCGGGAAGGAGTTGAAGAGACGCTTGTCGTAGATTAGAGAGGATGTATGGCGGGGATCCATCCCGTACTGGAAATAGAAGAGTTTAAAGTATTGGTTTAGACTTTGAAAACGCGCCTCACGGGTTTTGCGAAGGGGCAATGGATAAAGGAGGGACTGGAAATGCCGGAGACCGCAACCAATTACCTGGCGGTAATCAAGGTGGTCGGTGTGGGGGGTGGCGGGACCAACGCCATCAACCGCATGATCGATGCCGGGCTCAAGGGAGTGGAGTTCGTGGCAATCAACACCGACGCACAAGCCCTCCTCATGTCCGACGCCGATGTCAAGGTGTATATCGGCGGCAACATCACCCGCGGGTTGGGGGCAGGCTCCAACCCGGAGGTCGGTGAGCAAGCGGCGCTGGAGAACAAAGAGGCGGTGTCGGAGTCCATCAAGGGCGCGGACATGGTCTTCATCACCGCGGGTAAGGGGGGCGGCACCGGGACGGGGGCATCTCCCATCGTAGCGGAGATCGCCAAGGAACAGGGAGCCCTGACCATCGGCGTGGTGACCCGCCCGTTCTCATTCGAGGGCCGCAAGAGGGCACAGCAGGCGGAGGCGGGGATTGAAAAACTCAAGGACAAGGTGGACACGCTGATCATCATCCCCAACGACCGTCTCCTGGAGGTCGCGGAGCAGAAGACCTCGATCCTCAACGCCTTCCGTATGGCCGACGACATCCTGCGCCAGGGCGTGCAGGGCATCACCGACCTCATCACCGTGCCGGGTCTGATCAACCTGGACTTCGCTGACGTAAGGACGATCATGTCCAACGCGGGTTCGGCGCTCATGGGCATCGGCGTGGGCACCGGAGAGAACCGCGCCTCGGAGGCGGCCCGCGCGGCCATCTCGAGCCCGCTGCTCGAGGCCTCCATCGAGGGGGCCAAGGGGATCCTGCTCAACATCTCGGGCGGGACGGACCTGGGCCTCTTCGAGGTCAACGAGGCGGCGGAGATCATCGCCAGCGTTGCGGACCCCGACGCGAACATCATCTTCGGCGCGGTGATCGACGATTCGCTGGGTGATGAGCTCAAGGTGACGGTGATCGCCACCGGGTTCGAGTTCGGCACCATCCCGCAACAGCCGGGACGCCGGCCCACGAGGACGGAGGCACCACCCGAGAAGACCATGGTCTTCGAGTCCGAGGAGCTGGACATCCCGGTATTCCTGCGCAACAAGTAGACGATCCCGGGCGCGGGTAGCCGGCCACCCCTTCAACCGGTCCAGCACCGGATAAGCGTCGTGCGTGAGGCGGCCACAGGCCGCCTTTTATTTACGGTGGGTCAGCGCTGTGAAGTTTCCGAGGGTCACGGCCTGACGTCCGGGAAGCATTAAAAGACGGGTATCAGGCCGGGCCGATAGGAACCGGCCCGGCGGCTGACACGCCGGTGAACGATGGAGGAGAGGTTTGATAAGGGAGACGGAAGGTTTCCTCGGGGAGGAGCTGGCGGGGGTCACCCGCCCGGGACGATATCTGGGAATCGAGGTGAACGCCTACCGCAAGCCGTTCGGCAGCGCCGCGGTCACGTGCGCCCTCGTCTATCCGGACGCCTACGAGATAGGCATGTCCCATCTCGGGCTCTCCATCCTATACGAGGAGATCAATGAGAGGGAAGACGCCATGGCGGACCGCGCCTACCTCCCCTGGGTGGACATGCAGGAGGCCATGGAGCGCCGGGGCGCCGTGCTATACGGGCTCGAGAGCCGCGTCCCCCTGGCGGAGTTCGACATCCTGGGCATCACCCTCCAGCACGAGCTGACCTTCGCCAACGTGGTCAGGGTCCTTGGCCTGGCGGGTATGGCCGCGCTCGCGGCGGAGCGCGGCGAAGACGCCCCCCTGGTGGTGGGGGGAGGACCGGGGGCCTATAACCCTGAGCCCGTGGCGGGACTCTTCGACATCATCGTGCTCGGCGAGGGAGAGGAGATCATCCACGAGCTCATAGACCTCGTGAAGGACTGGAAGAAAAAGGGTGGGGGAAGCCGAGAGGGACTGGTGCGGGAGTGCGCCGCCTTACCCGGCGTCTATGTTCCTTCCCTCTACAACGTGAGCTACCTGGCGAGCGGCGAGATCGCCGCGGTGGAGCCCGTACCCGGCGCGCCCTTTCCCGTGCGCAAGCGCCTGCTCGCGGACCTCGCATCCAGGCGTCTGCCCAGGCGCCCGGTGATCCCGCTGGTGGAGCCGGTGCACGACCGCTGCAGCCTGGAGGTGTTCCGGGGATGCACGCGGGGATGCCGGTTCTGCCAGGCTGGGATGGTCTACCGTCCGGTGCGCGAGAGACCGGAGGAGATGCTCTACGACTGGGCCTGGGAGCTGGTGCGCAACACTGGCTGTGACGAGATCTCTCTCTCCTCGCTCAACAGCGCCGACTACAGCCGCATCCTCGCCCTGGCCAAGCGGCTCTCCGACGAGATGGAGAGGAAGCACGTTGCCGTCTCGTTGCCCTCACTGCGTACGGACACCTTCTCGGTGGAGCTGGCGGCGCGGCTCAGGCGCGTCAAGCGCACCGGGCTCACCTTCGCCCCGGAGGCCGCCTCGCCCCGCCTGCGCGCGAGCATGAACAAGGGGGTCTCGGATGAGGACCTGCTGGCGGCGGTCGCCGCCGCGTACCGCGAGGGATGGAGGAAGGTCAAACTCTACTTCATGGTGGGTCTCCCGGGGGAGAGCGAAGATGACGTGGAAGAGATCTGTGTCCTGGTGAGGCGCATCATGCGCGAGGGGGACGGTGGGGGACCGGCCCGGGGCCTGCGCCTGGCGGTGAGCGTCTCCACTTTCGTCCCCAAGGCGCATACACCGCTGCAGTGGGCGCGCCAGATGTCGCTGCCCGAGATAGCCCGCCGCCACTTCCTGCTCAGAGATGGACTGCACATAAAAGGGGTCACCCTGAGGTGGCACATGCGGGAGATGAGCTACCTGGAGGGGGTACTGGCGCGGGGCGACCGCAGGCTCCTGCCGGCGGTGATGGCCGCTTCGCGCGAAGGGTGCCTGGACAGCTGGAGCGAGTTCTTCTCGTGGGAGCGCTGGCAGAGGGCCATGGCCGCGTCCGGGGTAGACGCGGCCTGGTACACGGAGAGGGAGCGCCCGCGCTCCGAAGTACTGCCGTGGGACCACCTGCATGCCGGGGTGGACAGGGATTTCCTCTGGGAAGAGTACGAGAAGGCCCGCCGGGGAGAGGAGACGCCCGACTGCCGCACGGCGGAATGCGGCGACTGCGGGGCCTGCTCCGAACCGGGAACACGAGTACGTCTGGCGGGGGGTGAGTGAGTGTGAGGAGGCTGCTCCTGAAATATCGCAAGCAGGACGGTGCGGCACTCCTTTCCCACCGCGAGGCGATGCGCGCCATGGAGATGGCGCTGCGGCGGTGCGAGCTGCCCATGGTGTTCAGCGAGGGCTTCAGCCCGCGGCCGCGCATGAGTTTCTCGCCCGCCCTGCCCCTGGGGGTGGCCGCGGAGGCGGAGTACCTCGAGGTGGCCGTGGACGGTGAGGTTGACACGGACGAAGTGGCCGGCAAGATCAACCGCTTCCTGCCGCAGGGGCTTTACGTGAGCGAGGTGCAGCTGCTCGCCCCGAACATGCCCAAGCTCTCCCGCTGGGCACGCTACGGCCTGTTCCGTCTGGAGGGAGAGGGAGGGACGTCCTATCTCTTGCTGGCGTTGGCCGGAGAGAACCAGGGTAGACTGAAAGACGCCGTGCGCGCTCTGGCGGAGCAGCGCGGGGAGGCGGCTGGGCGCTATGCGGTGACCAGGGCAGGTCTATACGCTTCGCCGGAAGAAGTATTTGAGGACACGCGGGAGAGGGTCTTTTTCTACGATGGCTCGAAGGGGCGGCTGAAAGAGATACCGGATGAAGGCCGTACGCCGTGAGGGCTGCCGGATGGCGCGCCCGCAGTGCGCGGCCTGGATATTTGAGGAAAGGACAGGGGAGAGGATCCCCGGGTGAACGAGATTGAGTAGCAGGAGAAGAGGACATCGCAGGCCGGCGAAACCGCCTGACCCCCGCAAGGAGATAGTGGTAGCGAGCTATCAAAAGGAGACGCGGGTGGCGGTGCTCGAAGACGGGGCGCTGCAGGAGATCTTCGTGAGCCATGAGGACCGCCGCTCCATAGTGGGGGACATCTACAAGGGCAGGGTCCAGAACGTCCTGCCGGGCATGGAGGCGGCTTTCGTGGACATCGGGCACAACCGCAATGCCCTGCTCTACGTGGGGGACATCTTCGTGGACGGCCCGCGGCAGCGGGAGCGCCAGGACATCACCAAGATACTCAAGCAGGGCCAGGAGATCGTGGTGCAGGTGACCAAGGACCCCATGGGCAGCAAGGGGGCCCGCCTGACTACCTACATATCCCTGGCGGGCAGGTACCTGGTGCTGCTGCCGCAGGTGACCACGGTGGGCATCTCCCACAAGCTCGGCGAGGAGGAGAGGGCGCGGCTGCGCAAAGTGGTCGAGGAGGTACGCCCCAAGGACGTCGGCATCATAGTGCGCACCGTGGCCCGGGACGCCGAAGCGGCGGAACTGAGGAAGAGCCTTACCTACCTGAACAAGGTGTGGAGACAGGTACACCGCGCCGCCGAAAAGAAACGCGCCCCGGCCATGCTCTACCAGGAGCCGGAACTGGAGCTCAAGGTGGTGAGGGACCTCATGGATGCGAGCTTCGACCGTATCCTGGTCGATTCGCACCGCTCCTTCCGGCGCATCAAGCATTACCTCAGGCTGGTCGCCCCGGAGCTGGCGGAGCGCGTGGTGCGTTATGCGGACGAGAAACCGGTATTCGAGGCGCTGGATATCAACCGCCAGATCGTAGACGCGTTGAGCCGCAGCGTGCCCCTGCCCTCCGGCGGTTCCATCGTCATCGATTCCACCGAGGCCCTTACGGCCATCGATGTCAACACCGGCAGGTATGTGGGCAACAAGTCCCTGGAGGAGACCGTCCTGCGCACCAACATCGAGGCGGTCACGGAGGTGGTGCGACAACTGAGGCTGCGCGACATCGGGGGCATCATAGTCATCGACTTCATAGACATGAACGAGGCCAAGAACCGCCGCGCCGTGCTCAAGGCGCTCAACCAGGAACTGGAAAAGGACCGCACCAAGACCTACGTGGTCGAGCTCACCAGGCTCGGCCTGGTCGAGATGACCCGCAAGAACGTCTCCGAAGGCCTCATCGAGGCCTTCGGGGAGAAATGCCCCACGTGCCACGGGCGCGGCATAGTCTTCCGGGAACCGTGAGCGGAGGAGGCCCACATGAGCGGGGATGACGTCAACACGGAAGGGCTCGCGGACGGGCCACATCCGGAGGGTGCCGAGGCTCCGGCACGAGGAAAGCGGCGGCGCAAGGGCAAGGTACTCATCATCGTCGGCGTCTCGCTGGTGCTCGCGGGACTGTTGTCCCTGGCCGGCATCTACCTCTATATCTACTACACGGACCGCCAGGCCGCGCGGGCACAGGGCGAACTGATGCGGCAATGGGAGGAGAACCCGGTGCCCTCCGAGGAGGGAGACGTGGCGGTGGGGGACGGCATCGCCCGCATCATCTCGGAGCGCATGGGGCTCGACGCCATCGTGGTCGAGCTGTGGGGGCTGGACGATGCGGAAAACCTCAAGCGCGGCCCCGGCCACATCCCCGGGACCGCCTATCCGGGACAGCCCGGCAACTCCGTCATCTCCGGCCACCGTACCACCTACGGCGCGCCATTCCGCCACATCGAGCAGCTGGTGCCCGGAGACGAGATCATCCTCATCACCGCCAAGAACCGTTACGTCTACGAGGTCTACGAGCAGCGCATCGTCCTGCCCACCGACCTCACGGTCCTGGAGCAGACGGGGGAGCCCAAACTCACCCTCACCGCCTGCCATCCCTGGTACAGCGCCGCGCAGCGCATCGTGGTCATCTCGAGGCTGGTCAGAAGCGAGCCCCTCTGAGCCCCGCGCCCACCGCCGGGGCAGCCGGAACGGGCGGGCGGCCCCTGATGGGAACACAAGGATTTTGAGCTGCATTTCTATGGACAAAGGAAAGACCGGAAAGTGGGCAGGCTTCCCGGTCATGGCCAAAACTCACTCGGCGTAGATATTTTGGCAATATTGGTATCGGCCTTATCTGCACGTTACTTTAGGGCTTTTTTCGTCCATCTGCCGTTCCCCCCGGTTGAGGTCCCCGGCGGCAACTCGCTTGCAGGCCCTGGCGGGACGTGGAATCGTTTCAAGACCGGCCTTCTCCGGGGGCGTTGAATATATATGATCTGACCCCTCAAGTATTCCATACAAGATGTCGATAGAATATCCGAACATTGAGAACCGAATATCCCTAAGGTGATAAAGGCAAACTCTTCCGAAAGGAGAGGGCGCAAAGCCATGGGTCTAAGGTCACGGGAGTGACTAAGATCGCCAGGCTGCCGCCTCACAAGCGAAGCCCTTTCCGCCCCGGTGGTTAGGGCGGTTTCGTTTTCAGGCAACAAAATGGGCAGACAAGTGGAAGATTTGCCACGAGACCTCAGGGACAAAAGGGGAGAACCAAAATGAGAGGGCTCACTCGGTGGCAGAAAGACGCAGCGACGTTCTTCGGCGCATTGTTCCTCACGCTGGCCATCCTGCAGCCGCTGATGCTCGGACCGGGCACGGCGGTGGCGGCGGTCATCACCTCCAACGAGGAAGCGCGCATGATCCAACTGGTCAACCAGGCACGCAACAGCGCCGGGCTGCCTTCCCTGTATCCGGAACAGCAGCTCACGGACATGGCCCGCAGCTATTCCAGCGAGATGTACTTGTATAACTTCTTCTCGCACGTCTCACCGGTCTCGGGCACACTGCAGCAGCGCATCTCGGCCCGGGGCATCACGGGGTGGACCCTTGCCGGAGAGAACATCGCCAAGGCGCCCAGCGTAGACGTGGCCTTTCAGGCCCTCATGAACAGCCCCTCCCACCGGGAGAACATCCTGCGGCGCGATTTCAACTGCATCGGCATCGGGGTGGTGCAGGGCGGCAACTGCCTCTACATCACCCAGGAGTTCATGTGTTTCTCGCCGGTCCCGGCCAGCGCCGACCGTAACCCCGCTCCTGCCCCGGCGCCCCCACCACCGCCGGACAGCTTCGATTCCTACTTGCTGCTCATGAACCCCAATGACGGGACGGCACAGGTAGAGGTGACCTTCCAGGGCGAGGACGGATCGTGCAAGAGCTTCAGCTACACCATCGCGGGGCACAGCCGCTTCACGGTGCCGGTACGGGAGACCATGGGCAGCGGATCGTTTTCCACCGACGTCAAGAGCGACGTGCCTGTACTGGCCGAGCGGGCCATGTATTTCCGTTATGCCGGGAGGACCGGTGGCCACGACTCCATCGGGGCCGGGGAGCCCTCGAACACCTGGTTCTTCGCGGAGGGCTACACCGGAGACACCTTCGACACCTGGGTGCTGCTGCAGAACCCCAGCGACTCCGCGGCCACGGTCACCCTGAGCTTCATGCGCCCCGACGGAGGGAGCATCACCAAGCAGGTGACGGTTGAGCCGCGCCGCCGCTACAGCGTGCACGTGGACGACGTCCCCGGGCTTGAGGCGAGCGAGGTCTCCACGCAGGTCACCTCCAACATCCCCATCGTCGCCGAGCGGGCCATGTATTTCAACTACGCCGGCAACGACGGCGGCCACGATTCCATCGGGGCCAGCTCCACCTCGAACACCTGGTTCTTCGCGGAGGGCTACACCGGAGACACCTTCGACACCTGGGTGCTGCTGCAGAACCCCAACGACGGTACGGCCACCGTGGACCTGGAGTTCATGAAGGAAGACGGGTCGGTGATCTCCAAGAAGGTGAGCGTGGCGGGGCGCAGGCGCCTGAGCGTGCACGTGGACGAGGTGCCGGGCCTGGCGGCGGCGAGCGTCTCCACCAGCGTGGATTCCGACCTGCCCATCGTCGCCGAGCGATCCATGTACTTCAACTACCAGGGGAGGAAGGGTGGGCACGCCACCATGGGCGCGCCTGCCGCCAACCAGCAGTGGTATGTGGCGGAGGGCTTCACGGGAGGGGAGTTCGACGAGTACGTGCTCCTGCTCAACCCGGGCGATGAGGCCGCCAGCGTGGACGTCCTGTTCATGCGTCCCGACGGCCTGACGGTGAGCCGCGAGGTGGAGATGAGGCCTCACTCCCGCCACACCATCCATGTCGACGAGATCGAGAACCTGGGGGCCACCGACGTGAGCACCAAGGTGACCTCGGAAAGACCCATCGTCGTCGAACTGGCCCAGTACTTCAACTTCAACGGGCTCACGGACGGCAACAACGCCATAGGATCCTGCCAGCCCTCGACCACATGGTATTTCGCCGAGGGTTGTGTCAGATAAGACCGGTTGAAGGCTTCATAGCAGGGGCCGCCCGCTCATCGGGCGGCCCCTCAACATCTACTTTACAGGGGTTTTTGGCCGTGTTAGTGTATTTAGCTGTGATAAAATAGCCGTGGAGGTAGGCATGTACGCAGTGATAGAGACGGGCGGTAAACAGTACCGCGTGGAGAAGGGAACGCTAATCCGGGTCGAGAAGCTCGACCTGGACGAGGGCGATAAGGTCGTCTTCGACCGCGTGATCCTCGCCAGCAACGAGGGCAAGGTTGTGGCGGGACCGGAGGCCGAGAAGGTCAAGGTCGAGGGCACCGTGGTCCGCCAGGGCAAGGGGAGAAAGGTCATCGTCTTCAAGTACAAGCCCAAGAAGGGTTATCATCGCAAGCAGGGCCACCGCCAGCTCTTTACGGAGGTGCGGGTGGACAAGATCAGTGGCGGCCCACGTGCCGGCCGGTCGAAAAAGGACAAGGGCGAGACGGAGGCGGAGGCCGGGACCGAGTGAGCGTCGCGGAAGAGGTGGTGTAGAGATGTCCAGCAAAAAAGGCGTCGGCAGTTCCCGCAACGGACGGGACAGCCATTCCAAGCGGCTGGGGGCCAAGAGCTTCGGCGGCCAGTACGTAACCGGAGGCTCCATCCTCGTGCGGCAACGGGGGACCAAGGTAAAGCCCGGTGAGAACGTCGGGGTGGGGAGGGACTACACCCTCTTCGCGAAAGTTGACGGTTACGTGAAGTATCACAGAAGTGGCGACAGGCAGTTTGTGAGCGTTCTTCCGGCGGAATAGTGGCGCTGTTCCGCCGCGGTCATGGCATCGACGTGGTCCCGGCACGGCCGGGACTTTTATTTTCGGCCGGGCCTGGGGGTCAGGCCCGGAAATCGGCCGGGAGACTGACACGGGAAGATAGACGGGTATCAGGCCTGGCCTCTTGGAGTTGGCCAGGCGACTGGCACGCCGGGAGAGAGAGCATGTTCATCGACGAGGTGGAGATATTCGTACGCGGCGGCGACGGAGGAAGCGGCTGTGCCAGCTTCCACCGCGAGAAGTTCCGCCCCCTGGGGGGCCCCGATGGGGGGGACGGGGCCAGGGGGGGCTCGGTGGTCTTGCGCGCCTCCGAGAGCGTAAACACCCTTGTCGAATATACCCGGCGACGCCATTTCCGCGCCGAGCGGGGAGGGAGCGGGGCCAGCAACAACTGTCACGGGGCGGCGGGAAAGGACCTCGTGCTGGCGGTACCGGTGGGGACACAGGCCAGGGACGAAAACGGCGTGATGCTGGCCGACCTCTCGCGCGCCGGCAAGGAGGCGGTTGTGGCGCGGGGGGGCAGGGGAGGACGGGGCAACGCCTCCTTTACCACGCCGGCACGGCGCGCGCCGGACTTCTCCGAGAGGGGGGAGCCGGGAGAGGAAAGAAGAATAAGGCTCGAGCTGAAGCTCCTCGCCGACGTGGGAGTGGTAGGATTTCCCAACGTGGGCAAGTCGACGCTTATCTCGCGCATCTCGGCTGCCAGGCCGCGCATTGCCGACTACCCTTTCACCACCCTGGAGCCGGTGCTTGGCGTAGTGCGTCCCGGCGAGGACGTCAGCTTCGTCATCTCCGACCTGCCGGGGCTCATCGAGGGCGCCCACGAGGGCAAGGGGCTGGGCCTGAGGTTCCTGCGCCACGTGGAGAGGACGGTCGTCCTCCTCCACCTCCTGGACGTCTCCCAGGCCGCGGAGAGGCCTCCGGCGCAAGCCCTCCAGGTCCTGCTCGAGGAGCTGTCTTCCTACAGTCCGCGCCTGCTGCAGCGCCCCCAGGTGGTGGCGGCCAACAAGACCGACGTCGCCGATGACCTGTATGTGGAGGAGGCCAGGGCGGCGGCTGCCGCGCGGGGATGGGATTTCTTTGCCATCTCTGCCGTCACCGGGGAAGGGGTCTCCGGCCTGATATGGAGGATTGCGGAGATGGTGGAGGCGGCGCGCGGCGAGGAGGTACCCGGGATCCCCGAAGAGAGGACCCTCTATACTTTCGATCCCGTGCGGGAGCGCGGCTTCCAGGTAGTGCGCGAGGAAGAGGGGTTCCATGTGCTGGGGGACCGGGTAGAGCAGCTCCTGCGCGCCCTGGATATCAGCAACCCCCAGGCCCTCGCCTACGTGCAGGGGCGGCTGAAGAGGATGGGGGTCGAGGACGAGCTGGCCAGGCAGGGCGCGCAGGAGGGCGACACGGTGATAATCGGGGACTACGTCTTCGATTTCCTGCCCGAGCCATGAGGCACGTTATAGAATGTGAGGAGAGGGAAGACGGTGGTGGACAGGAGCGGCAGTTGAGCCCCAGGAAAAGGTATATCGACGCCAGGCGCGTGGTGGTTAAGGTGGGCACTTACACCCTCAGTGACGCCGCGGGTCGCCTGGACCGCTCGCACATGGAGGACCTGGTGGAGCAGGTGGCCTCCCTGCGCGCCGCGGGGCTCGAGGTGATACTGGTCTCCTCGGGGGCCATCGCCGCGGGGGTGGAGCTGCTGGGGCTGCCGGAGCGCCCCCAGGACATCCCCTCCCTGCAGGCGGCCTCCTCGGTGGGACAGGGAGAGCTGCTGCACCTCTACAGCAGCTTCTTCGCCGAGCGCGGCATCCTGGTGGGGCAGGTGCTGTTCACGCAGTACGATTTCGCCCACCGCCAGCAGTACCTCAACGCTCGCAATGCCTTCCGGCGCCTGCTGGAACAGGGGGTGGTGCCGCTGGTCAACGAGAACGACACCGTGGCGGTGGAGGAGATCCGCTTCGGCGACAACGACCGCCTGGCCGCCCTGGTCGCGGTGCTCACCGAGGCCGACCTGCTCATCATGCTCTCGGACATCAAGGGCCTCTTCACCGCCGACCCCAAGAAGGACAACGCGGCCCGCCTCATCCACGAGGTTGAGAGGATAACCCCGGAGATGATCGCCGCGGCCGGCAGGGCCGTCGAGGAGCACTCATCGGGAGGCATGAGCGCCAAGCTGGAGGCGGCCCGTATCGCTACCGCCTCCGGCATCGGCGTGGTCATAGCCCGCGGACGCGATCCCGGGGTGCTCTCCGCCATCATCGGGGGGAGGCTGGTCGGGACTTTCTTCCACCCCAGCAAGAAGAGGCTGCGCGACCAGAAGCACTGGATAGCCTTTGGGGCCAGGCCCCGCGGCACCGTCGTCATCGATGCCGGGGCCCGCGATGCCATACTACACGGGGGCAAGAGCCTGCTCCCGGCGGGGGTGGTCGAGTGCAAAGGGAACTTCGCTCCCGGCGACGCCGTCGAGGTTATCGACGAGGGCGGAAAAAGGGTGGCGCGTGGCCTGTGCGGCCTCTCGGCGCGGGAGCTCGACGGCGTGAAGGGGCTGCGCAGCAGGGATGCGGCACGCCTGCTGGGGGACGAACGCGGTGAGGAGGTCATCCACCGCGACTACCTGGTCATCGTGGAGAAGGAAGAACCGTAGGTCGGGGACGGCAGGAAATCGGCGCCGCACACCTAAGATAGATATGTAAAGAGGACGGAGGTCAGCATGAGCGTAGTGGAGGAGCTTGGAGCCAGGGCGGTGAAGGCCGCGCGCGAGCTGGCCGTGGCGACGGCGGAGCGTAAGAACCGTGGCCTGGAGGAGATGGCCGCCGCGTTGACCTCCCATACGCCGGAGATCCTGGCCGCAAACGAAGAAGACCGCCGGGCAGGGCAGGAGAGCGGCATCTCGGGCACCCTCCTGGACCGCCTCACCCTAACCGGGAAGAGGGTGGAGGAGATGGCCCGGGGACTGCGGGAAGTGGCCGCCCTCACCGACCCGGTGGGGGAGATCGTTGAGGGCTGGAACCTTCCCAACGGCCTGGAGGTCCGCAAGGTCCGGGTCCCCCTGGGCGTGGTGGGCATCATCTACGAGGCGCGCCCCAACGTGACCGTAGACGCCGCCGGCCTGTGCTTGAAGTCCGGCAACGCTGTCATCCTGCGCGGCAGCTCCTCGGCGATCAACTCCAATCGCCTGCTCGCCGAGGTCATCGCGGGGGCGGCGGAGGGCGCCGGGCTGCCCGCCGGCAGCATCCAGCTCATCCCGCTCACCGACCGCGAGTCGGCCAGGGAGCTCATGCGCCTGCGCGGCTGCGTGGACGTGCTCATCCCGCGCGGCGGGGCGGGCCTCATCCGCACCGTGGTCGAGGAGAGCACCGTGCCGGTCATCGAGACCGGGGTGGGGAACTGCCACACCTACGTGGACGCCTCGGCCGACCTGGGGATGGCCGAGAGGATCGTGCTCAACGCCAAGACGCAGAGGCCCGGGGTATGCAACGCCATGGAGACCATGCTGGTGCACGAGGCGGTGGCCGCCGAGTTCCTGCCCAGCGCCGCGCAGGCCCTTACGGAGCGTGGTGTACGTCTGCGCGGATGCGAGCGCACGCGCGAGATCCTGCCCGTGGCGGAGGCCGCGACGGAGGACGACTGGTACGAGGAGTACCTGGACCTCGTCCTGGCCGTGCGGGTGGTGCCGTCCCTGGACGACGCCATAGACCATATCAACACCTACGGCTCCAGGCACTCGGAGGCCATCGTCACCGCGGACCTGGAGGCGGCGCGCCGCTTTACCGCCAGGGTGGATTCCGCCGACGTCTACGTCAACGCCTCCACGCGTTTCACCGACGGCGGCCAGTTCGGGCTGGGGGCGGAGATCGGCATCTCCACCCAGAAACTGCACGCCCGTGGCCCCATGAGCCTGCGCGAACTCACCTCCACCAAGTTCATCATCTACGGCGACGGACAGGTGAGGTCCTGAGATGGGCAGGTTGAGACTGAAGCGTATCGGGGTGATGGGGGGCACCTTCGACCCCATCCATAACGGGCACCTGGTCACCGCGGAGGAGGCCTGGAGGCAGTTCCGCCTCGACCAGGTGCTCTTCGTGCCCAGCGGCCATCCGCCCCACAAGACTGACCGCGAGAGCCTGGACCCGGAGGACCGCTACCTCATGGCGGTCATCGCCACCGCGACCAACCCGCATTTCAAGGTCTCGCGCCTGGAGATCGACCGCGTCGGCCCCTCCTACACCATAGATACCGTGCGCGAGATGCACCGCGTATACGGCAGGAACACGGAGGTGTTCTTCATCACCGGCGCCGACGCCATCCTCGAGATCCTCACCTGGAAGGAGCCGGAGAAGGTGCTGCGGGAGGCCACCTTCATCGCCGCCACCCGCCCCGGCTACGACCTCAAGAGGCTCGAGGAATCCCTCCCCGAGGCAGAGAAGGAGCGGCACGCCACCGACCCCAGGGTGCTGGTGATGGAGATACCCGCCCTGGCCATCTCCTCCACCGATATCAGGAGCAGGGTGAAGGAAGGCAGGGCCATCACCTACTTGGTCCCCGAGGGCGTAGCGAGGTTCATCGAAAAGAACGGGTTCTATCTTTGAGCAGGAAGAAAGTGGAAGAGGAGAACGGCGCAGGCGTGGAGGGCAAGGCCCCGCTGTCCGAGAAGGAGAAGCTCTCGCGTCTGAACAAGCGGCACCAGAAGGAGGCCCGGAAGAAGAGGCGCGTCCTGCTGGTGGTGGTCCTCCTGGCGCTGTGCGTGCTCGCGGTCGGGGCCATCCTGGACATCCCCTACATCAACGTGGCCAGAGAGGCCGGCTCCTGGATCGGCGATCGCTTCGCTTCCCCCGATGACGGCGAGGAGGACGCCCCGGAGTACCTCTTCTTTACCGATCCCCAGAGCGCCGGTGAGTTCGAGGGCGAGGTGAGCGTTCTCCTGGGCGTCTACACCGGCACCGGGGCGCAGGCGGAAAGAGAGCTCATCTACCTCATGCTGTACACCTACGACCGCGACACGGGCGGCGGTGAGGCGTACCTCGTACCCGAGAGTTCGGTCGCCTACAACGCCTCCGGCCAGCAGGTCGACCTCGCGCGAACCCTGCGGGAAGAGGGGGGTGAGGACCTCCTGCGCTCCACCGTGAGCAACATAGCGGGAACGGAGGTGGATTACCTGCTGCTGGTTGAATTCTGGGAGGCTGTTAGGCTCTTGCAGGGGCTGGGACCCCCCGCCGCGGTCCTGGCGGAGAACACGGTGTTCGTAAACCCCGTCAACGGCGAGACCAACTTCCTCGTCGCGGGGCAGGAGGTGAAGGACGCCGACCGCCTGCTCTTCTACCTCATGGCCACCGACCGGTCCGATACCTGGGCGGCTTTCGACGCGCGCGGAGAGAGGGCCGGGACCTACCTGCCGGAGTTCTTCTACGCTCTCCAACCGTACGGCCTGGAAGAGCTGGGAGGGATGCTCTCCTCCCTGGGTGACGGCTACCTCCTGGACCCCGGCACCGGTTCGGCCACGGGGGACAGTGACTATATCGCCTCGATGCTGCAGGCCTTCGCCGGGCTGGACGGGGGGGCACTGGCCATCAAGGCGGTGCCGGCGGTGGAGGTCCTGAACGGCTGCGGTGTCCCCGACCTGGGAAAGAAGGTGGGGGACCGCCTGAACTCGCTTGGCGTTCCGGTGGCCGGTACGGGAGGCAACGCCAAAGTCACCGTAGACGGTGAGGAGATCAACGATTTCACCCACGAGGTCAGCACGATAATCTACCGCAGCGTGGACCCCAGGGCCGAGGCCTTCGCGCGCTACCTGGGGGTGCTGCTGACGGTGACGGACGTGGTCTCGGAACCGGGACCTGGCCCGGAGATCATCCTCATCGCGGGCAGGGACCTCGCGGTGTGATAATCTATAGTAGGAGGCGCGGGCCTCGATACGGAACGGGAAACTGGAGCCAGGGAGGTGTACGGCAGCGGAAAGCAAAGAGACGGCCATAGCGGCGGCAAGGGCCGCCTCGGACAAGAAAGCCCACGATATCCTGGTCCTGGACATGAGGGATGTCCTGATCATCACGGACTACTTCATCATCTGCAGCGGCAACACCGACAGGCAGGTGAAGAGCATACAGGAGGCGGTGGAGGAGCATCTGGCCGCGATGGGCGTCAAGCCGGTCCGCCGGGAGGGCGTGCAGCACCGGCGTTGGGTGCTGCTCGACTACATCGATGTCGTGGTGCACATCTTCCGCCAGGAGGAGCGGGAATACTACGAGATAGAGAGGCTGTGGAAGGACGCCCCCCTGGTGGAATGGGAGGACAGCGCCCCCGGTTTCGCCGAATCTGGGTGAGAATCCCACCGGAAAGGCTGCCGCCGCTCACCCCCGCGTTTGACGCTGGATTTCGCAGTACTTATACTGCATGAGGTATGTTTATGGGGCCGTAGCTCAGCCTGGGAGAGCGCTACCTTGGCATGGTAGAGGTCGTGGGTTCAAGTCCCATCGGCTCCACCAGCATAAACAGGGCCGCAAGGCCCTGTTTTCCTGTTACATATTGATTGACAGCGCTGATCTGTCTGCCTGGCTAGCAAGCGTGATACGTTTCCGCGCTATTCGGCATCACCAGGCAACCTCGTCGGGAACGGTCCCAGACGGCGTTTCGGAAAACCTGGTAGTCATGGGAGAGGATTAGGCCGAGGTTAGGCCACGGGCGGGTGGGGAAATAAGATGATAACAAGTGAAGGACGGTCGCAGCGAACTTGTCAGCCGATCACGGAAAGGAGCTGGTCGTGAAAGGGGCGGTGGTCTACTACAGCAGGTACGGAAACAACGAGAAGACGGCGAGAGCGGTGCAGCAGGGACTGCAGGAGGCCGGTCACGAGGTGGTGCTGATAAACGCCAAGCAGAGCAAAGACCTCGAGGGAGACCTCGCCTTCGTGGTCGTCGGCTCACCCACCCGGGCCGGGAGGAACAGCGGGCCGGTGAAGAAGTTCATCAAGAAGAACCTGGGCGAGAGCTGGAAGGGGAAGCCCTTCGCGGCCTTCGGGACCTGCATGGAGACGACCTGCGAGAAAGGCCAGCCGTCCGCGGCCAAGGACATCCACGCCGAGCTGGCGGCGCGGGGGCTGAAGCCCCTGGCCGAGCCCTTCGACAACGCCGTGGGCGGCATGAGGGGGCCCCTGCTGGAGGACGGGGAGGAGGCGGCAAGGTCCTTCGGCAGGGACGTCGGGGCAAGGCTGAAGGGCTGATGGGGACCCGGGCGGGCAGTGACCCGGATTGGACATTCTCGCCGCCCGCCGTCATGCTGTAGGTAGGCTGAAAATGTTATAGTATTGGACGGCCGCGGGACCGGCCCGCGGGACCGAGCCGCGAAGAGCGAGAAGGAGGGAGGCAGTTGAAGAAGACCCTGGTGTTGTTGATGCTGTTGGGGTTGGTCGCCGGCCTTATCTTTGCCACTGGATGTGGTGACAAGAAGACCGTCGAGACCCCCTTCGGCGACGTGACGGTGGAGGAAGACGGGGGCGAGATCACCTACGAGACCGATGAGGGCGACATCAGCTATGACGTCTCGGATAAGGCCCCCAGCGAGGACGACCTCGGGGCCCCCATCTACCCCGATGCGGAGTACGTGCCGGGCAGCGGCGGCGTGGTCTCGGCCAGCGGAGAGGAAGGCGACTTCACCACCGCCGGCGGCGAGTTCACCACGGGAGACAGCTTCGATGACGTGGTGGGTTTCTACACCGATGAGCTGGGTGACCCCCTCATCACCGACACGGCGACCGGCGAGGCGACCTGGATGGTGGACCTTTCGGACGAGTCGGTGGTGACGGTGACCGTCACCGACGAAGGTGGGGAAGTGCTCATCTACATCGGCAGGCTCAGCGGAAGCGAATAGGCCGTCGAGAGACGGAACCACAGGGCCGGTCATCCAGGCCGGCCCCTTTCATGTCTTGTTTCCCCGTGTACGGTGGAAGGCTGGGGCATGATCCGGCCCTTTTTCCGGACTGCGACGGCGTGGCCTTAAGCCGTTGTTTCCGCCGTGGCCTCACGGCCGGCCGTGCCCCGGTTCCCGTACCGGGCCAGCACGAAGAGCATCGCTGCGAGGACGACGGTGGCGATCCCGGCGCCGAGGAGCACCCACAGGCCGTATTCCACCGCGACGCCCTCTCCCAGGCGGTTCTGGATCATTAGGATGTCAACAGCGGCGACCGCGGTTGCGCACACCCCGATTGCCAGGGCAGACCAGCGGCCGATCCTCTGCAGGTTGAAGAGGAAGAGAACGCCCGCCGCGGCGAGCAGCAACCCGAGAACCAGCGGCCACAGCCCGGTCAGGATGGTCGCCGGCTCGGAGGCGATGATCCGGGTGAGATAGTTGTCCACGTAGAATTCGACGGCGAAAAAACCGCGTTCCATGAGGTCGATGCCGCTGAACTTCCCGATGAAGGGCATGAAAGCGGTCGTGAGGGTGAGCGCCCCCAACAGGACCATGGCCGCCGCCGCGGCGGGTGATCCCCAGTTCCTCCTCTTCAGGGACGAGGGCATGTACCTGGGGACCGTGAGGGGCTCGGGTTCGTCTTCCCCAGGGCGCTGCGCTTCCCGGACCGGCACGGGTTTCATCCGTTCGTCCGCGACGAACTTGCCATCCTGCAACTGCAGGACCCTGCGGGCATTGCCGGTGAGCTCGGGGCTGTGGGTGACCACGACTATGGTAAGCCCCCGCGCGTTCAACTCCTCGAAGATCTCCGCTATCTGCTGCGCGCTCCTGGTGTCCAGGTTGCCGGTGGGTTCGTCAGCAAGCAGGATCGCGGGATCGTTGATGAGCGCCCGGGCCAGGGCTACCCGCTGCATCTCTCCCCCGGAGAGTTCGTGGGGCAGGTGGTCTACGCGATCGGCCAGCCCCACCATATCCAGCAGCTCCCTGGCCCTGGTCTTGAGGTCGCCGTTCCCGCCGGCGCGGAACCTCCCGGGGACCATCACGTTTTCCAGCGCCGTGAGGGTGGGGATGAGGAAGAACTGCTGGAAGACGAAGCCGATGGTGGTGGATCGGATGGTGGCGAGCGCTTTATCCGGCAGGTTCCCCGTCTCCACGCCGTGTACGGTGACCTTGCCTTCCGTCGGCAGGTCCACGCATCCGATGAGGTTGAGCAGAGTGGTCTTGCCGGAACCGGAACGCCCCACCACCGCCACGAAGTCCCCCCGCTCTATACTCAGGTCCACACCGTCTATGGCGCGGATTTCCTCAACGCCGCGCGGGTACGTCCTCACCGCGTCCGCGATCACGACGATGTCATTCATTGTGCACCGCCTCTATGGGTGAGACCCGTGAAGCCCGGTAGCCGGGATAGAGTCCCGCCAAGGCTCCCACCACGAAGACGACGCCCAGGGTCAGGAGCATCCCCGCCAGGTCGGGTCGCAGTATCTGGCCGGCTGGAGCGTAGGCCAGGAAACCGCGTATCCAACCGTCTATGGCGAAGGAGAGGAAGTAGCCGGCGGTGACCCCCAGAAGCGCTCCCGCGGCGCAGATGAGCATGGTCTCTATGGCGATAAGCCCGAAGATATGCTTCTTGTGGGCACCGACACAGCGCAGGAAGCCGAACTCCTGGTTGCGCTCGAAGGTCGCCATGAGGATGGTGTTGAATATGAACAGGCCGGCGACGAGGAGCACGATGACCACGATCACAAGCAGCATCGACTTGGTGCCCCCCATGGTGTCGCTTATCAGCTCGGTTATGTCGGTGGAGGGGACCACGTAGGCGCCCCGTTTCTCCAGTTGGGTCTGGACATCACGCAGATACGAGGTGTCTTTGAGCTGCACCGCGATGATGGTCAGCTGAGAAGGGCGCGCGAATATCTCCTGCGCCGTCGCCAGGGGCAGGAAATAGAAGCCGTCGTCCTCACTGCCGTTCTTCCTGAGGGTGCCGCTTACCTGGAACTCCCGGTCCAGGCTCTCGATGAACATGGTGTCACCCGGTTGCTTGCCGAAGTCCTTCGCCAGGTCATAGCCGAGGATGACCGAGTCGGGGCCCTCGAACCACGACCCCTCCAGTTCCCACTTCGGCTTCAGTTCCCTGATCTCGTCGGTGATGCCGTAGAAGAGGTCAGCCTTCCCGCCCGAGATCACCGTTGAGATGAGCATCCCCCCCGCCGCCCGCACCTCGGGGATGGCCTGCGCGTAGGTGAGCAGGAGCTGGTCCAGGTAGGTGGGTATCTCTCCGCCGTGCAGGACCAGGGACGCCGCCTGCATGGGGCAGCCCTCCATGGAGATGTAGAGATGGGCCCCCGACGAGGTCATCTCCTCGTTGAGCGCCTTATCGTATCCGCTGTTGAAGGAGAGTATCGCGAACAGGGTCATGGCGGATACGACGATCCCCATGACCGTGAGGACGGTGCGTACCCGGTGCCTCTGGAGGTTCTTCCATGCCAGGTTAACCAGCCTCATGCCGAACCCTTACCATCCGTTGATTCCGCAAGATCGGACAGCCTTCGCGCTCGCGACTCTCGTTACACTTTATTGCCACGCGCAGGCTGGATTAAACAAGTACATGGCTCACGGCCAGAGGGGGTTGACGGTCATCAAGGGAAAAATGGTTTAAAGCGTCCCGCAGGGGGAATTCCTAAAAAATAGGCAGGAAGATCGTGTATCTGGATCGTCATTAATGGAGGTAGGCGTAATGAGGGGTCGGTTCGCATCCGTTGTCGCTCTTTTGCTGCTGGTGGCTTTTCTGGTCGGAGGCAGCACGCTGCCGTCACGGATGGCTTCAGGGGCGCGAGGCCCCGGTGATGTAGCCGCCCAGGTGGAGGGCGGCTGGGGCAAAGGCTCCTGGCCCGAAGGCAAGAAGGACATGAACCAGGAGGACCGGGAGGCCGCCGCCGCCAGGGCCAAGGCTGCCGGCCTGGAGGCCGGGACCATCGAGACCCAGCTGGCGCAGCCGGGGCCGGGTGATATACCGGACTACTTCGGCTCGACGCCGAACTACGCCCTCAGCCCACTGCCAGAGCTGCTGCCCACGCCCGTCCCCAATCCCCCGGGCACGAACACCTTCTACTTCGCGGAGGGCACCACGCGCCCCAACTTCGACCCTTACATCTGCATCCAGAACCCAGGCGACGCCGATGCCGACGTGACCATCACCTACATGAAGGGCGACGCCACCACGGACACCATGCAGCTTACCGTGCCCGCGGACTCGCGCGCCACCGTCTCGCCCCGCGCCACCCTCGGCACGGGCGACGACGGCGCCCACGACTTCAGCGCCAAGGTGGAGTGCACCAACGGCCAGTACATCGTGGCCGAGCGCCCCATGTATTTCGACTACTACGGTGGATGGACCGGCGGACACGACGTCATCGGCGCCACCGCTCCGGCCCCTGTCTTCTACTTCGCGGAGGGCACCACGCGCCCAAACTTCGACCCTTACATCTGCATCCAGAACCCAGGCGACGCCGATGCCGACGTGACCATAACCTACATGAGGGGCGACGCCACCACGGACACGGAACATTTGATCGTTCCCATGCATTCGCGTGCGACGGTGAACCCGAAGACGGTGCTCGGCACCGGCGACGACGACGCCCACGACTTCAGCGCCAAAGTGGAATGCACCAACGGCCAGCTCATCGTGGCCGAGCGCCCCATGTACTTCAACTACGGCGGCAAGTGGACAGGCGGGCATAACGTCGTCGGCGCCACCGGCACCTCGACCACCTTCTACTTCGCGGAGGGTACCACCAGGCCGGATTTCGACCCCTACATCTGTATCCAGAACCCGAGCGACGCCGACGCCGAGGTCACCGTGACCTACATGACGGGTGACAGCACCATCGTAGAACTCCCGCTCACCGTGACCAAGAACACCCGTGTCACCATCTCGCCCCGGGACAAGCTGGGGACGGGCGACGACGGCGCCCACGACTTCAGCGCCCGGGTGGAGTGCACCAACAACCAGCAGATCGTGGTGGAGCGCCCTATGTACTTCAACTACCGGGGGATGTGGAGCGGCGGGCACAACGTGGTCGGAGCTCCTCTTCCCGCCGCCATCTTCTTCTTCGCCGAGGGAACGGCCCGGCCGGATTTCGACCCCTATATCTGCATCCAGAACCCCGGCCTCATCGACGCCGACGTGACCATCACCTACATGAAGGGCGACGGGAACACGGACACCGATTCGTTCACGGTCAAGAACAGCACCCGCGTCACCGTCAACCCCAGGGCGAAACTGGGCACCGGCGACGACGGCGCCCACGACTTCAGCGCCCGTGTGGAGTGCACCAACGGCCAGTATATCGTGGCGGAGCGCCCCATGTACTTCAACTACGGCGGCAAATGGACCGGCGGCCACGACACAGTGGGCCTGGCGGTGAATATCGCCGAGCCGAGCATGACCGTGGTGCCGGGGACCGGCATGAGGAAGTTCGTGGACACCCTGCCGGGCCTGGGGGAGGAGAACTCCAACAACCTCGGCCAGTACATCCCGGTGGCCGTGCCAGACACGACCACCTACCCCGGGTCGGACTACTACGAGATCGAGCTGGGCGAGTACTACGAGCAGCTCCACTCCGACCTGCCCCCCACCCAGCTGCGCGGCTACCGGCAGACCAACACCACCGACCCGACGGTGAGCCAGTTCCATTACCTCGGCCCCATAATCGTCGCCGAGCGGGACCGCCCGGTGCGCCTCAAGTTCACCAACAACCTGCCCACGGGGGAAGGCGGAGACCTCTTCGTGCCCACAGACACAACCCTGATGGGTGCCGGGATGGGTCCCGACCCCAACGTGGAGTACTCGCAGAACCGCGCCGCCGTCCACCTGCACGGCGGCAACACGCCGTGGATCAGCGATGGCACCCCCTTCCAGTGGATAACCCCGGCGGGGGAGACGGACGACCCGGACTACGACCGGGGTGAGAGCCAGCGCAACGTACCCGACATGCCGGACCCAGGCGACGGCGCGGCCACTTATTACTACACCAACCAGCAGAGCAGCAGGCTGCTCTTCTACCACGACCATGCCGTGGGCATAACCCGCCTCAACGTCTACGTGGGTGAGGCGGCGCCCTATATCATCCGGGACGCGGTGGAGCAGTCCCTCATCGCCAACGGGATCATCCCCTCCGAGGAGATCCCCCTGGTCATCCAGGACAAGACCTTCGTGCCCGACGACGCCCAGCTGACCGCCCAGGACCCCACCTGGGACAAGGCCATCTGGGGCGGCATGGGCAACCTCTGGCTGCCCCACGTGTACATGCCCAACCAGAACCCGGCCGACCCCGGCGGCATGAACGCCATGGCCCGCTGGCACTACGGCCCGTGGTTCTGGCCACCCACCACGGCGCTGGTGCAGGGGCCGCAGCCCAATCCATACTATGATCCCGTCAACGCGCCGTGGCAGCCGCCGGAGATACCCGGTACGCCCCTGCCGTCCATGGTCATGGAGGCCTTCATGGACACCCCTGTGGTAAACGGCACCGCCTACCCGGTGTTGGAGGTGGAGCCCCAGGCTTACCGCTTCCGCATCCTCAACGCCGCCAACGACCGTTTCTGGAACCTGCAACTTTATAAGGCGGTATCCAACAACGAAATGTGGCGGGAGGACGGGACCCTCAACGACGGGGGTGCCGGAGAGGTGAAGATGGTCCCCGCCGCGTTTAACCCGGACTATCCGGAGACATGGCCGACGGACGGCCGGGAGGGCGGTGTTCCAGACCCGGCCACCAAGGGGCCGGAGATGATCCAGATCGGCACCGAGGGCGGATTCCTCCCGGCGCCGGTGGTGCTCCCCAACCAGCCGGTCACCTGGAACCGGGACCCGACGACCTTCAACGCCGGCAACGTGGACGGCGGTAACCTCATCCTGGGGCCGGCGGAGAGAGCCGATGTCGTAGTCGACTTCTCCCAGTTCGCGGGTCAGACGCTCATACTCTACAACGATTCGCCCGCGCCTTTCCCTGCCCTGGACCCCCGTTATGACTACTACACCGGGGCCCCGGACCTGACGGATACGGGCGGCTCGCCCGGCACCCAGCCTGGCTATGGCCCCAACACCAGGACCATCATGCAGATAAAGGTGGCCGCCAACCCGGCGCCTCCCGCTTACAACGTCGACAGGCTCTTCAATGCCTTCAGGTCCACTGATGTGCGGGAAGGCGCCTTCGCGGCCTCCCAGGACGAGATCATCGTGCCGCAATCCGCCTACGACTCGGCCTATAACGCTGCTTTCCCGGATCACTGGGGCCAGATATACGACACCGAGATGACCTTCTTCAACGGACCCCTGCCGGGGCTGCAGGTCACCAATGGCGGTAACGGCTATACCTCGGCTCCTGCCGTGAGTATCGCGGGCGGGGGAGGCGCCGGCGCCACAGCGACGGCGTCGATATCGGGCCTGACGAGCGTCACCCTGGATAATGGCGGTGCCGGTTATACATCGATCCCGGCAGTCACCATCGCGGGCGGAGGAGGCAGCGGAGCCACGGCGGAAGCGGTCATGGACGGGAGCCCGGTCGCCGGAGTGACCGTGACGGCCCCGGGCAGCGGCTACACCGTCGCGCCCAGCGTGGTCTTCTCGGGCGGAGGCGGCACCGGCGCAACCGCGGAAGCGCAGATTTCCGGCGTAACCGGCGTCACCATTACCGACCCCGGCAGCGGTGGCTATACCGTCCCGCCCGATGTTACTTTCACGGGCGGCAGCGGCACCGGCGCCGAGGGCATCGCTACCATAGACGGAGCCGGCTTCATCACCGGCGTTACCATCACCAACGGCGGCAGCGGCTATGACCCCGATCCGCCCACCGTCACTTTCACGGGCGGCGAAGGCGGCACCGGAGGCGCGGGCACGGCCGTGGTGGGTCTGAACCAGGTAACCGGGGTCGTGCTGTTGGACACCGGCAGCGCCTACACCTCGGCGCCTACCGTGGCCCTGGTGGGCGGAGACGGCAGTGGCGCCGCCGCGGCAGCCGCCATAGTCCCCTACTCGCTGACGGCGATAAACCTGACCAACCCGGGCAGCGACTACACTTCCGCGCCGACGGTGACCATCACTGGCGGCGGCGGAGCGGGTGCGCTGGCCACGGCCGTAGTGGGCTCCGGGCAGGTAACAGGCCTGTTGCTGACCGCTGCCGGCGACGGCTACGTCTCCGCTCCCACCGTCACCTTGAGCGGTGGCGGGGGCACGGGAGCGACTGCCGTGGCCACGGGCATAACCATACCGTTCGAGCCCAAGGCCATCCAGGACGAGATGGGCGAGGCCTACGACAAGGAATACGGCCGTATGAGCGGTTTCCTGGGACTCCAGGTGGGGGTAGTCACCCCGCAGAACCGGGGATTCGTGCTCTACCCGTTCATCTCCCCGCCCGTGGACATGCACCTGGACAGCGTGACCCAGGGCGCCAAGACCACGCTGGGCGACGGGACCCAGATCTGGAAGATCACCCATAACGGCGTTGACACCCACACCATCCACTTCCACAAATACGACGTGCAGATAATCAACCGCGTCGCCTGGGACAATCAGACGAGGGGACCAGACCCTAACGAGCTGGGTTGGAAGGAGACGGTGCGGGTCAACCCGCTGGAGGACACCATCGTAGCCATGCGGCCGGTGACCCCGGTCGGCCTGCCCTTCGAGCTGCCCAACAGTGTACGCCTCATGGACCCGACCAAACCGGAAGGTGCCCTGTTGACCGGGGGACCGGGTGGGTACTTCGATCCCAACGGCAACCCGGTGACCGCCTACGGGGCCGGCGGCGTCATCGCCAACCAGTTCGTCAACTTCGGCTGGGAGTTCGTGCTCCACTGCCACCTCCTTTCCCACGAAGAGATGGATATGATGCACGCCATGGGCTTCGTGCTCAAACCCCAGGACCCATCGGGCCTGACCGCCACGGGCACGTCTCCAGCGGTTGACCTGTCCTGGACGGACAACTCGGAGGTGGAGAGCGAGTTCCTCATCGAGTGGGGAGAGTCCGCCACCGGACCGTGGAACGTGCTGACCTCAGTCGCAGCGGACAGCACTACCTATACCGATACCAGCATCTGGACCGGGACAAGGTACTACCGCTTGACGGCCAGGAACAGGGTGGGCAGCGCAGTGCCCGAGTTCCCGGTCATGGACAACGACTCCGCGCCGATCGTATCGAACGCGGTCACCAATCCATGAGGAACATATGAGAGGGTAATGTGCTCAGGCCGTCGCGCAGGCAGTCATGCCGTCGCGGCGGCCTGGAGCGTGATCGGAATCGCAGTAGAGTCTATATGAGAAAGGGGTGCTGAAAGCATGGCAGTTATGGGGTTAATGAAGCGAATAGCGGCGGAGGTCCTGCTGGTCGCATTGATAGCGACCGGCATCCTGGTCACCGGATGCGGCACGGCCACGGTGACCGTAGCGACCACGGGCGAGACGGCCTCGTCCCCGCTGTACGGGATGCTGGTCGAGCAGTTCGAGGAGGACTACGGCATCAAGGTGGAGACGAAGACCTTCGGCAGCAGCAGGGAAGTGCTGGAGGCGGGAGCCCGGGGTGAGGCCGACGCCCTTCTGGTGAGCAACAAGATGGCCCTGGACGAGTGGATGAAACAGGAGTATGCGCTCTCAGCATCGGACGTCTTCTACAGCGACTTCATCGTGGTCGGGCCCGAGAGCGACCCGGCACAGATCAAGGGCCTCGACTGTCCCGGTAAATCGTGCAAGAAGATCGGCACGGCAGGCGCGGACTTCGTATGTTGCGGTGATGGGTCCGACCTGGACGCCAAGGTCATGGGCTACTGGAACAAGTGCGGCGTCAATCCGGAAGGACAGGCCTGGTTCACCAGGACCGGCGAGGACATGGAGGCCACCCTGGCCGTGGCCGACGGGCAGCAGGCCTACACCGTCTGCGACATGTCCACCTGGCTGGAGAACAAGGACAGCCTGGACCTTGCCAAGCTGGTCGAGGGGTGCACCATGCTCATGAACCAGTATTCGCTGGTGGTCATCGATCCCGCGCTGTTCCCCGAGGCCGAGATGAATGTGGAGGGAGCGCAGAGACTGGCGGAGTTCCTGGTTGGAGAATCCGGGCAGGAGATGATCGGGTCCTACGAGGAGTCCGGTGTGGTCATCTACCATCCCAACGCGACACAGGAGGCCGAAGAGGAGCCCATGAACATGTAGGTGGGCGGCCGCATGAGATCACGTGATACGGGGAGGTACGCATGAAGAGAACCTTGTTGCCGCTGGCCGTGACAGTGCTGGTACTGTCGGGGCTGGTGGCGAGCGGCTGTGGCGGCTCGTCGGGAGCGGCGCAGACGGCAGACCTTGTTGACCCGGACGCGAAACAGGTGACGGTGGAGGAGATAGCCAGGGACCCGGAGGCGTTCGACAGCGTCATCGTGACCACGGAGGGCGATTATGCCGTCGGCTACTGCTCAGCCTGCTTCCTGCTCAAAGACGGGGTACATGCGGTGAGGGTGGAGGTCAGCGACACCGCGCCGCTTCCGCCGGAATCGAAGCTGCATACCCGCATGCAGGTCACCGGCAAGATCTACGTGGCCCAGGGCTCGCCGAACATCGTCGCGGAGAGCATAGTATATAAATAGTCCTCGCTCCTGGCCATACCTCTACTATGCGGTCGAGCGGAAAGTTATACGGCTGTGCGGCAAATCGCGCCCGCAGCCGTTTCATGCCGTCTTGCGTAGCGGTCCGGGTACGTGGCCTCTTAATCCACGGGAGGGGCACTCATCCCGGTAGGGATTAATCCTAGCGGCCGGCGCGCTGCGCCCTCACGCCCCTGCCCTTCACTGGGTGCCCCCGCCAGCTGTCGGTTTTGTTGACTACTCGGTAACGTGGAAGTATAGTAATGACGCGTCAGTTCTGAACCACCATAGCCCTGGCGAGCGGGGTTTCGACTGCATCGGTCAGGGTATGTTTGAGCGTGTCTTTCAGGACAGGCGCCGACGAAGGGGCGCGGGTTGCCTTGTGGACGTGCGGCATAGCGTACATTTATATAGGCGAATATTATTGGGAAAAGTGTATAATCGTACGGTCATGAAGGGATAGATCGCAGAAGGGGGTCGGACAGATGGATTATCCATGGTTCAAAGAGTACAAGACCGTCGGCATCCCGGAGACGCTGGAACCGTACCCCAACGAGCCGACCCATTTCTTCCTGGACCAGGCGGCCGAGAAGCGGCCCAAGCTGGGCTGCGTGCAGCTGGGGCTGGAGATGACCTATCCGGAGCTGAAGGACCACGCTAACCGCCTGGCCAGCGCCCTGGCCGCCATGGGGGTGGAGAAGGGCGACCGGGTGGCGACCCTCCTGCCGACATCGATCCAGTTCATCATCGCCGATGCCGGGATATCCAAGGCCGGCGCGGTGCACGTGCCCTGCAGTTTCCTCGAGCCCCTCGACACCCTCTCCCACAAGTTCAAGGAATGCTCGCCCAAGGGGCTCATCTGCCTGGAGGAGAACCTCCCCCTGGCGGAGGCGCTGGGGGAGTTCATGGGCACCCCGAACATCATCATCACCAGGGTCGAGGATTATTCCGACCGTCCCTCTAAGCGCGAGGAGCTGCCGGACGCGGTGTGGTTGACCGAGGCCATCGCGGGGGCCAGCCCCGTGCCCCCGCGCGTGAGCATCGACCCCGCGCGCGACCTGGAGACCCTGCTCTTCACCGGGGGGACTACCGGGCTCCCCAAGGGCTGCATGCTCACCCACCGCAACGTGGTGGCCAACGCCCTGCAGAACCCCGCCGTGTTCGGCCCCATCACCAAGATCCTCAAGGGCAACACCTCGGCGCTCATCGGGCTGCCCTTCTTCCATTCTTACGGCCACTGCATCATGCACACCATGATCGGAGGGATGTACTGCAACCTGCTCATCGTCACCGACCCCCGGGACACCAGGGGAATGCTGAGGATGATCGAGGAGTACAACCCGGTGCTGCAGTTCGGGGTGCCGACGCAGTTCATGAAGCTGCTCGAGGAGGACATCAAGGCCACGCGGGTCATCGGCATCTCCGGGTCAGCGGCCCTTCCGCCCAACGTGCAGGAGAAGTTCGAGCAGGAGAGCAAGAGCTTCGTCTCCGAGGGATACGGCCTCTCCGAGCTTGGCCCCGTCACCCATTTCAACGTCTCCGCCAACATCCGCGCCATGGGCGGGCGCAAGATGGTGCCCATCATGAACAGGCTCCTCTTCAACCCCGTGAGCGCCGGCTTCATGAACCTGCAGGCGAAGCTGATGGGCCCGAAGTTGTATGGAAAGATATTCCTGGGGATCATGGGCCTGGTCTCCGACATGAACCGCAGGAAGGCCAGCCTCAAGAACGTGGAGAAGCGAGCCACCATCGGCATCCCGGTACCCGATACCGTGGTCAAGGTGGTCGAGGTGGACACGGGCGCGGTCATCCCCTTCCGGGAGATGGTCGATGACGGCCGGGTGGGGGAGATGCTGCTCTCCGGCCCCCAGCGCATGCTGGGCTACTGGCCGGAGCCGGGCAGAGGCCTGGACGACGAGGGCTTCGTGCATACCGGCGACGTGGTGAAGATGGACGAGAACGGCTATTTCTCCATCGTGGACCGCACCAAGGACATGGCCATCGTCTCCGGGTATAAGGTGTACACGCGGGAGGTCGATGACATCCTCTATGACCATCCCGCCACCGAGGTGGCAGCCACCATCGGCGTCCCCGACCCCGAGCGGGAGGGAAGCGAGCGCATAAGGGTCTTCGTACAGGTACGGGAGGGCTACAAGGGCAAGGTCAGCGAGGACGACTACATCGCCTATCTGCGGGAGAAAGTGGCCAAATACGCCGTTCCGAAGTCCGTCACTTTCCTGGATGAGATGCCCCTCACCGAGGTCTTCAAGGTGAACAAGAAGTTGCTGCGCGAGATGGAGCTGGAAGAGCTCAACGAGAGCTGACGCGCCGTAGCGGGGTGTGGCGGGAGACCGCCCGCAAGCGGGCGAACGCCGCACCGTACCCCGGCCGCTCCATCAGTTCTGGTATCGCCTGGCGGGGCCTCCAAGCCCCATACACGGCCACTTTACTTACCGGTGTTAAAAAAGAGGACAGGCAGAACCCGTCATGGAACAAAGAAGGGGCGTTTAATTCTATTGGGCTGAAATCGGAGAGTGCGGTGGGGGAGGAGATGGTATGAGACGCATAACAGGACGTGAGGTAAGGAAGCTTATCCTCGCGGTGACCCTGATGACCCTGGCCCTGGTGCTGGGGGTCATCGCCTACTTCATGTTCGACGTCATCACGACCACCAACGATAACATCGAGAAGAACAAGCAGATGGTCCTGGACAAGACAGTTGTGACCATCAAGGACCTGGGAATGCATACGGACTCGATCAGCACCAACGCGAAGTTTTTGGGGATGCTGAACCAGGAGCTGTTAAACCAAGTCCTGCAGGGTGAGGCGCTACCCCTATACGAGCTGGTTGTTCAGCTTGCGGCCATGAGCAACCCGCTGGAGTACGTAGGGGTGACCGTTGATGGAGAGGTGGTCACCTATTTCACGGAGACCGGCAAGGATATCGACCCGGGTGAGATTCCTACCATGCCGACCGGAGGGGATCACGTGGTCATGGACAGCCTGGGTGGCCAGGAAGGCTACTTCGTGTCCGTATTCTATCCTATCGATCTGAGTGACTTCGGCTTCGACAAGTTCTATGTCAATATCATAGTTGACCGCACACAGGAGATGCAGGAGGTAGAGGATTATTTCGTCAGCCAGCGTAACGACCTCATCCTGCGCATGTCGATAGCTTCGGTCATCGCTATCATCCTCACCCTGCTCATCACCACCTTCGGCCTGCGCTATTTCACGGGCAAGTACGTGACGGAACCCATCGACGCGCTCAACCGCATGGCCGAGGAGATCGCCGACGGCACCTTCCAGGGCGAGGCGGAGGTCGATCCCGGCAGCGCTTACGCGGCCCTGCAGGGACTGTTGCGCAGCGGGCAGCTGATCCTGCGCAAGATGGATAAAGAGATAGACGAATAATAACCGGTGAACCGATCGGAGCGTTTGGCGATATTTGTTTTGAAGGCTGCTGCGAAGCCGAGTGTCCTATCAGTCGCTTAAGAAGCCGCCCTGCAGCACGCTGGACCTCACCGCCTCCAGGGCGGGGCAGGACGGCAGTTCCAGGAAGCTCCTGGCCTCGGAGTCGAACTTCCTCACCGTCTCGTCCTCGGGGATCCAGCCCAGCAGGGGCAGGTCGCTGCGCGACGACAGGCGGAGCGCCTCCCCCTCGTCCCGGGCGCGGTTGACCAGCAGCCCCATCTTGCTGTAATTGACGGCGTCGGCGGCCACCTCGCGTATGGATTCGGCCACGCGCACCGCCTTGAGCGCGGTGTCGCTCACCAGCAGCAGGTGGGTGACGGAGCGCATGACGCGGCGGTTGATCTGCTCCACCCCCGCCTCGGCATCGATGAGGGTCACCTCGAAGTGGGCGGAGAGGGACTCGATGGCCTCTCGCAGCAGGGTGTTGAGCTGACAGTAGCAGCCCTCCTCCTCGGGGCGGCCTACGGAGAGGAAACCCAGGTTGCCGGAGTCCATCACGATCTCCATCATCTTGTAGTCCACGGAGGCGGCCAGGTCGACACTGTCCGTGGACCGCTCACGCACGCTTCCGATGATCTCCTTGCGCACGTCGTTCACGGTGCGCTTGGGGAAGCGGTTCAGGGCCATGCCCAGCCCCACGGCCGGATCTGCGTCGACCACCAGCACCTTGCCGCTGCCGTCCTCGTAGAGGAGGCGCGAGATGAGGGCGGATATAGTGGTCTTTCCTACGCCGCCCTTGCCGCATACGGCTATCACCTTGCCGTTAGCCACTGCTTCCGCCACGATGTCACTCGCCGCCTTCCCGCTCCGCCTGGAGCTTCTCGCGGATCTGCCGCAGTTCGACCACCTCGTCGCAGACGTCCACGTACTCGCACTCCTCGCAGTCGAAGTTCATCTCCTCGTACATCTTGATCAGGGCTTCCACGATGTCCAGCACCTTGTCCGCCGCACCGCTGAGCTCCTCTACTTCCTCCCGCGAAGAGGTGACGAAGAGGACCTCCACGCTGCGCACGAAATCCAGCCTCTTCAGGGACTGGATGAGGGAACTGCCCAGGACCTGGGCGCTGAAGCCCCCGGCGAGGGCCTCCTTGCCCACGCGGCACCAGATGGACTGGCGCCCCGGGAAGACGCGGGTCATGAAACCCCGCAGGCGAACGTTGTAGGTGGCGTCGCGCAGGTCGCGGTAGCAGTCGTACTCGTCGCTGAACTCGCCCCCCACCATGATGACCTGCGCGAAGGGGAGGCTGGGGGATTCCGCCGCGGCAAAGTCCGGTCCCACCAGGGTGATGCGCCCGTCCCGCACGCCTTCCCCTGGGTCCCACAATAGCAGGGAACGGGAGGCCATGCCCGGGTTGCCCAGCTCCAGGCCGGTGTCCTCGCTCAGGATGACCTGGGGGCCATCGGCTCGCGGGATCACCGGGGTGAACGGGAGTTCCCTCGCCGACCCCTGGTCGTACTTGTTCTTGATGTATTCCCTTATCTCCGCAAGAGGCTGGTCGAACAGCCCCATCTCTACCCCCTGTCCGTCAACGCGGCACCACCACTCGTACCGCTCATATAAACAGTATAACGGCAGGCCGGTACGGTTGCCGGATCCAAATCACCGTCAATCGCCCGCGCTCCTGCGCCGGGAGGTGCGGGGCCTGCGGGTCAGTACGTTGTCCACGAAAGCCGAGATCTCCTCCTGCAGCACGCTCATGGGGGTCATGCGCTTGATCCAGGAGTCGCCCTGCAGCAGGAGGGTGGGGACGCCCGCCCTCTTCTGTATTTCGTTGCGTACCGCCGACGCCACGCTCCAGGTCTGCTTGCAGGAGTGGTGGCCGCAGTAGACGGCCGCGGTGGCTCCGAGGTCTTTTACGCAGTGGACGATATCGTCCAGCCAGCGCACCAGCATGGAATCCCCCCCCATCTGCCGGGTCATGGGCATGTTCCAGGCCGATTCCGCGAGCCCGCGCACCATGCTCTCCATATCCGTGGTGTCGATGATGGTGGGGAAGCAGGACATGAGCACGTCGGTCATGTACACGATGCCCTGTTCGTCCAGCCAGGTGAAGAAGCCGTCGAAATCGAAGAAGTAAGGGAGGTAGGTCCATACGGTGCGGGCCCTCTCTTCCGCGATATAGTCACCATTCTCCAGGATCTCCTTGACGGTCTCGACCATGATGGTAAGCAGCCCTATCGCCTCATCCGTGCCCCACATGGTGAAACGCGCCGAATATGTGAAGAGGGAGAAGATATTGGGGACGGGGCAGGGCACCAGCTTGCGCAGGTCCCAGAGCTCGTAATAGAGCTCGGTGCAGCGGTTGGCCCTCTCCAGCACCGCACGCAGCCGGCCCTCGTCCAGCTTCTCTCCGATGAATCCCTCGAGCTGCCGCAGGCTGGCCTCGAAGTTTTTCTGGTACTGTTCCCTTCCTCTCCAGTCGGTGTAGTTGGGCTTCTCGATGAAGAACTGGGGGATGTCGTATTCGCGGGCCACGAACTCGTGGATCTTGGAGTTGGCGTCGCAGGCGCCGGGAGCGCTCTGGACGATGCCGTCGGGAATGAAGTCGCTGCCGGTGAGCACCGAGCCGAGGGCGATGGTGTTGGCCGAGCAGAGAAAGTCCGGTATACCCAGGCCCATGGCGTAATCCCAGTAGCGCTCGCCCTGCCCCGCCAGCGCCACGACGCCCAGGGTGGTGACCACCTCGCTGGTGAGGAGCTCGGCTCCCTCGAAGGCGTGGATGAACTCGGGCAGGTAGTTGAAGGTCCCCATAAGGAGCTTTTTCCCCCGTTCCCTGGCGTGAAAAGCATCCTCCAGCCAGGCGGAGATCATCTTCAGGTAGACCATCCCCGCCCGGCGGTGCCGCGGGTGCAGTATAGCCGCCAGGGTGCTGCGCAGGTCCGGCGGGACCACGTGCAGCAGTCCCTCCAGCTCCTCGTCGCTCATATCGTCCGGCAGGGTCCCTACCAGCGCGAATAGGGAATAAGCCCGGTCGAAGAGCCCCGGCATCCCGTTTGCAGTCTCGTGCGCCATCCCCATCACCCCCCGATCCTCTCCAGGAAGGCCTGCACCCTGGTCCTGATGCGCCCGATATCCGCACCCGCCCCGTATTCCTTCTCCAGTACCAGCACCGGTATCCCTTCCTCCTCCAGGTCCGAGCGGAGGCTGACGTTCTCGACACCGTGCAGGTCGCAGAACTTGTTATAGACCAGCACTGCCCCGTCCACCTCTGCCCGCCGCGCCGCGGCTAAAACGAAGTCAAGGCGGTGGGGGTAGTCGTCGTACATGCGCGCGCAGTAGAGGTTAGCGAGGTAGGCGTACGCCATGGCGTGGATGGGATCACCGTCCAGCTCTGGCAGGGCCCAGAAGGCGCGCGTCCCGTAACAGAGGGCGTCGGTGGCCACCAGGCCGCCTACGTCCTCGATTTCCCTCACCAGCCCCAGCTCGTCGCTGGCGCTGCCCGCCAGGAGCAGCCTGGCCCGGTACCCGGATATCTCGGCTTCCCGGCGCACCGCGAGCAGGCCGTCCAGGAATCCCTCGAAGACCGCGGGGGGCAGCGAGGATTCCAGAAGAAGCGTGGCCAGGGCCTCGGTGCCGGTCAAGCCCGGGCGAACCCGCTCGCGCAGCGCGAAGAGCTCCCGCATCCTGGACCTCACGCGGTTGTTCCTCTGCATCGCTTCGCGCAGCGCATCATCGGAAACGTCCGCCCCGAAGTGGGCGGATACGGCCTCCCGGTACAGCTCCAGCTCCTCCGCGAAGAACTCCAGCGCCTCCGCGGTCATGAGGTGGGGGACGTGAAGGTAATGGAAGAAGTCAAGTCCCTTGACGTACTGCCAGTTCTCGAACATGCCGCGCAGGTGATCGCATCCGTTGGTCTCCACCAGCCCGTCCAGGAAGTCGTAGCTGCCGTCGAGGCCGAGCTGAAGGCAGGCCCGGCAGAAGCCGCAGTTGAAGCGGGCCATATAGGCGTCGGCAAGCTCCCTGTCCGGGTTGCCCAGGGCGCGGATGCGGTACGGCAATACGCCGGCGGCGTCGAGGACCTCCCGCGGCGTGGCCACGCACATGTAGCCGACGATGCGGCCACCGTCTTCCTTCCACTTCCGCAGGTGGGGGTTGAAGATGTCGCTGGCGTAATCCAAGAGGTCTTCCATGGCGGGGGTCCCTCCCTTTATCCCGGTCGCCATCACTGACTGAAGTCTGCCGTATCCCCTCTCGCGGCACTATAAGGGTGAGGCAGGCGAGAAGCCGGTACCGTGGCGGCCCCACCGCTAGGGGGGGCTTATCGAAACAGCCGTATAATGGATGATTCTATGTTCAATCGTGGGAGGGCGGCAAGTGGGGAAAGCCCGCGCATTATTAGGGGGATTTCCCCTCGAAAAGAGAGCCCCGCGGCTGGCCGCGGGGCTTCGCCGGTTTAAAGTCTTACTGTCCGAGGATGCCGCCCAGGATGCCTCCGGCGGGACCGCTGCCCCCGCTCTTGGGGTTCTGGAGCTGGGTCGTGGGCGCCAACTCGCTGGGCTGCACGATGACGAAACCATCGCCCTGGAACGCCAGCTGGAAGAGCTCGCCGTGGGTGGAACCGAAGATCCCCCGCAGGCTGGAGAGGTTGGCGTCCACGTGGATGGAGGGATTGAGCGACTGCGACCAGGCGATGGTGGCGTTGGGGTCGGTGAAAGTGGGCGACTGCGGCGTCACTTTCATGGTCATGGGTTCACCGTCGGAGCACAGGGCGACGTAGCCGGTTCCGGTGAGCGCCACCGTCCACAGACCACCGGCCATCATCCCGGCGCCTCCCTTGATCATCGTGATGTCCCAGGCGATGCTGGGGCTGAAGGCGAGGAGGTTGATGGCCTCTACGGTGATGGCCTCGTTGTTTAGATAGACCAGCACGATGTCGTTACCGCCATCGGCGAGGAAGAGGTCGCCCGTGCCCTGCGCAAGCATGAGGGTGAAGGATTCTCCCGACACCGCCTTCTTCAGCCATTTGGCCGCCCCGCCGCTCCCCTGGCGCGCGAAGCTTATCTGGCCCTGGTAGGCGATCATGGAGCCGGCCTTAGCCAGCACCTGGCCGCCGGAAGCTCCCATGTTCACGCGCAGCAGCTTCTTGTTCTGGAGGTTGAAGGCGTTGGTGCTCTCGACCTCCAGTGACTCCTGCACCAGCGCTGAAAGGCTGGTGGGCGCCAGCTCCTCGGAGAAGGGTGTCCCGGCTCCGCTGGGCGCGACGACCGGCTGTGGGGGCGGCGCTGCCGGGGCGGCCGCCGGTGCAGCTTCCGGCGCGGGCGGCGGCGCCTGCTCCGCGGTTGCCGCCGCGGCGCCCTGCAGGGACTGGCCGCAGAAACGGCAGAACGCGGCGCCATCCGCGTTTTCCTGGCCACAATTAGGGCAGAACATCTCTTACCTCCTTCTAGACGAGACAGGGCTAAACGACTGCCTGGACCGCACAGCGGACATAACCTGATTATAAGCCCGGGACACAAGAGAATATCGACAGGTGGCGGTATAATATTTACCGCCCTTGCCGCCGCGCATGTATTCTCATCTGCGTACGGTCCGCATGCTATGCATACGCGGTAAAACCCGAGCCGAGCAGCTCGCGCCCGACGATCAGCTTCTGGATCTCGGTGGTGCCGTCCGGGATGGTCAGCATCCTGGCGTCGCGGAAGTATCTCTCCAGGGGGTATTCGTCGGAGAGGCCCATACCCCCGTGCACCTGGATGGCGTCGGAGGCCACCTTTACCGCGGCCTCACAGGCGTAGCCCTTGGCCAGGGACGACGCCATGCGCGCATCGGGGTCACCGTTGACGGCCAGCGTGAACGCCCAGTAACCCAGGAGCCGCGACGTGACCGTCAGCGCCTTCATGTCGTAGAGCTTCTCCTGGATGAGCTGGAGCCTGCCGATGGGCCGTCCGAACTGCGACCTCTCCCTGGCGTAGTCGATGGCGGCGTCCAATGCCGCCTGGGAGATCCCCGCCGCCGCCAGGGCCATGCCGCTGCGCAGGAAGGAGAAGATGATGTTCTCGGGAGACATCCTCCCCAGCATACCCAGGGTGCCGATACCGCCCGATTCCCCCGGGGGCTTCCTGGCGGCGGCCTCGGCCATGGCCGCCAAGGCCATCTGCACCACGTTGTTGCCCTTGGGGACACGGCAGTCGTTGAAGTACAGCTCGCCGGTGGGGGCGGCTCTCCAGCCCAGCTTGTGGAGGTCGGATGTCTCGAAGGGCGATTCCTCCTTGTCCACGAGGAGGAAGATGCGCTCCCCCTTCTCGTCGTTGGCTACAAGCAGGCACAGGTCGGCCACGGGCCCGTTGGTTATCCAGGTCTTGGTCCCGTTGACCAAGTAGAAATCACCGTCCGGCACGGCGGTGGTGCGCATGGCCCGGTTGTCGGAGCCGGCTTCCGGTTCGGTGATGGCGTAACAGCCGATGAGCTCGTTCTCCATGAGCCGGGGGAGCAGGCGCTTGCGCATCTCCTCGGGGGCGATATTGACCAGGCCCGCGGGGAAGGTCAGGCCGAAGAGGCCGGCCGCGCTGGGCCATACCCGGAACATCTCCTCCGCTAGGATGGCGATGGCCAGGGGGTCGCCGCCCATCTCTTTCATGCTCTCGAGGTCGTATCCTATACCGATCTTTTTGAAACGTTTGAGGACGTCCGTGGCCTCTTCCTTGGTCATGGGCCCCTTCCTCTCCTGCTCGTCCACGAGCGGAGCGATCTCCCTGTCCAGGAACTCCCTGACGCTCTCACGGAACATCTTCTGGTCTTCGGTGAACTCGAAATCCATGATCGACCCTCCCTCTTAACAGAAACGTATCACTTGCCGCTCGCGGTCACGGGGAACATGGCGGCGCCTCCCGGGTGTGCCGGCTTGGATGGTCAGGTCTCAAGTCTAGCATATAATGCTGCGGCTACCCGCACGCGCGGACCACGCGGGTAAGGCCCGCCGTGACCGGTCACCGCAGATGGTAGTAGAGGCGCAGCGCGCTGTCCGCGGCCATCTCCGTGCCTATGCCCCGGCCGCCGGCGTCGGCACCCACGAGGTAGAGCCCCTGGACCGGGGTGGACGTTGCGGGACGGTTGGTTCCGCTCTGGCCGACCTCCTGGGCTATGCCGATGCATTCGCCTGCCGTCCTTCCGCTCAGGCCCGAGACCTGCGTTGTGAGCACCCTCTCCACCGCCACCGTGGCTCCGGATATCTCCGGAAAGAGAAAGGCGGCTATCTCTTCTGCCCGTGCCAGCAGGGATGCCGCCTGATCGACCCGCTGCAGGTCGCTGGGCGCAGGCACCCCGACGATGAGGCAGTCTTTCCCCGGCGGCACCAGGGAGGGATCCCAGATACCGGGTGCGGTCACGAAGAGGAAGAGGTCGTCGGGCACGCTCCCGTCCTCGAGGTAGTCGAACATGCAGTGCGGCGACAGATCGGGCATATGCAGGAGGCAGGGCGTGCGCATGGAGGATATCTTGCGGTCGAGGAAATATTTGACAGCGATGAAAGCCTCGGAATCCCGCAGCGCATCGGCCGCTGCGAGGTACTCTGCCGGGAAGGCCTCGCGCCCTGCCATGGCGATGGTCTTTTTAATCCCGGCGCTCGAGACGACCCTGTCCGCCGCGATGAACTCGCCCGCCGCGGTGGTGATGCCGCGTACCCTGCCACCCCTGGTCTCGATGGCGGCAGCTTCACAGCCCAGGCGCAGCTCTCCGCCTTGCGCGGTGAGAGCGCGCAGGAAAGAAGCGGGTATGGCCCCGGAACCGCCGTAGGGATAGCAGAGCTGTGATGACCGCATGGTGCTGGCCAGTATAAAGGCGAACTCGCCCATGCTGGCGCGGTGCCAGGGAAGGACCATGGTCAGCATGGCCATGGCGTGGAAGGTCTGCAGAAAATCGTCGGAGTCGGATAGGCGGCTGAAAAAGTCGCGCACGCTCACGTCCTGGAGCTCGCCGTAGAGCGGATAGCGCTTGTCGCTGAAGCGCCTGCCCAGTGAGAGTAGGCCACCGAAGCCTTGTTCCCGTGCCGCCTTTACGGCGGTGGATGGCCAGCGCATTTTCTGCCAGCCCCTGAGCCGCCCCTTGATGGAGCTGGCCACCGAGACGGGATGGAATTGGGAGGATCCCATCTCCATCCTCCCACCCCGCAGGCTGAGGGTGAAGGAAGGGGTCCTGGCCGACCAGCCCGGGCCTTCGCCCAGGATACGGGTTATGTCCCCGAAAGGCCCCCACTGGCCGCGTCCGAACATGTGTACGCCGGTGTCGGCCACGTACCCGTCGTGCCTCGTGGACGAGCACTTTCCGCCCGGAAACCCGTTCTTCTCCACCAGGACCACCTGGTGTCCTGCGTGGGCCATGAGGGCCGCGAAGGCGGAACCGCCCGGCCCTGATCCGATCACTGCCGTTCTGCTTTCAGGCATGGCCGCTCCTCGGGGACGGTACGGGGTCAGACTTCCGTGAACCCCTGGGAGATGAGGGTGCCGTCGCCGTCCCGGAAGACAAAGACCAGCTCCCCCCGGGGGTCGAAGGAGGCCCGCTCGGCCAGGACCAGGTGATAGGGGCTGGTGAGCACCTGGGCGGTTATGGCCCCCGGATCCGGTTCCGTGACTTCGATCACGACGGCAACATCGCCGCCATCCTGGGCGGCTCTTGCCACGGTTATGGCATAGCCGGCGGTGGGCTTGGGGCCCTGCATGGCCGCGATGACGATGTATCTATCGAAGTCCACGCCGGGGATGGTCTCCTGGAAGAAGGCCTGGGAGACGAGGCGCTGGAACTCCTCCTCGTCGCTGATGGCCAGGCATTCCGGAGGGGCGTCCTGCGGGATTGGTATTTCGTCGATGCGGCCGTACTCGCTGTTCACCCCCTGGGCGAGGGTCTGCAAGGGGATATCGTTGCCTCCGCTCCCATCCGTGCTGCCCTGGGATGGCGGCGGCTCGTCGCCGCACCCGGTCGCGGCGGCCAGCACGAGACAGAGAAGGACGGAGGCAAAACACCATCCGATCCTCGAGGAACGGTAACCTTTGCGCAAGGCGATCACCCTCTCAATATCGGGAATTCCGTGTCTCTTGTCCTGCCATACCCTCACATTACAGGGCGGGTGGACGGTGCGGCAAGTCAGCGGCTGGCGCGTAAGCGATATGGGGAACCCCATGTGGTAATATCGAGGAGTTCGGTAAGCAGTTCAAGCTCAGGGTGATGCGCAGCACGACTAGGACCGTTGAAGGGCTGTCTGTAACGTGGACTGCATTGGGTATATAATGAAAAAGCCGCTCTGGCGGCCTGCAGCGTATACGGTAAGGTATAGGGATAAGTCAGGAGAGCCTCGTCTCCGGCATAATGCCTGGAAACAAGCGGCGATAGACCATGGGGGGCGCTCCCCCGAGGAAGGAAAGGAGAGGGTTAATGGCAGAGGTACGATTTGACGACCGCGTCGCAGTAGTGACCGGGGCCGGCGGCGGCCTGGGTAGGGAATACGCCTTGCTCCTTGCCAGCCGTGGTGCAAAGGTCGTGGTAAACGACCTGGGCGGCGCCTTCGACGGTACCGGTTCCGGGCATACCGCTGCGGAGAAGATGGTCCAGGAGATCAAGGACCTCGGCGGAGAGGCCGTCCCCAACTTCGACAGCGTGGCCGACTGGGAGGGCGCGTCGAACATCATCAAGACGGCGATCGACGCCTACGGAAAAGTCGACATCCTGATCAACAACGCCGGCATCCTGCGCGACAAGAGCTTCATCAAGATGGAGATGGAGGACTACGAGAAGGTCATGGCCGTCCACCTCGACGGCACCTTCTTCTGCTCCAAGGCGGCCTTCCCCCACATGCGGGAGAACAACTACGGCCGTATCGTGTCGGCGGCTTCAGCAGCCGGGGTATATGGCAACTTCGGGCAGGCCAACTACGGCGCGGCCAAGATGGGCATCGTCGGCCTCATGCACGTCCTCAAGCAGGAGGGGGCCAAGTACAACATAATGGCCAACGTCATCGTCCCCGTGGCGGGGACCCGCATGACCGCCACCATCCTCCCCCCCGACCTGCTGGATCTACTCAAGCCCGAGTACGTATCGCCCCTGGTGGTATGGGCCTGCTCGGAGAACTGTACGTTCTCCGGCTATACCCTCTCAGCCGGCGGCGGCTATTTCAGCCGCGCCGCGTTCATGGAGGGGCCGGGCGTGATCTTCGATGTGAAGCAGCCAATCACCCTGGAGATGATCGACGAGAACATAGACAAGATCACCAGCCTCGAAGGGGCCGTGGCCTACGGGAGCGCCACCGAACAGACCGGTGCCATCCTGGGCAAGATGAACCAGGGCGGCTAAGGAAGTCGGCCATCGATTAGGAAAGGGGTTGATAAGATGCCGATCGATCTGTCAGTAGTAGGGAAGGAATTGCCGCCGCTCGACTACGAATACACCACCCGGGACGTCATGCTCTACAATCTGGGTATCGGTGCCGGCTACGAGGCGGACGAACTGAAGTTCGTGTACGAGAACGGCCTGGAAGCCATACCCACCTTCGGGGTCATCCCGCCCTTCCCGGCCCTCATGGGCCTGGTGGCGGTGGAGGGGGTAGACATCAACCTGGTCATGCTGGTCCACGGCGAGCAGTACCTGGAGATCCGCAAGCCCATCCCCACCTCGGGCAAGCTCACCACCAAGCCGAAGATCGCCGCGGTGTGGGACAAGACCAAGGGCGCGGTCATCGACCTGGATGCCGACACCGTGGACGAGTCGGGAGAGGTGGTCTTCTACAACACCTTTTCCAGTTTCATCCGCGGCGAGGGCGGGTTCGGCGGAGAGCGCGGCCCGGAACCGGGCAACGAGCCCCCCGACCGCGACCCCGACAAGGTCTTAGAGCTGAAGACCCTTCCCATCCAGTCCATGATCTACCGCCTGTCGGGTGACTACAATCCCCTGCACGTCGACCCGAACTTCGCCGCCATGGCAGGATTCGACCGGCCCATAATCCACGGCTTGTGTACCTTCGGCCACGCGGGACGTGCGGTGCTGCGCGAGTACTGCGGCAACGACACCTCCAAGTTCAAGGCCATCAAGGTGCGCTTCAGCCGCCCGGCGTTTCCCGGCGACACCATCGTCACCCAGATGTGGCAGGAGGCTGACGACAAGATCGTCTTCCGCTGCACCACCCTCGAGCGCCCGGAGGAGTACTGCATCACCAACGCGGCGGTTTGGTTGAACCCTTAGATCTGACGAAACGCATGAGGGCGGGGGCTTCGATCCCCGCCCTCTTTATTCCCTGTCAGCCTGTCGAGGCCTGGAGCCGCCAGGACGAAACCTCCGCCGTGAGGTCGCCATCATCGGCCATATTCCATTCCACCGTACCATCCTGGCCAGACACCAGCTCGAACAGGCCCTGGGCCAGGCCGATAAGGAGCAGGTTGCATACGGGGGTTTTCCCGGCTCAGCTGCAGCTCCTCCTTGCCCCAGATCGCCTCCTTCAGGGTGCCAAGCCGCCGCGCGGCCAGATGCTCGCGGAATCCTTCTTCTTCCTGCATCATATCAAGGGGATAGAAGCCGCCATGATCCTCTGTCCCTTCCCGTGTCGGTTCTTTGCCGAAATGTTTCTTCCTCGGCCGTTCCCGTTACATGTGCGGATATACTGAAGCCATTAACAGGAGTTCGAATAATCTGCCCACAGGTTGAATATCGTTGCTTTTGCCCGCACTCTTAACGGGCACGGATCGGGCAGCGTGGCTCTATCCGGGGTTGTGCCTTATCTCATATAGGGTCTGTCATCCATGAATCGTGGCCGCGACACCACCGAGGATGAAAATGCCGGTCGCTACCTTAAGGGCAGCCTTTAGTAGTTGGGGATGAAGGACTCCTCGCGCACCACTTTCATGGAGATCGCGTCCTCGGGGCATGTCACCTGGCACAGCCCGCACCCCATGCACAGCTCGGCGTCGATCGCCGAAACCTCCTCGCCGTCACGCTCCTGCAGCGTTATGGCGTCGAAGAAGCAGCGGCCGACGCAGTCGCCGCAACCGCTGCAGGCGTCCTCGTCCACCACCGCCAGGAAGCGGCTGGGATCGACGATGGCGGTTGCGGGGATGGGCAGTCCGAAGGCAACGCAGCAGTCCTCGCAGCAGTTGCAGATGATATGGCTGCCGTACATCTTGTTCATGGCCACGTGGATGAGGCCGGCCTCCTCGGCCATGCGGACGATCTCCATGGCCTCCTCGACGCTGATCTCGCGGCCGCTGCCCCGGTCGATGGCGTAATCGGCGCCCTTGCCCAGCTGCAGGCAGACCTCCAGGGGTTTGCCGCACTTGCCGTCCACCAGGCGGCAGGTGCACTTGGCCACGGCCAGGCGACCAGCGTCCTTGACTATCTGTTCCACGTCATCGTAGGCGAGGACGTTCTGCCTCGCCTCCACCGGCTGGCCGACGGTCACAACGCGCGTGACCGGCTTGGGCAGGATCATGCTGACCATGTTGATGTAGTCCGGCAGCTCCTCCTGGGTCTGGCGCCGCCACAGGTCGAGGTATTCCTGGGTCACGCCGTCCCAGAGGATGGTGGCGTCGTGAAACTGGGTGATGTCGCGCCCCATGCGGTACAGGGTGCCCTGGGGCTTTGCGGCCTTGAAGATGAGGCCCTTGCGATAGAGGAAATCGAGCTTCTCCTCCATCTCCTCAAGGGAGTACCCGAGCTTCTCGGCCAGCTCGGGGGCGGTGCCGGGGGTCGCCAGCATGATACGTGCCTCGTCTTCATCCGCGACCATGCGGAAGAGGTCAGGTATGAACTTGCTCCCCTTGGTGAGTATGCGCTCGGCCAACTTCTCGTACAGGTCTTCCTCGTTCATCCCGTCCCTCCTGTTAAACCATCCGGTGCCGGTGGGGTTATATCAAGATTATACATCAGTGGCCGGCGCTTTCAGCCGGTTCCCCCTCCTGGTGGGGAGCCTCCCCCTCCTGGGGAGCCCCCTCCTCGCCCGTGGACTCCTCATCGTGGGACCCGGAGCCCTCCTCCTCGCTCCCGGCATGTTCCGCGGTGGGCTCGAGGGCGGCCAGGTATCCCTCGTAGGCGGCCAGGTTAGCGTTGTAGAAGGATGCCAGTTGAAGGTGATAGTCTTCCATGCCGGCAGGCACTTTGACGTCTTCCAGTTCCAACAAGGCCTCTTTCAGGATCATCACCGCTTCTTCGAGTGCCTTGACGAGCAGTTCTGCCTGACTTTCTTCTTCGGCATGCTCCTCTTCCTCTACCTGTCCCTCTCCCTCCGTCTCCTCTTCGGCATGCGCCTCTTCCTCCACCTGCCCCTCTTGCTCACCGTGCTCCTCCTTGCCGAGGAGATGAAGCGATTCCTCGAGCTTCTGCGATGTTGCCCGGTTGATCTCGGCCACTTCATGCTCGTAGTCGCCGCTGTCGGCGCTGCCGCAGCCGGCAAAGAGCAGGGAGGCCAGCAGGACGGGCATGAAAAGTGTCATACACGCTTTGGCGATGATGCGGCACATAGTCTTCACCCCTTGCAGCGTAAGAGTTCCATCCGGCAGCCGTTCGGTATTGACCTACTATAGCGCAGATACGTGCCGGGATGGAACGGTGGCGGCCTGCTCCGTTGGGCGGCGTTAAAGGAGGCCTCGCCCACCTCCGATGCAGCGAGCAGGCCCAGCAGAGAGGGCCTGACCCGGCTCATTGTCCATGTTTACCGGCTGGTCTAGAAAGGAATTATAGAGGAAAAGACCTCATATGGAAAAAGGGGGGATCGAAGATGGACCCAAAGATGATGCAGAAGACGGTCATGGAGGGAATGCGCTCGGGCATGCTCATGTCCTTCGACACCATGAACTCCGTGCAGGAGCAGGTGGAGAAGATGTGGAGGACCCTGCTGGACCAGAGCGGAGAGCTCCAGAAGGAAGGCGAGAAAGTCCTGCAGGAGTGGCTCGAGAACATGCGCAAGGGACGTGAGGAGTTCCGCCGCAACCTGGAGGAAGGGCTGCGCAAGATGGAAGACCTGCTGGCCCAGGAATAATCACGTAGAAGGGACGCCTCATGCAGGAAAAGACAGATCCGTGGCCGGATGTGTGGAAAAAGTGGCAGGAGATGCAGGCGGGCATGTTCCGGGACTGGATGGGTGCCTGGAGCCGCATGGCGGCACCGTCTCGGGGCGGCGGAGGGGAGGCGGGTTCGGCGTCGTTGCCTGACGCGATGGACTACTATCGACAGTGGGCCGCGTATACGCGGGAGATGATGGAGAAGTTCGCCGTGCCGAGCCAGGGTATCGGCCCCGATACGTACATGAAGATGTTCCAGGCTACAGACGTCTACTCGCGACTCTATGCCATGTGGATGCAGATGTTCGAAGCCTACCGCAAGGCCGTGGGGGAGGGCGGCGAGTACGACTTCGAGGCGGTCAGCAAAGCGCTGGAGGAATGGGCCGGGGAGTACCGCGATATCGTGCAGAGGGTCTTCGCGCCGGCCCTGCCGGAGCAGCTGCGGTGGATAGCCGAGCTGTATGACGCCGAGATACCCCTGCTCATGGCGGGGCTTGCGACCCATCTCTGGTCGCCCTGGCTCGAGTACTCCCGCGGCCTCATGGACAGCGGCCTGAAGATGGAGAGGCCCTCCGTCGACGCGGCCACCGAGGTCTACGAGGGGTGGAGGAAGGCATACGAGGAGAGCTTCGGGAGGCTGCTGCGCGCCCCGGCCATGGGGTACTACCGGGAAGCGGCGGAGAAGCTCGGGCATGCCGTGGACTCCATCACCGAGTTCAATATCGTCCTCACGGAGTTTTACGCGGCCCTCCAGGGGGCGGGTGCGCAGTCCTTCCAGAAGCTGCAGGAGAAACTGGCCTCCGTGCAGGCGGAGGGAGAAGCCGAGCCCATGTCCTTCCGGGAATTCTACCGCCTGTGGTGGGAGACCAGCGAGGAACTCTACATCGAGCTCTTCCGCACCGAGGAGTTCGCCAGGCTGCAGGGGAAACTGGTGGACAGGGGCATGCAGTTCAGGCGCGATTTCCAGGCATATGTGGAGGAGGTCACAAAGGAGCTTCCCTTCCCGAACCGCTCGGAGATGGACCATCTCTACAAGACCGTGGACCGGCTGAAGCGCGAGGTCAGGACCTTGAAGAAGGAGCTCAAGGAGCTCAGGGCGGCCGGAGGGGAGGGATAGGCATGTTCAAGGAGTTCATGGACCCCAATTTCTTCGTGGAGGAGCTGGAGGACATCAACCGCAAGCTGGTAAAGGGCGCCGAGATCCTCACCACCATCAGCGACGTCGAGGTGGAGCCCACGCCCAAGGAGCTGGTATTCGAAGAGGACAAGATGAAGCTCTACCATTATCTGCCAGGCGATGCCCTCACCTGTCCGACGCCCATCCTCATCTGTTACGCCCTGGTCAACCGGCAGTACATGATGGACCTGCAGTCCGACCGCAGCCTCATCCGCAACCTCCTGGGACAGGGGCTGGACATCTACATCATCGACTGGGGCTACCCCGACCACGGCGACCGCTACGTGACAATGGAGGACTACATCGACGTGTACCTCAATGATTGCGTGGATTTCGTGCGGGATAGGACCGGATGCGACCGCATCAACCTGTTGGGCGTATGCCAGGGCGGCACCTTTTCCATTATCTATTCGGCGCTCTACCCGGAGAAGATCCGCAACCTCATCACCATGGTGGCGCCGGTCGACTTCCACACCACGGACGGGCTGCTCAACGTATGGAGCCAGTACATGGACATCGACAACATGGTGGACACGATGGGCATCATCCCGGGCGAGTTCATGAACGTAGGCTTCCTCATGCTCAAGCCGTTCCAGCTCATGGTGGACAAATACGTCGGGCTCATGGACAACCTGGACGACCCCGCCACGGTGGCCAATTTCGTGCGCATGGAGAAATGGATCTTCGACAGCCCGGCCCAGGCGGGAGAGGCATACCGCAAGTTCCTGAAGGACCTCTACCAAGAGAACAAACTGGTAAAGGGAGAGCTGATGATAGGGGACCGGCGCGTCGATCTGGGACGTATCACCATGCCCCTGCTCAACATCTATGCCACCGAGGACCACCTGGTCCCCCCGGCTTCTACCATCCCCTTGAACGACCTGGTGGGGAGCGAGGACAAGACCCTGTACAGCTTCCCCGGGGGACACATAGGCATCTACGTCAGCTCGCGCTCACAGAAGGAGCTGGCGCCGTCCGTCTCCGAGTTCCTCATCGAACGCTGCCCGGAGGGCAGGGACGGGCACCAGGTATGCGGCCTTCCCGCCTTGGGGACCGAGGAACACCCACAGGCGAAGATGAGGGCGGCCGCCAGGAGTTCCAAGCCGGCTGCGTCAAAGAAGGGGGGAGCGGCCGCGAAGAAGAAGGGCGGAGCGGCCAAGAAGCCGCCCGCAAAGAAGGAGGCCGCGCCTGCCAGGAAGGCTGCCGCCAAGAAGAAGGCCGTGCCGGGGAAGGCAACAAAGGCGGGGCAGGCGAAGAAGGCCTGAGCAGCAGGCAGGGCGAGGCGGATGGAGCAATCGCGTATTCCGTGCGGAAGAAATCCGCCGGCGGCGCTTCGGCGGCCTGAATCAGCCTTCCCGCAGGGTGGTCTTCCAGAGATAAGCCAGCGTTGACACGCCCAGGCCCAGCGTCCAGAGGTTGATGGCCAGCATGGTGGCGCGGTTGCTGTCCAGAGGCCAGTACTTGCGGTTCTCCAGCGAGTAGAGGATGTCCAAGAGGGCCAGGAAGACCAGGGAGCTGGCGGCGGCCGTGCCCAGGAACTCGCCCTCCCTTTCACCCCTCCACAGGTGCCACGCGGCCAGCATGCACAGGGAACTCATCCACGCGTCCGCAAGGGGGAAGGCGCGTTCGAAGGCCTCGTCCTGCTCCGTCTCGGTGGCTTTCATCGCCCCGGAGAAGAAGAGGATCCAGAAGGTGGTGGTCCCCAGGCCGGTGGCCCCGAGGAGCGCGCCGAGCAGGCGGCGCCCCCAGCTCACGTCCAGACTCACGTTCTTTCCCATGCTGCGATTATATTGCAGCGACCCGCCCCTCAGCCAGGTTCGGCGAGAAAGGAGCGGAGAAAGACGCCGAGACTGGCCAGGGCGGCATCCCTGCCGCGAGACATCTCCCTGGCCCTGGCCACGGTGTCCGCGCCGCTCACCGCGAGCCTGAAGCGATTGTGCCAGATGTTGCGGCGGGCCTGCCCACGGTATTCCAGGAGCCGTTCGAACCCGACGAAATCGTGGGAGAGCTCGTCGCTGATGGCGCGCACGGCGGCGAAGGGCAGGCCTTCGGTGGCCGCCACCTGCGCCACGGCGGCCCCCTCCATCTCCACCGCCAACGCGCCGAAGGCCTCGCCGAGGTGGGAGCGGAGCTCGGGCTCGAGGACTATCTGGTCGCAGGTGAGCACCTTGCCCAGCCGGTAAGGCAGGCCGGCGTCCTCCGCCGCCATATGGACGCGCCGCAGCATGGACGGCGGCACCTCGAAGGAAGGGCAGAAGACGAGACGCCCGTTTTCGCACTGGCCCGGACCCGTGGTATGATAGCCGCCGGAATGTGCCACCCCCACGTCGGCGGGCACGAGCACGTCGGCGATGACCAGGTCGCCCACCTGCAGCAGGGGGGAGAGGGCGCCGGCCATACCGAAGACCAGCATGGCATGCAGGGTAAAACGATCGATGAGGAAGCGGGCCCCTGCCGCCGCGGAGACCTTTCCTATCCCGGCGGAGAAGGCCAGGACCTCGGACCCGCCCGCTCTTCCCCTGACCAGCCTGGTCCCGGACGGTGAGGCGGAGTCGGCGGTATCCGCCAGCAGGGGGATGACCGTCTCCAGTTCCCGGGGGGTCGCGCACAACAGGCCGATCACGGGGCCTCCTCATCTAGGGCGAATACGGCGCCACGGTCTTGAAGGTAGAATCAAGGATACCGGGAATATAGTAGCAGTGGTCCGCGGGGCGGGGAAGTTCGCAAGCCGCTCCCGGGAGGGCTGAAGAGAAAAGGTGATTCGTTCATGGAAGAAGGCGTGGGTTACAAGGCGTGCATGCGCTGCGGCAAGCTCATGCCTGACGGGGCGGCTTTCTGCAATTCCTGCGGCGCCGACCTCGGGGCCGCGGCGTCACCGGGCCTGCAGGGAGCGGTGGGGCCGCAGGATTTCAAGTCCGCCATGGGGCTGGGCGGCACCCCGCAGGCCGTTCCACCACCCGTGCCTCCCGGGGAAGCGCCGCCTTCCCCCGGCCAGCCGCCGCCGGTCCCGCCCGGGCCATATCCCGCCTACGGGCCTTATCCACTGGTGAGCGGGCAGCGCCGCACCGATGACCTGGCTGTCGTGTCCCTGGTATGCGCCTTGGCCAGTTTCCTAATCCTGCCGATATTGCCGGCCGTGGCCGCCATCGCGACGGGCTTCGTGTCGCGCGAACGCATCCGAGACAGCGGGGGCATGCTGGGGGGGAGCGGTTTCGCCCTGGCAGGCATCCTGGTGGGGGCGCTGAACCTGCTCCTGGTGCTCGGCCTCGTCATCCTCTCCCTGCTGGTCTACACGTCTACCTGAGCCGTTATTCCGGGAGCGAATCCTCGAGCTCGGCGAAGAACCGAGGGTCCTCCGCCAGTTCCCGCAGCGCGCGCATCTCGTGTTCTCCGCGCCTGTGCGCCGCCACTCGGACGTAGAAGCGAGCGGCTTCGGTCACCTTGCGGTAGGTCTGGGGGTAGAGTTCGCGCACGGCCATCTCCAGGGAGTCATCGAGGGAGAACCCCGACTGCCGTTTGCGCTGGGCTAGGGCGAAGATACGCGGGAAATCGGCATTGACGTCGGAGCGGCTCATGCCGGGGGCATCCCCGTCCGTCCTCTCCCCGGAAGGCCTGCTCCTGCGCATCTCGTCCGCGAGGCCAGGCCTGTCCGCGAGCTCACGCAGCGCCCGCAGCGATCCCCACTCCCGTTCCTGCTTGAGGTGGGAGAGTATCTTCCTGGCTTCCACCAGGATCTCCCTGTAAGTGAGCGGGTAGGCATCTTTCAGACACGACTCCAGTGCGTCAGGCACGCTTGCGCCCCTGCCCACCAGGATGAGGGTCCTGGAAAATATACCTTGATAGTCGACGAAGTCCGTCGGCCGCGGCTGGTCTTCCATGTGCTTATTCTACAATGGCCAAGCAGTTCGCGCTTCATGCGATAATAGCCGCAGCCGGAACGGCAGAGAGTTGGCGCGAAGATACGGGGTGCGGGTTTGAAAAGGCTCCTGGTGCTGGTGTGCGTGGTCATCTTCGTGGACAGCCTGGGCTACGGCGTGGTGGTCCCGGTCATGCCCGTTTACGCCAGCGAACTGGGTATCGGCGAGTTGGGCCTGGGCATGCTCTTCGCCTCGTACGCGCTGGGCAATATCGTGGCCGCCGTGCCCTTCGGCATCCTCTCGGACCGCGCCGGGCGCCGGCCTTTTCTGGTCTTCGGTATGGTGGCCATGGCGGGCGCCTTCGTTCTCTACGCCTACGCAACGACCTATGCCGCGCTCTTCCTCTCGCGCTTTCTCGATGGGGTGACCGCGGCGGCCACCTGGTCGGTGGGGCTGGCCATCATCGCCGAGGTCTATCCGGCGGGGGAGCGGGGGAGCAGCATGGGCATGGTGATGGCGGCGATGGGAGCCGGATCCATCGCCGGGCCGGCCCTGGGGGGCGTCCTCTACGACTGGCTGGGATACAAGGCACCCTTCCTGCTGGTAGCGGCCTTCTGCGTGGCGGGAGGCATCCTGGCCCTTGCGAGCCGCGAGCTGAAGAGCTTGCCGCGGGGCGGTAACCGTTCAGACTACCGCGACATGATGCGCAAGGTGCTCGCCTATCCCGGCATGGTGCTGGTCATCGTCGTCGTGATGATGGGCACGGTCAGCCTGGGACTGCTGGAGCCGCTCTTCCCCGTCTTTCTCCAGGACAACCTGGGCCTCGGCAGCACCGGGATCGGGTTGCTGTTCGCCCTCACCGTCCTGGCATACTCGCTGAGCAGCCCGCTGGTGGGAAAGATCGCCGACCGCTCGGGCAAGAAAGGCATCATGACCCTTGGCCTCGTGGCCACGGCAGTGGTGGTCCCCCCGCTGGCGTTCTCGCGCAACCTCGCCCTCACCGCCGTCCTCTTCGCCCTCAGCGGCATATCCATAGCCTTGTTCGAGACCCCCACCCTGCCCTTCATAGCCGACAGGATTGCCGGTGGAGGGGAAGGGGACGTGTACGGCACCGCCTACGGCGTATTCAACATGGCCTGGGCTGTCGGATACATCCTTGGTCCGGCCGCCGGGGGTTTCCTGGCCTCGCGCCACGGGCTGCCTACCACCATGATCGTCCTGTCGGTGCCGCTCCTGTTTCTGGCCTGGCTTGTCTGGGACAGTTTAAGATAGCCCGAGACCCGGGGTTACGGTCCTCGCTCCGGGTGCTCTTACAGCCCGAGCCTCCAGGTAACGGTCTCGCTCGCAAGGCCTCACTGAGACCGACCTGGTAGTTCTCGGGCAAGTAGTAGCACGGATGGACGGTCGCTATACACCGACCCCCGGATCCCGGGCTGGCGGGTTTTGTATAGGGCGACACCCGGGCGTGAGTTCATATCCAACGGCCTCCTCGATGCGCGTCTGTTCGCCCATATCTCATGATCGACCCGGTAGTTCCCCGGGTGGGGGGCAGCGCAGATGGGGGTGCGCTACGTACCGACCACCGGATCCCGGGCTGGCGGGTTTTGTATAGGGCGACACCCGGGCGTGAGTTCATATCCAACGGCCTCCTCGATGCGCGTCTGTTCGCCCTCGCATGGATCGGGTCTCCCGAGTTGAGACGGTGAGTG